>JAFYPR010000031.1 GCA_017547445.1 Clostridia bacterium
ATAGCTTGCCTTGGGTTCCTTACTGTCTAACTGGAAGGGGTTCTTACCCTCTGCTTCCAGTCTGGGGTCGTAACGGAAGAGGTGCCAGTAGCCTGCCTCTACAGCTCTCTTTTCTTCTGCCTGAGCCGCTGTCATACCGCCCTTGATACCGTGGTTGATACAGGGAGCATAAGCAATTACAATAGAAGGTCCGTCATAGCTTTCAGCTTCAACAAATGCCTTGATACACTGAGCAGGGTTAGCACCCATAGCAACCTGTGCTGTGTATACATAGCCGTAGCTCATAGCTATAGCCGCAAGGTCCTTCTTCTTAACTTCCTTACCTGCAGCGGCAAACTGAGCAATAGCACCTGTAGGTGTAGCCTTGGATGCCTGACCGCCTGTGTTGGAATAAACCTCTGTATCAAATACAACAATGTTTACATCCTGGTGAGAAGCGATAACATGGTCCAATCCGCCGAAGCCGATATCGTATGCCCAACCGTCACCACCGAAGATATATACACTCTTCTTATTGAGGTATTCCTTCTTCTTAAGGATTTCCTTTGCTTCCTCTGTACCCATCTTTGTGAGCACTTCAACCAATTCTGCAGCCGCAACCTTGTTAGCTGTGCCGTCGTTCTTTGTAACTAAGAACTTGTCGATAACAGCCTTAGCAGCATCGTCAGCTGTTGCCTTAACTTCTTCTACCTTTTCGATAAGCTGATTACGGAGTGTGTTCTGAGCAAGGAACATACCGTAGCCGTATTCTGCATTATCTTCAAAGAGGCTGTTTGCCCAGGCAGGACCTTCGCCCGCCTTGTTAACTGTATAAGGTGTAGCAGGAGCACTGCCACCCCAGATAGAGGAACAGCCTGTTGCGTTAGCAATATACATTCTGTCGCCTGCAATCTGTGTAACGAGTTTTGCATAAGGTGTTTCGCCACAGCCTGCACAAGCACCGCTGAATTCAAGATAAGGCTGCTTGAACTGGCTGCCCTTAACTGTTGTAGCCTTGAACTTTTCAATAACTTCAGCCTTTTCGGGAAGTGTAACTGCATAATCAAAGTATGCCTGTTCCTGAAGCTGTGTGTCAAGAGGCTTCATTTCAAGACACTTACCGGGACATACGGAGGCACATGCACCGCAACCTGTACAGTCAAGAGCGGAAACAACCAGGGCATAGTTCATGCCGTCATACTGCTTCATTCCAACAACCTTCATGCCTTCGGGAGCCTTGTTAACTTCTTCATCTGTAAGAGCAATGGGACGGATTACTGCATGAGGACATACGTAAGAACACATATTACACTGCAAGCACTTATCCTGATTCCATGTGGGCACGTCGATAGCAATGCCTCTCTTTTCAAATGCAGCAGAGCCTGAAGGAATTTCACCGTTAACGTACTTTTCAAAAGCACTTACAGGAAGCTTATTACCCGCAAAGGAGTTGATGGGCATAAGAATTTCATTTACATAGTCAACAACACGGCTGTTTCCTTCAACCTTAGCTGTAAGAACCTCATCTTCAGCATTTTTCCAATATTCGGGAACTTCAACCTTAACTACCTTTTCGCAGCCTGCGTCAATAGCGTCATGGTTCATCTTAACGATATCGTCACCCTTCTTGGAGTAGGATGCTGTTGCCGCGTCCTTCATATAGCGGATTGCATCCTCAGCAGGAATAATATCAGCAAGCTTAAAGAATGCAGACTGAAGAACAGTATTGATTCTGTTGCCTAAACCGATTTCCTTACCGATTGCAATACCGTCAATTACATAGAACTGAATATTATTTTCCGCAATATATCTCTTAACCTGACCGGGGATATTCTTGTCAAGCTCTTCTACTGTCAGCCAGGGGCAGTTAAGAAGGAATACACCACCGGGCTTAACATCTGTTACCATGTCATACTTTCTGATGTAGGAAGCCTTGTGACAAGCAACAAAGTCAGCCTTGTTAATAAGATATGTGGAAGTAATCTTCGCATTACCGAATCTAAGGTGAGATACTGTAAGACCGCCTGACTTCTTGGAGTCATAGTCAAAGTAAGCCTGAACGTTCATGTCTGTATGGTCACCGATAATCTTAACAGAGTTCTTATTTGCACCAACAGTACCGTCAGCGCCAAGACCCCAGAACTTACAGCTTGTAATACCTTCAGGTGTTGTGTCAGGATTTTCTGTAATTTCAAGAGATGTAAATGTTACATCATCATTGATACCGATTGTAAATCTCTTCTTTTCTGTGTTCTTGAATGCAGCAATAATCTGTGCAGGTGTTGTATCCTTACTTGCCAGACCGTATCTGCCGCCGTAGAGATCAGCCTTGATTCCTTCAGCCATACAGGATGCGCAAACATCAAGATACAAAGGCTCACCGATACTGCCGGCTTCCTTTGTTCTGTCAAGAACAACAAGTCTCTTACAGGTAGCAGGAACTGCCGCCGCAAAATGCTTTGCACTGAAGGGGCGGTAAAGTCTTACCTTGATAACGCCAACCTTCTGACCATTTGCATTAAGGTAGTCAACTGTTTCGCTGATTGTATCACAAACAGAGCCCATAGCAACCAATACTACTTCTGCATCAGGAGCGCCGTAGTAGTTAAAGAGCTTATAGTCTGTACCGATTTTTTCGTTAACCTTGTCCATATACTTCTGACAAAGCTCGGGAACTGCATCATAATATTTATTAGATGCTTCTCTTGCCTGGAAGAATACGTCGGGGTTCTGTGCAGTACCGCGCTGTGCGGGATGCTGAGGATTGAGGCTCTTATTTCTGAACTCATCAATCTTGTCAAAGGGAACCATATCCCTTAAATCCTCGTTATCCCATACTGCTACCTTCTGATACTCGTGGCTTGTTCTGAAACCGTCGAAGAAATGAAGGAAAGGCACCTTTGCTTCTAATGTTGTCATATGAGCAACTGCACCTAAATCCATCGCTTCCTGAGGGTTGGTGGAAGCAAGCATAGCATAGCCTGTCTGACGACATGCATAAATATCCTGGTGGTCGCCAAAGATAGAAAGCGCATGACTTGCCAAAGCACGAGCCGAAACGTTTATAACGGAAGGCAAAAGCTCGCCTGCGATTTTATACATATTGGGTATCATAAGAAGAAGACCCTGAGACGCAGTATATGTTGTAGTAAGTGCGCCTGCAGTAAGTGAGCCGTGTACCGCACCTGCAGCACCTGCTTCAGACTGCATTTCAGCAATCTTTACAGTATTGCCGAATAAGTTTTTCTTACCTTCTGTTGCCCACTTGTCTGTTACTTCAGCCATGTTGGACGAAGGTGTAATGGGGTAAATAGCCGCCACATCCGTAAATGCATAGCTGGCCCATGCCGCCGCGGTATTACCATCCATGGTTTTCATTTTTCTTGCCATTGGAAATCCTCCTTTTATTACAAGAGGAATATCACAATTCCTCTTTGTCGTATTAATAACTCCTTACATAATATCGCATTTTATTCATCCAGTCAAGCATCTTTTGTGCAAAAAAGACAGAAACTATAAAAAATTTCTGCCTTTTTTGTGTATTTTAATTAAATTTGTATATTTTTTGTGCTAATCTGTACAAACTCACAGTCAATTTTCTGCCCTGATAGCCGGGGAATGAGGAAATTACATTCAAAGAAAAATATTTAAGCATTGCATACAGATGAGGATCCTTACCCCTTATGTACTTCCAAAGCTTATCCTTTTTCTCAACATTTTCTTCACCGTCTGCAATATAGAGGAAAATTGTCGATACAACCATCATCATTGAAAGAGAAGAAAACATATTCTTATAAAGCACATAGCTCTGCTCTTTAATTTTCTCTAAATCGTGACAGTCAAGCATTATATATGTAACCTTCACCTGCTGGTCAACCCTGGATGCCATAATGCTTTCATTCACGCTTTGGTCGCTTCTGCCTATAAAATAGCGGTAAAGGTCAATATTCATATAATACAGGCTCTTTACGAAGGGCAAGGGATAATACACATAAATATTGTCAACATAGAATGTATGCTCAGGAAGCTCCAGACCGCATTCAATCAGCATTTCTCTTCTGTATGTAACCGCATGCATCATAAGATACTGACTTGTCTTGAGTCCTTTTGTTTCTTCCCATGTGCAAACCTCTTCCTCCGGGAAAACATTTGTATATCGCATAATCTTACTTGAATTATCCTCAACATGCTCATACACATAGTTGGTGGCAATCATATCGGGAACTGTACCGTCATTAACAAGCTTTCTTATGCCCGAAAGGTACTTTAAAAACGCACCCTCGTCAAACCAGTCATCAGAGTCAACAACCTTGTAATAAAGACCCGTTGCATGCTTAAGTCCTGTATTGACCGCACCACCGTGGCCTTTGTTTTCCTGATGTACCGCCTTTACAACCGAAGGGTACTTCGCCTGATATGCATCAGCAATTTCCCCTGTTCTGTCCTTTGAGCCGTCATTTACTATAATTATTTCAACCTCTTCTCCCCCAACAAGAAGAGAATTAATACACTTTTCCATATATGCCTCCGAATTATAGCTCGGAATTGCAAAAGAAACGAGTTTCATAAAATCACCCCATAAGCTATTATACCACCGAGTGAATATTTTGTCAAAAGGTTGTTGACAGCAAAAGAAAAAAACTGTATACTCAATATGAATTCAATATGACAGTTCGCGAGATGTTTAAGCCGAACCCAACATGGTTTCAATCTACATCTCAATCCATCCTGTCACTAAACAAAACTACGGGACTTTTTGGGATGGGATAGCTATGCCCATCTTTTTTTGTCACAAAAAAGGAGTAATCAAAATGAAATTAACAGTAAAACAACTATCACGCGCTGCAGTCATCGCCGCGTTCTATGCCGCACTCTGCTTTTTCTTAAAGCCTTTAAGCTTTGGCAGTATACAGTTAAGAGTGTCCGAAACACTCTGTGTGCTCCCCATCTTTATTCCCGAAGCAATATTGGGTCTCTTCATCGGTTGTGTAATTGCCAATTTACTTGGCGGCGCACTTTTAATTGACGTAATTTTAGGCTCAATTACAACTTTTACAGCGGCTGTTCTTACCCGTTTTATAAGTAAAAGGACCGATAACATCTATTTATCCCTCTTTCCGCCCGTTATTTTGAATGCACTTATCGTTGGCGCATATGTCCCCTTTATTTATTCCGACATTTCTCAGGTTAATCCTGTCCCCATCGTCCTTTTCAGTATGCTTACCGTAGGCATCGGACAGGCAGTAGTAATTTACCTTTTGGGAATCCCCTTCTCCCGCGCATTAAAACGCATCAGTTTTTAACATTTTGTTAACATTTCTGTAAAAAGTCTCCCCTTGTATTGACTTGGGGAGCTTTTTTTGTTATTATTATAATAGGTACGTATTCAATAAACTTCGGGGTTTTTAATCCCTTTACATTTTTTCAAAGGAGGATGATTAACATGGACCTATTATCACGAATCTTAACATTTTCATGTTCCGTGATAACAGCTCTCGCTGTCGGTATTTCTGCCGAAGCGCAGACAGGCACTGTAACTGCAACATCACTTAATGTCCGTTCCTCCACGACAACTTCATCCGATGTAATAACAAAGGTACACAATGGCGACAAGCTTGAAATATTGGCATCCGACGGTGCATGGTATAAAATTCAGCTCTCTGACGGTACCTGTGGCTTTGTAAGCTCTGATTATCTTGAGCCTGACGAGGCAACCTTTGGCGTTGTAACGGCAACGAGCCTTATTGTGCGTTCTTCTACAGGCACATCATCCGATGCAATCACACAGCTTCCCTACGGAAGAGTCGTTGAGCTTTTGGCATACGATGGCGCGTGGTATAAAATCAGCTATGAGAATGGTCAGATTGGCTATGTAAGTGCAGATTATATATCTCTTGACTTATCCTTAGCGGTTGAAACACCTTATGTTGTATATGGCTATATCAATGCAACAAGCCTTAATATCCGTTCAACAACAAGTGTCAATTCTGATTCTATCGCAAAACTCCCTATGGGGACATGCATTGAAATTCTGGCATACGATGGCATATGGTATCATATAAAGGCAACCGACGGTATAACAGGCTATGCCAAGGCTGAATATGTATCAATGACACCTGTGGAATCAGATTTATCACTCTATGGTGATGAAGAATATGAAAACGATTCAATCACATATAATTCTGCCCCCCTTGTTACTGTTCCCCATGCTCCCGAGCCTCCGGGCGAAGAGGCGCGTCTTTTGGGCGAAGCAATAATAGCTGAGGCGAAAAATTATATGGGCAGACCATATGTATGGGCAGCATCAGGACCTGACAGCTTCGACTGCAGCGGTTTCACAATGTACATAATGAATCTTTTCGGCATCAGCCTTCCCCATCAATCGGGCCAGCAGTATAATTACGGCAAAAGTGTCGAAAAGACAAATCTTGTAGCAGGTGACCTCGTTTTCTTCAAGTCGCCCAACACTTCGGGCGTAGCTCATGTCGGTATATATATTGGCGACGGCAACTTTATCCATGCATCAAGCGGCAGAGCAAAGTCTGTTACAATTTCGTCCTTAGGTGCAAACTACTATACAAAACATTATTTAGGTGCAAGACGTGTAACAGAATAATTTTGTATTTTGCCGAAAAAACACTTGAATTTTAATGAAAAAGGGACATACCCTGCCCGCCGTCAGCTATCATGCTGCATTTTCACCCGCCATATAGAAAATGAATGAATGGGTGTGTCCCTTTTTTCTGAATTTTTATTCAAAAAACACTTGACTTTTGTCAGGTATAATGTAAAATAAAATATAATAATGGTATTATTGTGCCCTGCACAATAAGTTAATCGGGAGAGGTCAATTTGAGAGTTATTTCCGGCAGTGCAAGAGGTTTAAAGCTTTCATCCTTAGACGGACTGGACACACGGCCTACATTGGATAGGGTTAAAGAAGCGCTTTTCTCTATGCTTACACCATATATCAATCAGGCAACAGTGCTTGATTTGTTCGCAGGCAGCGGTGCTTTGGGTATCGAATGCTTAAGCCGAGGCAGCAGTGATGCAGTTTTCGTAGAGATGAATCATAGCGCTATGGATATTGTAAAGAAGAATGTTGCTTCTGCCCGTCTTACGGACAAGTCAGCATTTCACTGCAAAAATGCTCTTGAGTATTTAAAAACATCTGATAAAACCTTTGACCTGATTTTTCTTGACCCGCCATATCAGGGCGGACTTTATGAAAAATGCCTTAACTCCATTTATGAAAACAGTCTTTTAAACCCTGAGGGTATAATTATTCTTGAATGGGACAGCGAAAACGCTCCCCCTTCTATCCCCTCTCAGTTTGAGGTTTTAAAACAGCGCCGTTACGGCAGGGTTATGATAACCTTTGTTACATTTGAATAATAATTTTTATATCATAGCAAATTTTAAACATTTAGGAGGAATAAATCATGGAAATACTCGAAATTTTAGATGTTCTCGAAGATAAGGTGGAAAACGCTAAGAATATTCCCATCGTAAACAGAGCAATCATCGATAAGGAAGACCTTCTTGCTTCCATTGAAGATATCCGTCTCCGTCTCCCCGACGATTTGAAGCAGGCAAGATGGATTAAGGATGACAGAAAGAGAATTCTTGCAGAAGCTAAGGAAGAAGCTGACGCAATCATCAAGCAGGGCGAAGAAAAGGCTGCACAGCTTGTTGACGAACACGCTATCACAAAGCGTGCTTACGAACAGGCAAACAGCATCATCGCTTCCGCACAGAAGAATTCCCGTGAGCTCCGTCTCGGTGCAAGACAGTACATCGACAAGATTCTTTCCGACAGTGAAGCAGCACTCAACAAGAGCCAGGAAACAATCCGTGCTATGCGTGTAGAGCTTCGTCAGGACGCTCAGACAAAGGCTGTAGAAACAACACAGGTTGCAGAAGAAGAATAATTAAAGCTTTTCAAAGGGCTGGCAATAATGCACAGCCCTTTGTTACGTAGAAAGGTAGGACTATATATGTCAGGACATTCCAAATGGGCAAATATAAAAAATAAAAAGGGTAAGGCTGATGCGCAGAGAGCAAACCTTTTCACAAAAATCGGTCGTGAATTGGCGGTAGCAGTAAGAGCAGGCGGTCCCGACCCCGACAGTAACAGCAAGCTTAAGGACGCTATTGTTAAGGCAAGAGCAAACAATATGCCTAACGATAATATTCAGCGTTGTATTGCAAAGGCATCAGGCGAAACAGGCGGTGCTGATTACGAAGAAATCACATACGAAGGCTACGGTCCCCGCGGTGTTGCAGTTATTGTTGAAACACTTACAAACAACCGTAACCGTACAGCAGCAGATTTACGTCACTACTTTGACAAATACGGCGGTAATTTAGGTCAGAATGGTTGTGTAAGCTTCATGTTCGACAAGAAGGGCGTTATCGTAATTGAAAACGATGGCGACATTGATGAAGATGAGCTTATGATGGCAGCCCTCGATGCAGGTGCAGATGACTTTACAAGTGAGGACGAATTCTTTGAAATTCTCACAGACCCCACAGCTTTTTCCACTGTTTATGAAGCACTCAGCGAAGGTAAGGATTATAACTTCGTAACTGCAGAAGTAAGAATGGTTCCCCAGACAATGGTTGAGCTTACAGACGAAGAAGACCTTAAGAAGATGAATAAGCTTCTTGAAATGCTTGATGACAACGACGACGTACAGAACGTGTATCACAACTGGGACGAGTAAAAAGCTTTGCTTTTTAAGTGAATAGGTAATAGTGAAAAGTGAATAGTTTTGGAACAAACTGCTCTTCGGGCAGTTTGTTTTATTCACAGAAAAATGCAGTCCGTTTGGACTGCATTTTTCTGTTTTCTGTTATCTGTATTTTTCAAATAAGGTATTACCTTTATATACAATGTCATAAATGACTGCTTTGTAGTTATCAAATTTCTCCTTAACCTCAGGTGGAATCCAGGGTGTAACGCTTCCTTTTTCGTCAACGTACAAGCCTGCAGAATACATCATATAACAATCCGACATATATTCATCAAGCCAAGCATAGTAATCCGTAAGCTCAAGTCCTGCCAATTTCGCAATTTCCATGCCAAAAAGTGTATTCCCACGGGTTCTGTCAGGGATGTCTGTTTCGTAGTTTGTCCAGATAACATAATCCGTACAAAGGGCTTTCACCAGCTGATCAGGCAAGCCTAGTTCGACACCTTCTTTGGTGTAATATTCTATCTTCTCATAAAGACTTTCCCCGTCGGGCATTGTAAGATTGGGCAAATGGTCGCCCCAGAATACTATCATCACCTTTTCATCAGCCTTGTCGAAATATTCTGTAAGATACCCAAGCGCCGCATCGGCATTATTAAGTCCGTAAACGAGTGCATCCACCTCATCAAGTTCTTCTTTTGTAAGCTGGTCACTTTTTATGTTAAAGCCGCTTTTCCCGGGGTACTTGTCTTTCCCGTAGGGCTGATGATTTTCCATAGATACGGCATACAGCATAAGCGGCTTGTCACCCTTATTTTCATATACCGAAATTATTTCCTCCGACAATGCCATATCAGATATATATCCCCCGCTCCGCTCAGTGTCAATGGGGAAGCTTTCTTCAAACCGCACGCTGTCAAAGCCCCATGCATCATAAATATGTGAGCGGTTATATAACTCATTGGAAAACGAATGTAAAAACTCACGGCGATAGCCGTTTATTTTAAACACATCGCCGATGCAAGGCATAGAAGCATAAACCTTCTTGTCAAGATAAGGCAGAGAATCAGACTCCTTTAAAAGAGGTCCGCATATCCCCGACAAAAGCTCCATTTCAACCATTCCTGTTCCGCCTGCATATGAGGTTGAAATAAATTCACCTGAAGCATACTTTTCAGCAAGCGCATGAAAATTAGGCAACGGGTCCTTTTTAAAGGTCAGATTATCAAGCTTTGTTATGTCAAAAAAGCTCTCCGACATAAGAAAAATTACATTAACCTTTTCTTCATCGGGTGTATCATTTTCTTTCCCCGAATAGTTATCTATCCATAACAAAACATCATCGCTTATCTGTGGAGCCTTATCAAATCTGCTATCCTCCCATGTGCAGTAAAGAGCAGTTATAACACCGCACTCTTCAATGCGCTCGCTCTGGCTTACCGCATCGCCTGTACATGCCTTTGCCCATATGTGTCCTACAGTAAAAACCTCCATAACAAGCACAAGTCCCACTCCGGTAATTAAAGCACCCATCCTGAAAAACTTATGTGCTTTAAGCTTTATATCCGCAAAAACCGTTACTGCTGTTATTAAAACAGTCAGAAACAGCGAAAACGCCGTAATGGACGAAACTTTTATCTGCGGGAGCGCAAACTGCATAATCTTCCACATCTCGCCCGCCATGGAAAATTCACTTAACATAAGAGGCATTCCGTTAATCTGCATTTTATAAAAATTGATTAAAGTAATTAAAACTACACCAAGCGCCGTTACAATCCACACTGCCGTCAGTTTTCCCGCTACACCGTAAAGGATTAAGCTTATAGTCAATACAATCACAACAAAAAGCAGAAATGGCATAAAATGTGTAAACCCGAAAGCAAGTGCACTAAAGCTCTGCATTGAAATAAGCTGTGAAATATCAAAAAGCACAACACTCATCAATAACAGTGACAAAGAAATAATTATAATATTTTTATCTATACTGTTTTTAATTGTTTCAATTATTTTCTTCACTTATTACACCTTCGTATAAACAACAAAAGCAGGCAAGGATTTTTTCCGTTGCCTGCATCTTTTTTGTATTAGAATTCAGCGTTACCAACAGTTCTTGCATAAGGTATTACGTCACGGATGTTGTCGATACCGGTTAAGTACATAACCGCTCTTTCAAAGCCTAAGCCGTAGCCTGCATGCTTTGTTCCGCCGTACTTTCTGAGGTCAAGATACCACCAGTAATCCTCCTCGTTAAGACCCATTTCCTTCATTCTTTCTACCAGCACGTCATAACGCTCTTCTCTCTGGCTGCCGCCGATGATTTCGCCGATACCGGGAACAAGACAGTCCATAGCCGCAACAGTTTTTCCGTCATCGTTCAATCTCATATAGAAAGCCTTGATTTCCTTGGGATAATCTGTTACGAAAACAGGGCGCTTGAATACTTCCTCCGTAAGATATCTTTCATGCTCTGTCTGTAAGTCACTACCCCATTCTACGGGATATTCAAACTTATCATTGTTCTTCTTGAGGATTTCAATAGCATCTGTATATGTTACTCTGCCAAAATCGGAGGATGCTACAAACTGCAATCTTTCCTTCAGGCCTGTGTCAACAAACTGATTGAAGAATTCAATTTCTTCACTTGCATTTTCCAAAACATAGTTAATCATGTACTTTAACATATCTTCAGCAAGTGCCATATCGTCATTTAAGTCTGCAAACGCAATTTCGGGCTCAATCATCCAGAATTCTGCCGCATGGCGGGTTGTGTTGGAGTTTTCAGCACGGAATGTAGGACCAAATGTATAAACGTTACGAAATGCCATAGCAAATGTTTCAGCACTAAGCTGACCTGATACAGTAAGGTTTGCGCTCTTACCGAAGAAGTCCTGAGAATAGTCAACAGCCCCGTCCTTCATAGGTACATTTTCCATATCCATTGTTGTAACACGGAACATTTCGCCTGCACCCTCACAGTCACTTGCTGTGATGATGGGAGTATGAGTGTATACAAAGCCACGCTCATTGAAGAACTTGTGAATAGCGTATGCCGCTACGCTTCTTACTCTGAATGCCGCAGACAAAAGGTTTGTTCTGGGACGAAGATGAGCAATTGTTCTCAAATATTCCTTTGTATGTCTCTTCTTCTGCAAAGGATAGTCAGGTGTGGATGTACCTTCAACCTCGATGGACTTTGCCTTGATTTCAAAGGGCTGCTTTGCCTCGGGTGTAAGAACAAGTGTACCAACTACATTAAGTGCCGCACCAACGTTCTGAGATGCAATTTCCTTATAATTTTCCAGAAATTCGCTTTCAAAAACAACCTGGATACTCTTGAAGAAAGTACCGTCGTTGAGTTCGATAAAGCCGAATACGTTGGAGGAACGAAGTGTTCTCACCCAACCTGAAACCTTAATCTCCTTATCCGCATAAGCTGCCGGATTTTTAAATATATCTTTTACTAATGTTTTCATATTAATCTTCCTTTCATATCGGCTCCCGCAAATTTAACGTAGAACCACTTTGTAGGCTCCCTCCCCGAGGGAGCTGTCAGCGAAGCTGACTGAGGGAGTGTTGCAAATTTCCACGAGCTGTCAGCGAAGCTGACTGAGGGAGTGTTGCATTCCCGACCCACCGTCAGCCCACAAATTCGGATTTCCACGCATTAAGTGAAAATGAATGAGCGGGTGTGTCCCCGTACCTTATAAAAATGTTGCAATTACCTAATCAAACTCCTTGGGAGCATCAAAGCAGCGTTACTCCTCTTTCCTCGCACACTCTTACGGTTTCATCATCCCAGATGCTTGACTGTACCTCACCTATATGGGCACAGCCCATCATAAGCATACAAAGTCGACTCTGACCGATACCGCCGCCGATTGTAAGAGGCAGCTCGTCATTTAAGAGCATTTTATGGAACATAAGCTCTCGCCTATCGTCGCAATTGGCTACAGTGAGCTGTCTGTCCAAGGCTTCCTTATCAACACGGATACCCATACTGGATATTTCAACCGCACAATCAAGTGTATCGTTCCAGAAGAAGATATCGCCGTTTAATGACCAGTCATCATAGTCGGGTGCTCTGTTATCGTGCTTTTTACCGCTCTTTAACACTCCGCCTATGCCCATAATAAACACTGTTCTGTATTCCTTTGTAATGGCGTTTTCTCTTTCCTTACCGCTGAGTCCGGGATACATATCCTCTAATTCCTGTGTAGTTACAAACTTCACATCAGGTGAAAGATTTGCATTAAGCTGAGGGAAATTAACCTTCAATCTATCGTTTGTATTGCAGATTGCTCTTACAATGCCTTTAACAACAAGCTTTAAATAATCTTCATTTCTTGTTTCGGGGGTAATTATCTTCTCCCAGTCCCACTGGTCAACATAGATAGAATGAAGGTTATCTAATTCTTCATCACGTCTGATTGCATTCATATCCGTATATAAACCATTACCCACGTGGAAATTATACCTTTTAAGAGCCAGTCTTTTCCACTTTGCCAAAGAATGTACAATCTGAGCATTCTTACCAACTGCAGGCACATCAAACGCTACAGGGCGCTCAACACCGCTTAAATTATCGTTAAGTCCGCTGTCTTCCGTTACAAAAAGCGGTGCGGACACTCTTTTCAAATTCAATTCATTGGCAAATTCCTTCTGAAAGGTAGACTTAATATAAGAAATTGCCCTCTGTGTTTCATATTGGTCAAGCTTGGGCTTGTAACCATCGGGAATATAAACCTTGTTCATACCCAATTCCCCCATTGTTAATATTCATTTAATCATTATATACCAAAGTATTTCCAAAGTCAACCAAAAGTAACAGAAAAATGGCGGGTTTTCCCGCCATTTTTCATCATTTTTCCACTACATTGCTCAGTGCCTTCATGTCCTGAATGCTGTCCCATACAAAAGCCTTAAGTGTAGCACCCTCAACGCCTTCAAGCATTCCGCCGAATACAACAGTCTGTCCCTTAGGCAAATCGGTTTTCATATAAACATAGTCAATCATTTCATCATCCTTGTAAACTGCAATTATAACAGTATCAGCCTCGTTTCTGTCAGTTACATTGACAACCTCAACCTCGGCGAAAAATCTGCCGTTTACAACTGTGCCGGAAAGGCTTTCCACCTTGTAATTTTCGCTGTCCTTGTTCTTAACTTCAAATTCAATTTCCGCATCATGGTTTGATGCCTGAGAATCAACTGTTATTCCCGCACGGTATTTACCGCTTTCAAGTGTAGTTGTAAGTGTGATTTTTCCGTTGACTGCCCCTGCATCGCTGAGTGTATATGACTTTATCCTGAGACCGTTTTCGGCATAAATTTTGACTGAGTACAATACTCCGCCGATATGATTCCATGCAAGAACTACTTCATTACCATTTATATTCTCAACCTTAAACTGAAGCTCGGGATATTTATAATGGAAGCTAACACCATCAGGGAAAGCCTTATCACCTACCGTAACACTATTCTCCCATTTACTCTGCGATACAGACAAGTATACATCCGTCAGCCTTGTGCAATTTCCAAATGCATTTGCACCAACACCTGTCACACTTTCGGGAATATTGACAGAGGTAATTGCCGTACCATAAAAAGTGTAGGACGGTATAGCTTCAACACCTTCTTCAATCACTATATTATTCACATTACTGCAGTCAGTATATATCAATGACCCCAATTCAACACCTGCAGGAAGTGTTGCACTCGTCAACGAAGAACAATTCTGAAAAGCTGAATGTCCAACTTTCGTGATACTTTCGGGAATATTAACCCAAGAAAGACTGATGCAATTAAAGAATGCATTATCTCCAATGACCTCAACGCCCTCAGAAATGTAAACTGTCTTAAGTGACGTACAATTATTGAATGCATCACGTCCTATATTCTTCACGCTACCGGGTATAGTAACCCCCGTTATAGATGAACAATCCTGAAATGCATATGCTCCAATTGAAGTGATACCTTCGCCAATCTTTATTGTTCTTATCTGTGACATAAGATTGTTATAGCTATCTCTCCATGGCATTTGTGTCATTTCTCCCGTTCCGGTTATTGTAAGGGTATAATTTGAATCAATTTCCCAAGTAATACCATCATACTTACCACTTGCCAACACCGTATCACCCATCAGGCTCCAGTTGGGGCGGTAAAAGCCCTGTACCGTATACGAATACTGATTTGCAGGAGTCTGCAATCCACAAGCACAGGTACCTGCGCTTGTGCGTGTAGTTTTTGTTGTCAATGTGTTTGAAGCAACAATATTACCATCAGTAGATGAACCGCGTTCAATTGTTGTAAAGGTATAGCTGCCATCGGCATTCTTTGTATCGGAAACCCATGCCACAATTACAACATGAGACGTCGGACTGTTGGCATTATAATGCTTTTGGCAGCCTGAAACATCGTGATAAGGCATATACATACACAAATCACCAACCTGAGGCTTATAATCCACATATGTGGTGAAGTTGTTTGACCAAAGGAATGTAAAAGTACCGTTTCCGGGCCATTTTCTCCAATCGCCTGCGCCTGCATAACGGGATATTACATCTGTAGGTATACCTGCCGCAGCTGCACACCATGATACAAAGGATGCGCACCATTGCTGCCCATCTACCCCCATAAATCTGCTGTATTCGGTATAGGGTCCGCCCTTTCCGTTACTGCCGCCAACGCCTGACCAGTCGCCCGAATACGTACCGCCCTTATAGCCTGTCTGGCTCAATGCCACCTGAACAAAGCGAGTTACGGGGTCTGCATAACTACTATAGGCAGCGCAGGCACGTTGATAATACACACTGCTACGGTATGCATCCGAAGGTGTAACACCCAAAGAATCCGCATCTGCCGTCATGGGCATTGTAAACACGCTTAAGCCAAGCAGCAACACAAGGGCCTGTATTATACTGATTGTTTTAAAAAATTTATTTTTCATAAAAAACCGCCCCTTCAAACCACATGTGACAATTGTACCACCTACGGAATTTATTGTCAAACAAAACAACATCCTGTTGGTTTTCATCAACAGGATGTTCACATTACTTATTCCCTATTACTTCACAGACTTAGGGATTAAGTCTGTTGGGCCCACGGAAGATGAACATAGCATCCTTGATGTGGAGACCCAAAAGGAGCATTGTCATTCTGTCAACGCCGATACCGAAGCCGCCGTGAGGAGGACAACCATACTTGAAGAATTCAAGGTAGAATTCAACGTCTGCCTTCAAGCCCTTTTCTGCTGCCTGAGTAGCCAACTGTTCATAGCGGTGTTCTCTCTGTGCACCCGTTGTGATTTCAACGCCTCTCCAGATAAGGTCGTAGCCCTGAGGAATACCGTTTTCATCTCTCATATGATAGAAAGCTCTCTTTTCGGGGCCGAAGTCTGTTACGAAAAGGAATTCGTGACCGTACTTCTTCATTACCCATTCGTAGCTTAATTTTTCAGCCTCTGTAGTAAGGTCGTTCTTTTCTTCTTCGGGAACTGTATAACCAAATTCCTTTTCCAGCTCGTCATAGAGGTCAGCAAGCTTAACTGTGGGGAAAGGTGTTGTGGGAACAACAACCTCGATACCGAAGAGCTCCTTAATCTCATCGCCGTACTTTTCCTTAACTTCTTTAAGCATATATGCAAGTAATTCTTCTTCCATCTTCATAACATCACGGAAGGATTCAATATAGCTAAATTCAAGGTCGAAGCCTGTAAATTCTGTTGTATGCTTGCTTGTAAAGCTCTTTTCGGCACGGAACACGGGGCCAACCTCAAAAATTCTTTCAAATCCTGAAGCCATAGCCATCTGCTTGTAGAACTGAGGGCTCTGTGCAAGGTATGCAAAGCGGTCAAAGTACTTAACCTCGAACACATCACTGCCCGACTCACTTGCTGTACCGATAAGCTTGGGAGAATGGATTTCAATGAAGTTCTTTTCGATTAAAAACTGTCTCATTGCATTAACCATAGCAGTCTGCACCTTGAACATAAGCTGGTTTTCTTCTGTACGAAGGTCAATCCATCTGTAGTCAATTCTCTGGTCGATGGAAGAGCGTTCAACAGCCGCCTTTTTCTTTGTAGCAGGGATTTCCTTACGGTTGATGGGAAGAGCATCAGCCAAGGATTCAACAACAACATCCTCGGGAATAACCTCAACACCGTTTAATTTTACATATTCGCTTGCTACTGCATTACCGACTACCGTGATAACGCTGTCAGCAGTTAAGCCTTCAACCTTAGAAAGAAGTGCTTCGTTGCCTTCCTTTTCGATTGTAACCTGAATTGTGCCCGTAATGTCCTTAAGGATAATAAACACAACATACTTTGTATCTCTGATGATGTCAACAAAGCCCTGGATTTTTACCTTCCCGCACTTTGCAACCGCATCTTTTATATATGTTCTTTCCATATAGATTCCTCCTCGGTATTTTTATCTTAAATATTATACCATTGTTAAAGAATAAATTCAACTATAAAATCGAATTTTGCATGCAAAATTCCTTCCTTAATTGCTCATTGCTAATGACTAATTGCTCATTCACTTTATCCTTCGGATATAATCCTTATCATCTCTGCGCAATATGGCGGCATATGCATATTCATATGCTGATAATAGCTTTGCCAGAAAATCAGGTGTCAATTCAATATCATTGTTTATGAAAACGTTATATTCAACACCAAACACGTTATACATACATCCCGTATTAACACAGCCTGACCTCTCGTAAAAAGCTATTCTCCTCTTTCTTATAAATTCCTCTTCCTGATTTTTACTGCTTTCCACGCTCTCAGTTTCAAGGATAATACAGGAAAAATCGGTCATATCCTTAAGCTTTCTGAAAAACTCAGTTCCTACACCCGTACCTCTGTAATCCTTCACAATTGCATAGTAATCCAGAAAGCCAAACCCCTCTGTGCAGTCTGCAACACAGGCATACCCCTTCACGCCGCCCTCGTCGTATGCAAGATACATCCTGTACCATCCCATGCTCACCGAATATTTAATTGCCTCAAGCGGTTTTAATTCCGCAGGCGGAAAGTCATTTTTCATATGAGTAATATAGATTTCTTCAATCTCTGATAAGCTTGCCTCTTTATACTTCATCATTCCTGATTCCTCATTCCTAATTGAATTATACCTCCATAATTACATTGCTCGATCCGTCAGAAAGCTTCTTTACAACTATCTTTTTATCAATCTTCTCCTTCAGCTCGCTCACATGTGAAATAATACCCACCAAGCGGTCATTATCCGAAAGACTCATAAGTATCTCAACAGCCTTTGAAAGATGCGTTTCATCAAGGGTGCCGAAGCCTTCATCAATGAAAAGGGTATCAAGCCTTATACCGCCGTTCTTTTCCTGTATCATGTCGCTCAAACCAAGCGCCAGGGAAAGTGATGCCATAAAGCCTTCACCGCCCGAAAGGGTCGATACATCTCTCTTTTTACCTGTGTTTCGGTCAAAAACCTCCAGGTCAAGTCCGCCCTGTCCCTTTGTACCGCCGCCTGTCTTTGTCTCTAAGGAAAACCTTCCTCCCGTCATTTTTTCAAGCCTCAGATTTGCCTTTTCCACGATTATACCAAAATAATACTGCTGAACATATGCCTCAAAGGTAATGCGGTTACCTGTTATCCTTCCGTTTGCAGTGTCGGATAATTCCTTTACCGTCAGATATTTCTTTTCCGCATCCTTGCCCGCCTCAGCTTCTCTTGTAAGCGCCGATGCAAGCTTCAAATTTGTGTCAATTTTCAGCCTCAGAGCATCCCTTGTCTCTGTCGCCTCTTTTCTCATAAGAGTCTTTACATTCTCCTCTTCAATAAGAAGGGATGTATCAACAAGCTCTTTTCCTTCGGTAATTCTTTCCCCTTCGGAAAGTGCCGTACGCTTTTCAAGAAGAAGCTTTTCATACTCTGTTATATCCCTTCTCAAATTCCTGATTTCCGCTTCACCCAAAAGGCAACTACAGTACTCGTCATAGGTATCAAATCCCATTTCCTTCAGTGAAGCATTAAATGCTTTTTCAAATCGTTCTGTTTCTTCCTTGTATTCCTCAGCAGAACTAAGTATAGCACCCAGTTCTCCCGTAAGGGCTGCAAGAGAATTTTTAATCCCGTTAAGCTTTTCTTCAGCCTTTTTTACACTGCCCTCGTTTTTATCAATGCTCCTCTTCACTTCTTCAAGCATATTTGTGTATTCTTCATATGCACCATCCACATCTTCAATGTTGATATCGGCGTTTTCAGAAAGTCTCTTTTCAATTTCGTCAAGCTCGCCCTTTATTTTGTTAATCTCGCGGGCCTTTTCACTGTGCTTTTCATCGGCAAGCCTTGCATCCTTTTCCGCCTTATCCAGAGCCACACGGCTTATCTCTCCGTCAGAAAGCACCGCCTTGGAAGGGTGCTCAACGCTTCCGCAGACAGGGCACGGCTCACCATCTGTAAGCTCCATCGCCAGAACTCCTGCCAGATTGTCAAAATATGCCCTTCTGAGATGCGAATATTTTTCGTTAAGTAACAGAGCGTTATCTCTTAATATAATATACTGCTTTTCCTCACGGGATATGTGCTCTCTTTTTTCTTTAACTATCTTTATATCAGGCAACAAGATGGAAATAACAGCAGCCTTTTCCTTTAAAGCCTGTGTATTTTCATTTTCCGCCATCGCATCCTCCAAAGCCTTCCGGGCCTTCTTTTCACAATCCTTTTTATCAGCTATTGCCTGTTCTTTTTCCTTTGCCGCAAGGCATAACTGGTCATACTTTGTTTTTGCACCTGTCAGTTTTTCCTCGGCAAGATAAACCACACGCGCCCTTTCGCCCGTTTCCATCTGCCGTCTTTTTGCCTTAAATTCATCGTCTCTTGCATCAAGCAAAAAAACCTCTTTCTTCAGGGCATTTGTTCGGGCAATTGCGGCATTTATTTCCCTTGCGTTAGTTATCTTAAGGTGCAATTCTTTAAGTAGCCCTTCACTTATTTCAATCTCTTTTTCTGCTTCCGTAACCTTACCCTCGTCCTCAGAAACAAGCTCCTTCAAAGCCTCAAGCATGCATTCGGGGTCATAAATATTTTCCTTTGCCTTCAGAATTTTTTCATAGCATTCATTATTTTCTTCGCATATAACCGATGAAAGAAGCTCCCTTATTTTCTCCGTTGCGTTTTTCCTTTCCGCCTCAGCATCCGAGAGCACCTCAAAAAGCCTTCTCTGGAATTCTTCATAAATAGACGTATCAAATATTCTTCTGAATAATTCCGAGCGGTCACGGCTTTTTTCCGTAAGTATTTTCCTGAAATCGCCCTGAGCAATCATTGCAATCTGGGAAAACCGGGATTGGTCAACACCTGTTATTTCAACAACCTTTTCCCCCACCTTGTCAACACCTGTTATGGCTGTGCCGTCAGGCATAATAATGGTTGCGTCGGCTGTTTGCGTTGTCTCTCCGCTTCCCCGTTTACTTGCCCTTTTATATTCGGGCACTCTTTCAATCCTGTATTTTTCGCCCCGGTACAAAAACTCGTATTCAACCGATGTCTTTACGTCCGCTTCTGCAAAATCACTTCTTAAGGTCTTTGTGCTTTTCCTGTCCTTACCTCCCGATACCGTCCCGAAAAGTGCAAAGCTTATGGCGTCAAATATAGTGCTTTTACCTGCACCCGTATCGCCTGTTATAAGGAAGAGCCCTCCTCCGATACGTTCAAAATCAATCTCAACAGTCCCTTTGTAAGGTCCGAATGCCTGCATCTTCAAATATAAAGGCTTCATGCTCTCCCCCCCTTTATATCTTCAATAATTTCTCCTGCAATCTTATACTGCTCATCGGTTAATTCTTTTCCGTTTATCATCCTGTAAAAGTCAAAAAACTTTTCACTCTCACTTTTATCTTCACGATATTCCGACCTTTGAAAATCAGCCTTGTATTTTCTCTCAAACAACAACTCTGTCATAAACGGATAGTTTATCTTAAGCTTTCCGTAGGCGTCAACAACCGCATCCTCGTCAGTTAAGGTAATGCGCACAAAATCCTTTTTGTTTTCGCTTTTCAAAATATCGTCAAGCTTGCCCTTTATGTCAATAAAATCACGCAGGGGCATAAGAGGAATTTCTCTTATTTCAACATTCCCCTTTTCTCTTATTTCGCCCACGATAACACTCTTTGTGTCAGTTGCTTCACTTGCGGAATATTTAAGAGGCGTACCCGAATAACGCATTGTTTCTCTTTTTATCTTCTGGCTTTTATGTATATGCCCCAATGCCACATAATCAAACGGGTCAAAAACAAAGCCTTCAACATTGTCCAGTCCGCCTACAGTAACTTCTTCACTGTCGCACCGCTCTGCACCCGTTACAAACTGATGGGCAAGGATAATGTTTCTTTCCTTTTCATTTACGCCAAGGCTTTTTACAACCGCGTCAACCGCTTCGGTATAGCTTTCGACCTCCTGCCCAATGGGGGCGTACACTTTTGGGTCATTTTTGTCCCCATTGGGATAAGCGTATCTTTTTACATGGGCAGGCTTAATAAAGGGTAAAAGATACACATTCACCCTGCCGTATTCATCATTCATTTCACATTTTGAAATTGTGCCGTCAAAAACCGGTGAAATATAAATCCCCTGTTTTTTAAAAGCCTCTGTACCGTAAGCAATTCTCTCAGCACTATCATGGTTACCGCTTATGATAAAAACCTTTGCGCCCGTTTGGGCAAGCTTGCCTAAAAAGAGGTCAAGGAGGCTTACCGCCTCGGCAGAAGGCACACTCTTGTCGTATACATCCCCTGCTATAAAAACACAATCGGGTGCTTCTTCTTTTATAACATTTATAATTTCATTTAAAATATATTTCTGGTCCTCAATGAGAGAATACTCATTCAGCCTCTTTCCAATATGCAAATCCGAAACATGTATAAATTTCAT
Organism: Clostridia bacterium; assembly: GCA_017547445.1. GTDB lineage: Bacteria > Bacillota > Clostridia > UMGS1883 > UMGS1883 > RGIG1927. The sequence goes on from JAFYPR010000031.1 coordinate 21,587, forward strand.
TTTACCCTTACTTCCATTTCCTCATTTATTTCAAGCTTGTCTTTTTTAACATCACATCTAAATGCTTTTATATTAACTCCTTCTTCACAAGCCTTTTTCAATGCATCAGAAAATGCTCTGTCTCTTTCTGTATTCGGTGTAAAGTACACTCCCGCATCCGCCTGTATTATAAACACCGCATATGCCTCATACCCCTCCTTAACACACTCGCAAAGCTCCTTTAAATGCTTAACGCCTCTTTCTGTGGGCGCATCGGGAAAAAGCATTACATTATCCTCTTCCAAGGTTACACCCTTAACCTCAATAAAAGCCTTTTTATCCTCGTATTCCACATAAAAATCAAACCTTGAGTTTTTATATCCGCACTCGGGCTTTATAACCTTAACCTGTTCAAACGCTGTGTTAATGTACTCACCAAAAACCTTATTTGGTGCCTGAGAATCTATATTATAAAGCACATCGCCTTTGTAAACTGCAATCAAATCATATTTTGTTTTTCTTTTACTGTTATCGCCCTCTTCAAGAAAAATCTTAACACCCGGCACTAAAAGCTCACGGCATCTTCCCGTATTTTTAACATGTACAACCTCTTCTTTTCCGTCAATTAAAACATGGGCAACAAAGCGGTTAGGGCGTGACAAAAACACGCCCTCCTTCACATTTTTGTATTTCATACCTTTGTAAACCTCTTTACCTTTTCACCATTATATTCCACAACCTCGTCCCACATCAGAGCAGGTCTTACCCAGACTCTTCCCTCATTGTAAAGAGCACGGTATACAACCATCTCCTCCAATGTCTCCGAATGCTTTGCAATATCTAAAACCTCGTACATATTGCCTTTAAAATGTCTGTAAATTCCTTTTTCTATCATTTCAATCACCTGCTTTTCAGTATATCACATACGTATAAAATATGCAAACAAAAAAGGAGCCGAAGCTCCTTTTCATTCCCAAACAGATTCTGTCACTTCTGTTGTCATTTCATCTCCTGTTGTATTGCATCCGCAAAGACAACCGATTGCCATAACAGCCACACTTAAAACTATTACAAGTTTCTTCATGTACTATCCCTCCTCAATCTCTATATATTCACCTGAGGAGATAATATTACTTCAATTTAAGAGGCTTTAAGCTTCTTTCCAGTATCCCGTTCATATGTGCTATTGCCATGCCGTAATTAACAACAGGCACTCCTGAATCTTCACTGCAGGCAATGCGGTATTTCATTTCCTTTTCGTTCAGCATACAGCCTCCGCAATGGACAACCAATGCATACTTACTCAAATTCTCAGGGAACTCTCCCCCCTGGGTAAATTCAAATCCGATATCACATCCTGTGTGCTTTTTTATCCATGCAGGCATCTTAACTGTGCCTATATCACCGCATTGACGATGGTGTGTACAGCCCTCGCTGACAAGCACCGTATCTCCGTCCTTTAAATTATCCAGTCTTTCGATACCCTTAAGGTTGGCATCCAAATCGCCTTTATATCTTGCAAACAGGATTGAAAATGATGTCAACGGAATATTCTCAGGCACATCATTCTTTACCTTTCCGAAAATCTGCGAATCGCATATAACCAGATCGGGCGAATACTTTAAAACCGCTTCTTTAACCTTATCCTCTTTCGCAACAACTGCAATTGAATCAGAATCCAAAATATCACGTATTGTCTGTTGCTGGGGCAGTATCAGCCTCCCCTTAGGCGCGGCAGAATCAACAGGCACAACCAGAAGCACCATATCCCCCGCATTTATCAGATCTCCCACGATTTTTTTATCAGGCTTTTCAACATTTGCAAGCTTTACGATTTCCTCTCTTAAAAGGTCAATATTTATCTTTTCTTTCGCCGATACACAAACTCCGTCATCACAAGTTATGTTTCCGCTGTCGCACTTGTTGTATGCAATAACAAACGGGATATCCTTCTCCTTGATTTTTTCAATCAGCTTTATATCCTCATCACTCTTGTCAACCCCGTCTATAACTACAAGCGCAATATCGCACTTATTGAGAACACGGTAGCTTGCTTTAACTCTTTCTGCACCCAACTCGCCCTCATCGTCAATACCGGGTGTATCTATAATCATAACAGGACCTACGGGAAGTAATTCCATAGCCTTGTAAACAGGGTCTGTAGTTGTACCCAAAACAGAACTTACAATGGCAATATCCTGATTTGTAAGCGCATTTATAATGCTGGATTTTCCCGCATTTCGTCTGCCGAAAATGCCTATGTGCAGTCTCTCGCCCTTAGGCGTATTGTTCAAACTCATAGCATATACCTCCTTGGAGTCATTCTATAATTAGTAAACAATTTAGATGCCAAGCTTTTTTATCGATATGCAAACTCCGTTTGCTCGATATTTTTACTGTCGTAAAATCGATATGTTTCTCGCTTCGCTCAAAACTCGATATGATATAAATTCTCGTTGCCGTAAGGCAACATATCGAGTGCTTTAGCACATATCGAGTCATTTATGACATATCGAAAATCTCGCAAGAGATTTATATCGATGAATAGATTTAACCTTGTTAAATCTATTCTATCATAAACAATGTAATTTTTCAACCTTAATGTCCCGCAGGACATATAACGTTGCTTGCAACATATCACTCCCCGAAGGGGAACATCACAAAATCCGAAGGAATTTATATCACCGAATAAGAAAAACAGGTTGAAATCCAACCTGTTTTTCTTATTCCTTTCCGTTCCAGCAATAAGTACAAAGCTTTTCCGAATCAACGCCTGTGGATGCAAGCATATCGTCAAGGCGCAGATATTCAAGGGAAGTAAAATTAAGCTTTTCACGTATTCTTTCAACCATTTTGTTGTACTTTTCACTGCCGGGAACCGAATATTCATATATTGTATTTTGGTCAGGCTCTTTTCCTTCTATTTCTGTTATAACTCTTCTTGTAATAAGCTCCATTTCGGAAGATGAGGTAGAAAAGTTGAGGTACCTGCAGCCGTACATAACCGGAGGGGAGGCTGTTCTTATGTGAACCTCCTTCGCACCGCATTCGTAGAGGAAATCAGTTGTTTCTCCAAGCTGTGTACCGCGGACAATGGAATCATCCACCAACAAAAGCTTCTTATCCTCGATAAGAGTTTTTATTGGGATAAGCTTCATCTTTGCAATCTGCTTTCTTTTCGACTGTATCGTAGGTGTAAAGGAGCGAGACCAGGCAGGAGTATATTTAATAAAGGGACGCGCAAAGGGCTTCACCGATTCGTTGGAATAGCCGATTGCAGTTGCTATACCACTATCAGGCACACCTGCAACAATGTCCACATCAATTCCGTTGCCGTCACGTATTGCCAGGCACTTACCACAGTTGTAGCGCATCTGCTCTACGCTCATACCTTCATAGGCTGAGGAGGGGTAACCGTAGTACACCCAGAAAAATGTACACATCTTCATCCTCTTTCCCGGGTCAACAAGTGTTGTAACCTTATCGGGTTCAATAACAACAATTTCACCGGGACCAAGCTCCTTATAGTCATGATAGCCCAGCTTATTATGTGCATAGCATTCCATACATACACAGAAGGCATTGTCCTTTTTGCCTATTACAACAGGTGTTCTGCCGTATTTATCACGTGCCGCATAAATGCCAAGCGGGGTTAAAAGAAGGATGCTTATTGAACCATCCACAACCTCCTGTGCATACTGAATGCCCTCAATGAGGTTATCCTTCTGGTTAATAAGTGCTGCAATAAGCTCAGTCTGGTTAATACCACCGGACTGCATTTCATAAAAGTGAGTATGCTTCTGGAGCATTTTTTCGACAATGTCGTCAATATTGTTAACTCTTCCCACTGTTGTAATGGCAAAGGTACCGTTGTTGCTTCGTACCAATATGGGCTGAGGCTCAAAATCGGAAATACTTGCCACGCCGAACTGACCATGCATGGTATTTGCTTCATTTTCAAATTTTGTTCTGAAGGGTGCATTTTCAATCTTATGAATTGACCTTGCAAATCCCGTCTCTTTGTCGTAAACTGCCATACCGCCGCGGCGGGAACCGAGATGGCTGTGATAGTCCACACCAAAGAACAAGTCAAAAACGCAGTCGTCCTTGCTTGCCACACCAAAAAAACCGCCCATGGTTATCCTCCTCTTCCTTCAAAAACAACATTTTGGAAACACGAATTAATTATAACATTATTTTATTTTTAATTCAATGTAAAAATCTACAAAAAGATTGCCAAATTATCCGGAAAAATTCTGTTAATATCCACATATTCCCCGTCAAACCCAATAATTACGGCATTTTCCAGGGATTTTTATATATTTTACTGCTTTTTTGACCATTTTTTTTGCAAAAAACACTTGTAGCAACCTATATAATATGGTACAATGTGAGATGGTGTAAACCGTATTAAAGTTTATAAAATATTTTAATAAAAGGAGATTTTACTATGAGCAGCAAAATCACTATCATTGGCGCAGGCAGCGTAGGTTCCACGATCGCTTACACACTCAGTCAGGGTGATATCGCATCCGAAATCGTGATGATTGATATCAACAAGACAAAGGCAAAGGGTGAAGTAATGGATATCATCCAGGGCACATGCTTCCGTAACCCTATCAAGGTTACAGCAGGTGAATACTCAGATGCCGTTGATTCCGATATTGTAATCATCACATCCGGTCTTGCACGTAAGCCCGGTCAGACACGTCTTGAGCTTACACAGACAAATGTTAATATTTTAAAGAGTATTACACCCGAAATCGTAAAGTATGCTCCCAACGCTCTTTACATCATCGTATCTAACCCCGTTGATATCATGACATATGTGTTCACAAAAATTTCCGGTCTTCCCGAAAACCAGATTATCGGTTCCGGTACAATTCTTGACACAGCACGTCTCAAGCAGGGCTTATCCGAACAGCTTCAGGTTGCACAGAAGAATATCCATGCTTATGTATATGGTGAACATGGCGACTCTTCTTTTGTTCCCTGGTCCTGTGCTGACGTTGCAGGCGTTGCGTTAGAAGACTACTATGAATGTGCTGAAAGAATGGGCAAGAAGCTCACTCCCCTCAACAAGGAAGCTATGCTCACATACGTTCAGAAGTCCGGCGGCGAAATCATCGCTTCCAAGGGTGCTACATTCTATGCGGTTTCCGCATCCGTATGCCAGATTTGTTCTATCGTAACAGCAGCAAGTGATTCTGTTGCTACAGTATCCTCCATGATGCACGGCGAATACGGCATTGATGATGTATGCCTTTCCACACTTACACTCGTTGGCCCCAACGGTATCCAGGGCAAGATTCCCATGGATCTTAAGAACAGCGAAATTGATAAGCTTAAGGCTTCCGCTCAGGTATTGAAGGATATCATCGCTCAGATTGATATTACAATGCCCGAAGCTGAGTAAAAATATAATTTTTCAAACATAAAATCATTGTGAAAGGATAATGGACTATGAAGTACACATATTATCCGGGTTGTACATTAAGAACAAAAGCTAAGGATCTGGATGCATATGCCAAAGCTTCTGCCAAGGCTCTCGGCTTCGAGCTTGAAGAAGTTACCCAGTGGCAGTGCTGCGGCGGCGTGTATCCCTTGGGCAGTGATGAAATTGCTACAAAGCTTTCCTCTGTTCGTGTTCTTAATGAAGCTAAGGAAAAGGGTCAGGATTTGGTTACTCTCTGTTCTGCATGTCACCATGTTATCAAGCGTGTTAACGACGATATGAAGAACGTTGAAGATATCCGCACAAGAGCTAATAATTACATGAAGCTTGAAACTCCCTACATGGGTGAAACAAATGTGCTTCACTTTTTGGAAGTTCTTCGTGACCGTGTAGGCTTTGACAATCTTAAGAAGATGGTTACCAACCCCCTGACAGGCAGAAAGATTGGTGCATACTACGGCTGTCTTCTTCTCCGTCCGGGCGAAATCCTCGCTTTTGACAATCCCGAAAATCCTACTATTATTGAAGACTTTATCAAAGCAATAGGAGCTACTCCCGTTGTATATCCATACCGTAACGAATGTTGCGGCGGCTATATTTCCTTAAAGGAAAAGGACATGGCAAAGTCCATGTGCGATACAATAGTTGAAAGTGCCAAGGGCTTCGGTGCTGAAATGCTTATTACAGCATGCCCCCTTTGCATGTATAACTTAAACAAGAATTCAGTTGGCGATGTGCCCGTATACTATTTCACAGAGCTTCTTGCTGAAGCTTTGGGCGTAAAGGAGGCGGCAGCAGAATGAGTCATGGAACAAATAAAGCTGACAAGATAAAAGAAATCAGCGGTGTTAACCCCCTCAAGTGCATGAAGTGCGGCAAGTGCTCTGCAACCTGCCCCGCTTTCGATGAAATGGATATCAAGCCTCACCAGTTTGTTTCTTATGTATTGAATGACGATATCGAAGCGTTGGCAAATTCCAAGAGCCTTTGGAAGTGTCTTTCCTGTTTTGCCTGTATCGAGCGTTGCCCCCGTGATGTTAAACCCGGTAAGCTCATTGACGCTGCAAGACAGATTGTTATCCGTGAAAAGGGCGCCGACTATTTGAAGGCTGACGAAATTCCCGCACTTTTAGACGAAGATTTGCCTCAGCAGCTCTTGGTAAGTGCATTCAGAAGATACAGGAGGTGACATGATGCAGAGAATTGGTGTATTTGTATGTCACTGCGGCAGTAATATTGCAGCCACAGTTGACGTTAAAAAAGTTGTTGAAATAATTTCTCAGGAGCCCGGCGTTGCACATTGCGAGGACTATCAGTATATGTGTTCGGAAGCCGGTCAGGCAAAGATACTTGAAGCTGTAAAGGAAAAGAACCTTTCCGGTATCGTAGTATGCTCCTGTTCTCCCCGTATGCATGAGGGTACATTCCGTAAGGCTGCAGAAAGAGCAGGTCTTAACCCCTACATGGTTGAAATTGCAAATATCCGTGAGCACTGCTCCTGGATTCATAAGGACATGGAGGAAGCTACCGAAAAGGCAGTTATTCTTGCCCGTGCCGCTATTGCAAAGGTTAACCTCAATGCTCCCCTTTATCCCGGTGAAAGCCGTGTTACAAAAAGAGCGCTTGTTATCGGCGGCGGTATTGCAGGTATCCAGACAGCTCTTGACATTGCAGATGCAGGCTATGAAGTTGATATCGTGGAAAAGACTCCCTCTATCGGCGGCAGAATGAGTCAGCTTGATAAGACCTTCCCCACACTTGACTGTTCTGCTTGTATTCTTACACCCAAAATGGTGGAAGCTGCAGCTCATGAAAAGATTACCATCTACACATACAGTGAGGTTGACAAGGTAACAGGCTTTGTTGGTGACTTCACAGTAGATATAAGAAAGAAAGCAAGAAGTATAGATATGGACAAGTGCACAGGCTGTGGTGTTTGTCAGGAAAAGTGTCCTTCCAAGAAGACTCCTTCCGAATTCAACCGTGGTCTTAACACCCGCAGTGCTATCTACACTCCCTTTGCTCAGGCTATCCCCAATGTTCCCGTAATTGACAGAGAAGCTTGTATCAAATTCAAGACAGGCAAATGCGGTCTCTGTGAAAAGGTTTGTCAGGCAGGTGCTATCAACTATGAACAGACTGACGAAATCGTAACAGAAAAGTACGGCGCAATCGTTGTTGCAACAGGCTTTGATACAATCAAGCTTGATAACTACGACGAATATGCTTATAACCAGTCCCCCGACGTTATCACATCTCTGGAACTGGAAAGAGTTATGAATGCGGCAGGTCCTACAAAGGGTCATCTGGAAAGACTTTCAGATGGTAAGCACCCTGAGCACATCGTATTTGTACAGTGTGTAGGCTCCCGTTGTAATGATAACCGCGGTAAGAGCTACTGCTCCAAGATTTGCTGTATGTACACCGCAAAGCACGCAATGCTCATCCGTGACAAGTACCCCGATGTCAAGGTTACAGTATTCTATATCGACGTTCGTACTCCCGGTAAGAACTTTGATGAGTTCTACAGAAGAGCCGTTGAAGAATATGGTGTAAACTACATCAAGGGTCAGGTTGGTAAGGTTGCTCCTCAGAGCGATGGCTCGCTTTTAGTTCAGGCAAGCGACCTTCTTGACAACAAGCAGATTAAATTGAAGGCTGATATGGTTGTTCTCGCAACAGCTATCGAGCCCGATCCTTCTGTAAGAAGAATTGCTACAATGCTTACTGCAAGTATTGATACAAATAACTTCCTTACAGAATCCCATGCAAAGCTTCGTCCCGTTGAATCGCCTACAGCAGGTATTTTCCTCTCAGGTGTATGTCAGGGACCTAAGGATATTCCCGAAACAGTTGCACAGGCAGGTGCGGCGGCAGTTAAGGCGATTGGTCTTTTAGCTAAGGATAAGCTTTTGACTAACCCCTGCACAGCAAAGAGCGATGAGCTTCTTTGTAACGGTTGCTCCGTTTGTGCAAACGTATGTCCCTATGGTGCAATCAGCTACGAGGTTGTACAGGTTAACGACCACGGCATCCGTGAAGACAGAAGAGTTGCAAGAGTTAACAATGCACTCTGTCAGGGCTGCGGTGCTTGTACGGTTGCCTGTCCCTCCGGCGCTATGGACCTTCAGGGCTTTAGTAACAGACAGATTATAGCGGAGGTGGATGCAATATGTCGATGAACAATGAATTCAGACCTAAAATAGTGGCATTTTGCTGTAACTGGTGCAGCTATGCGGGTGCTGACCTTGCAGGCAGCAGCCGTCTTCAGTACCCCGCTGATGTTAAGATTATCCGTGTTCCCTGCTCCTGCAGAGTAAACCCCATGTTTATTCTCCGTGCATTTGAAAAGGGTGCTGACGGCGTAATCATGTGCGGTTGCCACCCCGGTGACTGTCACTATTCCACAGGTAACTACTATGCAAGAAGAAGAATGACTCTCCTCTTCTCCATGCTTGAATACTTGGGCATTGAGAACGGCAGAACAAGAGTTGAATGGGTATCTGCCGCTGAAGGTGTTAAGTTCTCCACAACAATGAACGAATTTGTTGACAAAATCCGTTCACTTGGCGAAAACGTAAGATTGGGGGATTTGAGATGCAAAGATTAATTGATCGCGCTAAAGAGCTCCTTGCTGACGGCACTGTTGTACGTGTCCTTGGCTGGAAAAAAGGCGATTTAGGCTTTAATCCCGAACCCGCCTATTTTGAAACTGCAGAAGCACTTGATTCTGATTTTATATATGACGGCTTCTGTGGTGCAAACCTTAGCAAGTACATGATTGAAGCGAGCAAAAAGGACGGCAAGACACTTGTGTTCTTAAAGCCCTGTGACACATACAGCTTCAATCAGCTTATAAAGGAGCACAGAGTTGACCGCGAAAAGGCTTACATCATCGGTGTTGGCTGTAAGGGTAAGCTCGATATCGAAAAAATCAAGGCTATGGGTGTTAAGGGTATCCTTTCTGTAGAAGGTGCTTCTATGGACAGTGAATGCGAAACACTCACAGTTAAAACACTTTACGGTGATAAGGAAGTATCTTATAATGAAGCAATGCTCGAAAGATGCCACGTTTGCAAGGGTAAGGAGCATCAGATTGCTGATGAAGTAATGCTCGAAAGCCGTGACACAAAGGATGCAGAGAGATTTGCCGAGGTTGAAAAAATCGAAGCAATGAGTCCTCTTGAAAAGTTTGAATTTTTCAAGAAGGAGCTTAGTAAGTGTATCCGTTGTAATGCATGCCGTAACGTATGCCCCGCTTGCAGTTGCCGTAAGTGTGTGTTTGACTCTACAAAGTTTGACGAAGCAACAAAGGCAAACGTTGATTCCTTTGAAGAAAAGATGTTCCACATTATCCGTGCCTTCCACGTTGCAGGCAGATGTACTGACTGCGGTGAATGTAGCCGTGTATGCCCCCAGGGTATTCCGCTTCACCTCTTCAACCGTAAGTTCATCAAGGATATTGATACATTCTACGGCGAATTTCAGGCAGGCGAAGACACAGAAACAAAGGGTCCTCTCACAAACTTCACGTTTGATGATGTTGAGCCTTCCATCGTAACAGAAAGGGGATAATGTATGTACAAGATAAATAAAGAAAATCTTTCCGCATTATTCTCTCTCATTGCGGAAGCAAACGAGCTTTATGTTCCCGTGAGCATTAATGGTGCAGTGAACTTTGCAGCATGGGACGAAGATGTACAGGTTGACCTTGACACATTAAAAACCGTTAAGTCTCCCAAGGATGCATTCTTCCCCCAGAGCGAAACTTTATACTCCTGTAAGAGAAATGGCAAAAAGCTTTCTATCACACCCGAAGAACTTTCGAGCAAGGACTTTGTAGTTTTCGGTATGAAGGCATGTGATGTTAAAGGCCTCGCAGTACTCGACAAGGTATTTTTGGTTGACCCTGTTGACTCTTACTATAAGGCTCGTCGTGAACACGGTATTATTGTTTCTCTTGCTTGTTCTCAGCCTGAAGAAGCATGCTTCTGTAACGTATTCGGTATAGATGCATCTTCCCCTGAAGGTGACGTACAGGTATATATGATTGGTGATGAGCTTTTCTGGAACGCAGTTACCCAAAAGGGTGAAAAGCTTACAGAGCAGGTTAAGAGCCTCCTTGCTGATACTGACGAAGCAAAGGTAGAAGAAGAAAAGGCTTCTATTAAAGCTATTGTAGAGCGTCTCCCCTACTCCAACCTTTCTTTAGACGGTTGGGGCGAAGATGCAGTACTTCTTGACAAGTTCAATTCTCCCATCTGGGAAGAACTCTATAAGCCCTGTCTTGCTTGCGGTACATGTACCTTCGTGTGCCCCACATGTCAGTGCTATGATATCAAGGACTATAATACAGGTAACGGCGTACAGAGATACCGCTGCTGGGACTCCTGTATGTATTCCGACTTTACAATGATGGCTCACGGCAACAACCGTACTAGCCAGATGCAGAGATACCGTCAGAGATTTATGCACAAATTGGTGTACTATCCTCAGAACAACGATGGCATGTACTCCTGTGTAGGCTGCGGCAGATGTGTTGACAAGTGCCCCACAGGCTTAAATATTGTAAAGGTTATCAAAGCTTTTGAAAAGGGAGGTAACAAATAATGTGCGAATGTAATTGCAATCACGAAAGCTTTTATGAAGACACTCTAATCCCCAAGGTTGGTGTTGTAACAGATATTCGTCAGGAAACTCCCGATGTTAAAACATTCAGAGTAGTAGCTCCCGACGGCAGTAAATTGTTTGAGCATATGCCCGGTCAGTGCGCTATGGTATCTGTTCCCGGTGTGGGCGAAGCAATGTTTTCCATTACTTCCTCCCCCACTAATAAAGAATTCCAGGAATTTTCCATTAAAAAGTGCGGTGTTCTTACAGATTACCTCCATGCTATGGAGGTTGGCGAAGAAATCACAGTAAGAGGACCCTATGGCAACAACTTCCCCGTTGAAACAGAGTTAAAGGGTAAGAACCTTCTCTTCATCGCGGGCGGTATCGGTCTTGCTCCTCTCCGCAGTGTTATCAACTACGTACTTGACAACCGTGAAAACTACGGCACAGTAGATATTCTTTACGGTTCAAGAAGTGCTGACGACCTCGTTCAGCTTAAGGAAATTCAGGAAGTATGGATGAACTCTCCCAATGTTAACGTATACCTTACAATCGACCGCGAACAGGAAGGCTGGGACGGTCACGTTGGCTTCGTTCCTTCCTATCTTAAGGAAATCGGCTTTGATACAAATAAGGTAGCTCTTATATGCGGTCCTCCGATTATGATTAAGTTCGTACTTCAGGGCTTACAGGAAATGGGCTTTGACAAGAAGCAGATTATTACTACACTTGAGCTCCGCATGAAGTGCGGTGTCGGCAAGTGCGGCAGATGTAATATCGGCAGCAAGTACGTTTGTAAGGACGGCCCCGTATTCCACTGCGACGAACTGGATGAGATTCCTGCAGAATATTAATGAAAGGATGTTACTCTAATGGAAAACATGGTTAATGTATATTTCTTCGGTAAGCGTTATCAGGTACCTGCCGATTTAACAATCATGACAGCTATGGAATACGCCGGCTACACTTTAACACGTGGTTGCGGTTGCCGTCATGGTTTCTGCGGTGCTTGTGCTACTATTTACCGTATTAAAGGTCAGAATGAATTAAAGACATGTCTTGCTTGTCAGACACAGGTTCAGGAAGGTATGTACATCGCTACTATCCCCTTCTATCCTCAGGACAAGAGAACTTATGATATCGAAGCTATTAAGCCCACACAGCAGATTATGATGGAATTATATCCTGAAATCTACTCCTGTATCGGCTGTAACGCTTGTACAAATGCTTGTACACAGGATTTGAACGTTATGCAGTACATCGCTTACGCACAGCGTGGCGAATATGAAAAGTGTGCAGAAGAATCCTTCGACTGCGTAGGTTGCGGCTGCTGCTCCGTAAGATGCCCTGCAGGTATCACTCACCCCATGGTTGGTCTTCTTGCAAGAAGACTTACAGGTAAGTACATCGCTCCTGAAACAGAGCATCTTAAGGTAAGAGTTGACGAAATCAACCACGGTAAGTATGATGAGCTTATCGAACAGGTTATGGGCAAGCCCATTACTGAAATGAAAGAACTTTATAACACAAGAGAAATTGAGAAATAAGGAGGGATAAATATGTTTACAGAAGCAATGCGCGAATCTATCAAAAAGGTAGAAGCAACAAGAGCAGAAAGAATGGCTACAGAGCCCAGAAGAATGACTGCTGAAGAAAAGGATGAACTTCTTAAATCATATCATCCCGACTATAAGGCAGAAGGCTTTGTTGAAATTAAAATCGGTCCCAACAAGGGCGAAAAAATTCCTACAGAATTAGGTAACCTTCTCCACTCCAACAGCCGTCTTTTAGATGTAGATGTTGACCTTACAAAGGTTGACTATGAAACAGACGTTTTAGTTATCGGCGGTGGCGGTGCAGGCAGCAGTGCAGCTATCGAAGCACACGAAGCAGGTGCTGATGTTATGATTGTAACAAAGCTTAGAATCGGTGATGCCAACACAATGATGGCAGAAGGCGGTATCCAGGCGGCTGATAAGGAAAACGACTCTCCCGTTCAGCACTATATCGACGCTTTCGGCGGCGGTCACTTTGCCGCTCGTCCCGAGCTTCTTAGACGACTTGTTATGGAAGCACCCGATGCTATCCGTTGGTTAAATGACCTTGGCGTTATGTTTGATAAGCACGAGGACGGCGAAATGGTTACAACACACGGCGGCGGTACATCCAGAAAGAGAATGCACGCTTGTAAGGACTATTCCGGTGCTGAAATCATGAGAACACTTCGTGACGAAGTAATCAATCGCAAGATTCCCGTAATCGAATTTACATCCGCAGTTGAACTTATCAAGGACGATAAGGGTCAGGTAGCAGGTGCAGTTCTTCTTAATATGGAAACAGGCGACTATATGGTAGCAAAGGCAAAGACTGTTATCATCGCAACAGGCGGTGCAGGCAGACTTCACTACCAGGGCTTCCCCACAAGTAACCACTACGGTGCAACAGCCGACGGTCTTATTTTAGGCTATAGAGCAGGTGCTCCTCTCCTTTATCAGGATACAATCCAGTACCACCCTACAGGTGTTGCATACCCTGCACAGATTTTCGGTGCACTCGTTACTGAAAAGGTTCGTTCCATCGGTGCAATGCTTGTTAATGCTGAAGGTGAAGCTTATGCTCATCCCCTTGAAACACGTGACGTTTCCGCATCCGCTATTATCCGTGAATGTGCTCAGGGCAGAGGCGTAGAAACCCCCCTTGGCAGCGGTGTATGGCTCGATACTCCCATGATTGAAATCCTTCACGGTGAAGGCACAATCGAAAAGAGAATCCCCGCTATGATGAGAATGTACCTTAACTATGGTATCGACATGAGAAAAGAACCCATTCTTGTTTACCCCACACTCCACTACCAGAACGGCGGTCTGGAAATCGGTGGTGACGGCTTTACAAAGGCTATCGACAACCTTTTGGTTGCAGGTGAAGCTGTTGGCGGTATCCACGGCAGAAACCGTCTTATGGGTAACTCTCTTCTTGATATTATCGTATTCGGTAGAAATGCAGGTAAGGCAGCAGCTGCTAAGGCTAAGGAAGTTGAGCTTGGTGCTATGAACCTTGACCACGTTAAGGCATATGCAGAAGAGCTTAAGGCAGCAGGACTTGAATCCGAGCAGGTTTCTCCCCTCCTTCTTCCCAAGTATGCTCGTCACGAAAGATAATTTAAAAGACCAATGGGGACTGTCCCAACAAACATCCGCAGATGTTCTTTGGCTCATCGTCTCCCGATGAGCCAAAGGGGGACTGTCCCCATTGGTCTTAACTTTATAAATTCAGAGGTGATTTAAATGCGCGAAATTCAGGTGCAGACAATTACAGATGTAGTTGAAAAATTGTGTATCGAAGCAAACCAGTTCCTCCCCAAGGACGTGCAGGATGCTATCAAGGCTTGCCGTGCTTGCGAAGACTGGGATATTGCAAAGGGTGTATTAGACAATATTATCACAAACTATGAAATCGCAGAAAGAGAATGTGTTCCGATTTGTCAGGACACAGGTATGGCTTGCGTATTTTTGGAAATTGGTCAGGACGTTCACTTTACAGGCGGTAACCTTACAGATGCCATCAATGAAGGTGTTCGCCGGGGCTATGCTAACGGCTACCTTCGTAAGAGCGTAGTTGCTGACCCCGTTCGCCGTGGCAACACAGGCGATAACACTCCCGCAATGATTTATACAGAAATCGTTGACGGTGACCAGGTTAAGGTAACAGTTGGTCCCAAGGGCTTTGGTAGCGAAAACATGAGTGCTATCCGTATGTTCAAGCCCTCTGCAGGCTTACAGGGCATTAAGGATTTCATCCTTGAAACCGTTGAAATTGCAGGTCCCAACCCCTGTCCTCCTATGACAATCGGCGTAGGCATCGGCGGTACCTTCGATAAGGCAGCGTTACTTGCCAAAAAGGCTCTTATGCGCCCTATCGACGTACCCAACCCCGACCCCTTCTATGCAGATCTGGAAAAGGAAATGCTTGAAAAGGTTAACAAATTAGGCATTGGTCCTCAGGGCTTTGGTGGTAAGAGCACAGCTATCGGTTTAAATATCGAAACTCTTCCCACACATATCGCAGGTATGCCCTGTGCTATCAACATCAACTGCCACGTTACAAGACATAAGTCGGAGGTGATATACTG
>JAFYPR010000032.1 GCA_017547445.1 Clostridia bacterium
ATAAAAATGAAAAAAGCCTTTATATTCATTGCACTTGTTGCACTTATGTTTACGGTTATGTCGATTTGTGTACATGCTGAACAGATAACTCTAACTACGTGCTCAGATGCATATATTGCAGAAAAGACACCCAACAGCGCCATGGGAAGCTCAGATAAGAATAATTTGCTTTCAGCTATGAACAAAGGAAGCTCTGCGGCATTGTCCCGCCGTGATGTTGTATGGAAATTTGATTTGACAGGAATTGATACATCATCAATTACCGAGGCGAAGCTTTATGTTAATGTGAAAGCTACCACAAACCCCGGGATAAGAGTGGCAAGTATATACAAATGCTTGGAAGCACAATGGGATGAAAATACTGTTACATGGAATACTGCACCTGATATTTCGGGCGAAAAAATAGGTGAAATAAGCATACCGCTCAATAGCTTAAAGCAATATAGTATTGATGTGACAAATGCTGTGCGTAACTATGAGGGAGACAGCTTAACATTAAGATTGGTGCTTGATACTGCAACGGCAACCTTTAGCTCCAAGGAGGAGAATGACGGCAAAGCGGCTTGTCTTGTTTTATCGGATGCCCCGAAGGTTTTTGTTGACAGTGTTTCGGTAACCAATAAAAACGGAGATAATATTCAGACCATAGGCTTTGAGTCAGGAGAGGATGTTGTAACGAGGGTTAAACTCAGCGGTGTGGGCAGTAATCAAAAGATTTTGGCTATAACCTCATTTTTCAATGAAGAGCAGCTTCTGGTATGTAAAAGTGAGCCTGCAGATGCGCAGAACGGCATTGCAGATATAGAAATTGATTTTACAATTCCACGGACAGAAGATGCGGGAAGATGCACATTAAGGACGTTCCTGTGGGATGGAGTAAGTCTTTTGCCTGTGGGCAAATCAATTAATGCACGAGGCGTTGACAGAGCTTCAGTAGAGGACTGGAGCCTGGTTTGGAGCGATGAGTTTGAGAACGATGGGATTGATGCTGAAAAATGGAACGTGATTGACCAGGGTGGTGGCTTTGGTAACGAGGAAGAGCAGTATTACAGACCTGAAAATGCAACGGTTGAAGACGGTGTGTTGAAAATTACTGCAAAGAAAGAAAATTACAACGGACACAAATATACTTCTGCCAAACTGACAACCATGCATAAAGCAGATTTTACATATGGAAGATTTGAGGCAAGAATAAAGCTTCCTGAAGGTCAGGGGTTATGGCCCGCTTTCTGGATGATGCCGACTGACAGCGAGTATGGAACCTGGGCTGCATCAGGTGAGCTTGATATCATGGAAGCAAGAGGAAGATTTCCTCAGGTTGTTGGCGGTGCATTACATTATGGCGGTAAGTGGCCTGAGAATGTATATTCAAACAAAGATTATATCTTCCCGGATGAAACATCTATTGGTGACTACCATACCTATTCGATGGAGTGGGAACCGGGAGAAGTCCGTTGGTATGTTGATAACGAATTGTATTTTACACATAATGAATGGAGCACAACGGGAGAATACGGAGAAGAAGCATATGTATATCCTGCTCCCTTCGATAAGGATTTTTATATTATATTAAATCTTGCAATTGGTGGAACCTTTGATAATTATCTTGTTCCATCGGATGAAATGCTTCCTGCGGTGATGGAGGTTGATTATGTAAGAGTTTATGAATTGACGGGACGGGATTACCGTGTGCCTGAAAATCCGGATGGAGAAAAGGAATATGATTTCTCCGTGATAAAGACTCCTCTTGAAATGACGGGAAACCATATATATAACGGAGCCTTCGACAAGTATGCATATAACGGATTAACTTATTGGTATACAGAAGGAGAGGCAGAGGTTGATTTAACTGAAAGAATACTCGTTGCGGGAAACAATTCGAAAATATACCAGACGGGTGTTATGGCAAAGGCAGGCGAAAAATATAAATTGAGTTTTAAACTGTCCGACGGGGAGGCTTTGGTAGCATTGAGGTCGGGAAGAACGCTGTTGCTTAATGAAAATGCCGTGAACGGAGAAAATACATTTGAGTTTGTCAGCCCGGTTACGGCAAATGATTGTGTGCTGGAATTTATTTTTCCTAATGGAGGCAAGATAGATAATGTTGCACTTGTGCAAACGAGCATAGATTATGACAAGGTAAAAGCCTTTCCTCTCGTCAACGGTAGCTTTGAACTGGGAAGTGCAGGCTGGAGCGTGTTTACAGAGGGGACGAGCGCCTCTTTGAGTGTGGCCGGTAACTGTGCAGAAATGCAGGTTAATTCCCTGGGAAGCGAGCCATGGAAGGTTATGCTTATGCAAAAGGGAGTAAAGCTTTCAAAGGCGATTGATTACAGGTTCTCATTTGATGCATGGAGTGATGTGGAAAGGGACATGGAGTTCAGCATTGAAAATTCATCCTACTATCGCTACTGTGAAGCTGCGGGAATCAGGCTTTCCGATACGGCGAAAAATTTTGAATACACCTTTAAGATGACAGCTGATGATACGGTGGATGTGAAATTTCTTCTGGGGCTTACCAATGACGGAAAGGTGGGGAAGGTTTACATAGATAATGTCAGGCTTGAGGTTATTCAGAGCGATTTTAAGAAGCCTGCGGAGCTTATATGCGAGGCTGAATATGCTCGCTTGGGCGAGAATGTTTGTCTTCGTTATACTGCGGAAGAGGGTTGGAAAGAAAATGTAAAGACTGTGATTGTTGATGGTGAAGAAACCGACAAATTTTCCTTTGATGACGATTATTTGGTTATTGATAAATCTGTTTTTAAAAACGGCGGTATTTTCCGTTTGGTTGTAACAGCCGAGAGCTTTGCGGATGCAGAGTATGATATAAGCCTCTACAATCAAAATAATATTGCTCTTAACGGGGATTTTTCAGATGGATTGGATGGCTGGGGATATTGGAATGAAGCCGCGGATTGGTCCTTCGCAGAAGAAAAGGATGGCACGGCTCATGTACAGATTAACTATCACGGAGAAAAGAATAACGAATGGAGCGTTCCGTATAGCTGGTCAACACAGTTCTATAACAGAGGTATCAAACTGAAAAAAGGGAAAACATATACTGTGAGCTTTAATGCATGGAGTGATGTTGACAGACCTATTCAGCTTGAATTGACAAATTACAGTCAAAATAAGACGACATTCCACATCACAGAAGACCATACAAAGACATATACTATGAGTGTTACTCCCGATAAAGATGCCGAGATTGATTTGAATTTCCTTTTAGGATACATTGAGGATAGCGGGAAGAAAACACCGAATGGAGTACATCATGTGTATATTGACAATTTGATGGTAGTTGAAAAATAAAAGAAAACGATTTAAAGCACGTAACTTGTTAATTTGCAAGTTACGTGCTTTTTCGCAAAAGACATGGGGCGGTATTCACATTAACCATCCTCCTGTCTTTTGCGAAATGAGGAATTAAAAAAAGACTCCGCTTCAGAGCGGAGTCTTCAGACTGTCGAAAAAGTCATTTTCTGCACAATAGCGAAGGGTTTGGGAAAGAAGGTTTCCCAAAATAAAATCGGAGGGGTTAATCGCATTCACCCCTCCGAAAGTGGCGATTTTAGGGCTCCCATAGGGAGTCTTGCA
>JAFYPR010000033.1 GCA_017547445.1 Clostridia bacterium
GGAATGGATCAGTTAAAAACAGTTTCTCTCCCCCAAGGTTTAATTGAAATCGGCGACAGCTCATTCTTTATCTGTACTTCATTAGAAGAAATTACACTTCCCTCTTCATTGGAGAAAATCGGCGACAGTACCTTCTTCACCTGTAAAAGCTTACAGGATATCTCCTTCCCGGATGGCTTGGACTACATCGGCAACCATGCTTTCTACAACTGCAGTGCCCTTGAAGAGGTCGTACTTCCCGACAGTGTTAAAACCATCGAATACAATGCGTTTTACAACTGCTCCGGCTTAAAGGAAATTAACATTCCCCTAAGCATTGACTATACAGGCTCTCAGATTTTCAAGGGTTGTCCCTTACTCACAACCATGGAAGTGCCCGAAGGCATAACAATTCTTCCCGGCAATATGTTTAACGGAATGGATCAGTTAAAAACAGTTTCTCTCCCCGAGGGCATGGTAGAAATCGGCGACAATGCATTCTTTAACTGTACTTCATTAGAAGAAATTACACTTCCCTCTTCATTGGAGAAAATCGGTGATTCCGCTTTTTCAAGGTGTACCAACCTTAAAGAGCTCAACCTTCCCCCTTCTGTTAAAGAGATTGGTTTTTCTGCATTTAATGAATGCTCCTCTCTTACAAGCTTTACATATCCTGTATCCTTACAGTATGCAGGTCACAGCATGTTTACAGGCTGCAGCTCACTTGAAGAGGTAATAATTCCCGAGGGTATCACAAAAATTGCCGACAATGCCTTCTCTGATCTTCCCTGCTTAAAAACAATTTCCCTTCCCGAAAGCTTAGAGGAAATAGGCAGCTATGCTTTCGGAGGCTGTGACAACCTTCGTTTTGTTATCGTTCCCAATAACGTATCAAAAATCAGGGACTCCGCTTTTGCAAACTGTGAAAACCTCCGCTATGTAACAATAGGTGCCACAAAGTGTGAACTGGAAGCATCCGTATTCCACGGAAGCGACAAGATGTTCATCTACTGTCAGCCCGTAAGCGATGCTGCACGTTATGCAATAGTAAACAACATTCCCTTTACACCTATTTCCTCCGAAGGGAACGATTATACGGACTATATCACAGATATGTCATCTACACGCTTCTACTCTGACAAAACCCTTGCCATGGTTGACAGTTATATTCCTCTGACACTGGAATATACTCTCTTCGAGGATAGGCTCCGTGCAGTTTCCGATGCAACCATATCCATACTCTTCTCAGAGAATGTTGAAGTAATGGAAAACCGTGTTGAATTAGACGGTGAAGCTATAACTGACTTCACCTATGACACCAACGAAGGTGTTTTAACAATACCCGTTGAAAAATCAAGCGGCAAGCTTAAATTCTATGCATCTGTGTGGGACCACGGAACGGTTTCGGCACTTGCCTCATTAAGCTATTACTCCAAAGGCTGGCAGAATGAAAATATTGCTCTTGCATACCTCGATGCTCCCGCAATCAGGTTTGATGCTCCTGCAACAGTAAGCTCAGGCAGCCTTACCATCACAGGTGCTACAGGTAAGAGCAAGAAAATTCTCTTCACCATTAACGGAGCTGATGCAGGCAATACAACCGCCAGAAAGGACGGCACATTTACTTATAAGCTTGATCTTCCCGCAGCGGAAAAGGAAGGTGAAAAGTTCACCGTCAGAGCAGCTCTTGCAGAGGATACAACAAAGTATTACGAGCAGAGCGTAGCCTATGAAACACATTCACCTGTTCTCACTAAATTCCTGATGAAATACAGCAAGGATACCACCGTTCCATTTGTAGACCTTCTGGACGATACTCAGCGGCTTACGCTCCGTGTCGACCCCAGCGACGGCTTCCGTTTTGAAATTAAATTCGACAACCCCGAAAAGCTGGGTACAGTCTTTGTGGGAAGCAGTAAAAACGGTAAGCTCTCCAGGCTTTATGCCGTTCCCGTGGGAGAGGGTGGCGAGTATGTTGCCGAGGGCTTCTTCGACAATGACCCCAATTTCCTCCCCGGTGCCATAAATGTTTACTATAATACATATTCCGATCCCAACGACTATTCAACACCTCTCGCGAAGGAGGATTTGCCCGATGCATGGAAGGATGCGAAAAACGAAGTTTTAGAGCAAGGTGAAAATGTTTACCGCTCACGCATCACGCTTCAGTCAGGGGACGAGATCGAGTATACAGTTCACGAAAACCTCACCCTGGCGCAAATTCGCCACCTTGTTTTAGGCGAGCCTATGAGTGCAGAGGATGACCCCGAGCTGTTTGGCTCCACAGCCTCTGAGCTTATCTTCGGTTTCTTTGATGACATTGCAATAAACTTCACAAAGAACGGTGTTTCCACCGCCACAAGTCTGCATACTGCCGAAAACGGAGATCTGGCAATGATGGTTGAGGACGCTCCCGGCGAAACCTTCTGGCAGATTGTATGGGACAACGGAAAGCAGGCATTCCAGGCATCAGCGGTGAGCTTTGCGGGAACAGCTGCAATCCAGTACTTCTCTCCCGGCGTAAGCTGGTCAAACTGCGGTAGCGCATTCGGTTTTATTTCAGATTCCGTAGGTGTTGTTATGCATGCCTACAACGATATGGTTTCCGTTGATGATGCCTTGAATGAAATCAAATCTTCCACGACCCTTACTGCAGAGCAGAAGAAATATGCAACCGAGCAGGTAGAAAAAATGCGTAGTGCTTACCTTGGCTTAAATGCATTCAGGTTTGCAGGTGCAGTAGCAAGCTACGGATTAACACTTGCCTACGGCCCCGTAGTCGGTGCATTGGCAGGCATGGTATTTGACGGCATTGCCAATATTATCGAAGGCTATCTTGACGATGCTATGGCATATTATGCGGCAGGCGGTCAGGGCTCTTACCTTAAATGGCTTATTGACCCCTCAGGCTACGTTTACGATGTAATAACAAACAAGCGCATAAAGGGTGCCACAACATGGGTGTACTGTATTTTGTTCGAGGAGGACGACGATGCTACCTTCTGGGAGGATATCCCATCCCCCGATGAATACGGCACCCTGTGGCAGGCAGAGGAATATTCACAGCAGAACCCTCTTACAACAGATGAAGAAGGCAAGTATGCATGGGATGTTCCCGAAGGCTGGTGGAGAGTAAAATGCGAAATGGAAGGCTACGAAACCCTCTGGAGCGACTGGCTTCCCGTACCTCCCGTACAGACAGAGGTTAACCTTGGAATGTTCCCCGCAGAAATGCCCGAGGAGTATTATTACTTCGACTCTTTTTCAAAAGCTGTTGTTATTTCAAGCAATCTTGAAACAACCTGTACAGTAGCAGTAGGCGCATATACAAACGATGCACTTACAAGCATTGAAATTAAAGAAAACGTCACTCTGACAGGCTCTGTAACAAATGTTACAATGGACAAGGTAATAACAGACGGAGCGGATAGTGTAAAGGTATTTATCTGGAAGGATAAAGCCTCCATGCTGCCTCTTATAAATCAGGCGAAGTAACACAAACAAAAAAAGCACTCAAACTATTTCGTTTGAGTGCTTTTTGTTTATATTAAACCATAACTGCATTTACGGCATCCTTAATTGATTTTTCCATAGCTTCCTTGCCGTATTTGTCTACTTCCATCTTATTCTTTACTTCACTGTGAGTAAGACAGCCCGCGCCGTTTATACATCCGCCAAGGCATGCCATACCTTCAATAAAGTTATACTCGGGCATCTGACCTGCTTTAAGCTTCTTTGATGCCACTAAAAGAGCCTTCATGCACTCTTCAATGCCGTTACAAACAAGAGGCTTCGCTTCAAAGTCAATACCCTGCTCCTTCAGCGCCTGTGCCGCCGCTTCACTTACACCGCCGCTACGGGCAAAAATTCTTCCGTAATAGGAAGCATTGTCAAGGCAGTCCTCGTCGAGCTTTTCAAGCTCAATTTCACGGCTGTCAAAAAGCGCCTGCAATTCTTCAAAGGTTAAGACCTCGTCAATATGGGGCTTGCTCTTTTCTAATTTTGCTTCGCCCTTCTTTGCAGTACAGGGTCCTATAAATACAACTCTTGCATCCTTATCTGTTTCCTTTATAAACTTAGCCATCTCAACCATAGGTGAGAAGTTATGTGAAACATACGGAAGCATATCAGGCACCTGACTCTTGATATATGCCACAAAGGCGGGGCAACAGGATGTTGTCAGAAAGCCTTTTTCTGCTAATTCACGACTTTCCTTAAGTGCTACCATATCGCCACCCAGCGCCGCTTCAACAACAGTATGGAAGCCTAAAGCCTTAAGACCCGACACCACCTGACCAAGCTTTGCATGCTTGAACTGACTGTAAATGGCAGGTGCCACAACTGCATATACTCTGCTCTTGCCGTCATTGCTCTTTTTAAGCATGTCAATTACATTAAGGATATAGCTCTTGTCTGTGATTGCACCGAAGGGGCACTTGTAAACACATGCACCGCACTGTATACACTTACTGTTATCAATGGATGCACTCTTTCCGCCTTCAGCGCTTATTGCCTTTACCTTACACGCCTTCATGCAGGGACGCTCCCTCTTCACAATAGCGGAGAAGGAGCAATTCTGTGCACACTGACCGCAGTTTTTACACTTATCCTTATCTATATGTGCTCTGTGGTCGTGGTCAAAATATACTGCGCCGAATTTACATGAGTCTTCACAGCTATGTGCAAGGCAGTTACGGCAGCTGTCTGCCACAACCTCATAGCCTGATGCGGGACATTTGTCGCACGCCATAGGCAAAACCTCAATATTATTGGGGTTTTCTCTCGTACCGCCCATTGCCATCTTTACTCTTTCAGACAGTATCGCCCTTTCCTTGTTTACACAGCAACGCATTGTGGGCTCATCACCGGGCACGATAATTTTGGGAATATCCAAAAAGTTTTCAAGCAAGGTATCATCCCATGCTTCTTTTGCAACCTCCCTGAGCACCTGATATTTCAGATGCTGAACCTTTGTATCAAATTTTCTCATACCTATCTCCTTAAAAATAACTTAATTTAACCCTCTTGCCCATCTGCTTGAGGCACTTTGTCAATTCCTCCACAAGATTCATCTTAATATTGAAATTAATGGGCAAATCAGGATTCTGATGTGCGGGGTTTATTGCTCTGCCTACATAAAAATTAATATCCGTCGCCTCTTCAAACAAAAGCCGGCAGATAAGCGCCGCACCGTCACGCTTGAAGTTCCATTTTTCATAAAGCGTGTTTTCGCCGATATAGTCCTTTGCGTATTCAACCACCTTGTTAATGGTTATAACGCCCTCGGTTACCAGATCAACACCTTCAATCTCCGCAATAGGCGGAACATCGGAGGATTCAAAATTCAAGCTTGCCTTCAAGGGTTTTCCTAAATACTTTGCCGCAATGGAGCTTGTTGTACCTCCGCATACAATATGCTTGCCTTCCTTCGAGAAGAAAAGTGCCATCATTCTGCCCGAATCATCACGGTTAAAGGGCGGTCCGAATAATAAATTCATCGGCTCACGTTTTCTTATACGTACCACACAGGCGGTTGTATCGTCACCGGGTTTTTCCCCATAGAGCTTATTGCATTCATCAACTAAAATGGTGGATAAATTCTTTGCGGTATATCCGCAAACGCTCATCATTTCCATGAAGTCTATAATTTCTTCTCTCTTCCAGCCGAAATTATATGCCATGCCAATGCCCGCATGGGGGCAACCGTCACTCATTGCGATTATATGGTCATTTTCGCAAAGGTTAATCCTTGATTTATATATCTTCTTACCGTCTATTGTCATTTCCGTTCTGGGGTAATCGTAATTTTTTCCGTCGCGAAGCATGATAACCTGAGGGTTATCGTACTGGATAATCTCTGCAACCGACTGGTCGATAAGATGAATAATCGTAAAGGTTGAATATGCCACACCTCTTACCGAGCAAACAGGGAGCGTTGCCGCTATTGTCTTTACGCATTCCTCCAGGGGAAGTCCTGCCGCCATCATGGTGGAAATTATCTTCGATGTCAGGGTTGACAAAATACTCGCCTTAACACCGCTTCCCAGTCCGTCAGCCAGAACTATAACAGTAGATGTTTCATCCTCCTGCTCAACAATGTCAACGTGGTCACCGCAGAGCTCTTCACCGTAATGATTTATACTTTTGTATCCGATTTCAGCACACAAATCATTCATCAGCTATCGACTCCTTCAACTTAGAAAGTGCAATCTTCGTTTCTGCGGCAGTTTCGCCTAAGAGCGAGGCAATCTCCTGAACAATTCTCATCTGCTTTTCAACAACCTTGTCTGCAACCTCTACTGTCTGGCGGCTTATGGATTCCTTCTTTTCTCTTTCCTTTTCTTCGTCAGTTACATCTCGCAAGATTGCAACAAGCATTCTTGACTCCTCATCATAAACGATGGTCTGGTCTGTATACTTCTTGTATTCGGCAAGATATACCCTCTTGTTCCTGATATCACGCTTTGTGTTCAACACCTCAACAAAATCTCTCGGGTCAAGAATTCTTATAACGGGCTCGCCCACAATATCCGACGCAAACCTTACATTAAGCATCCTTCTCGCCGCTTCGTTAATCTGCTGTACCTCCAGGCTTTCATTAAGTGCAATAAGTCCGTTAGGTGTATTTTTAATAATAGTATCAGAAAAGCTTTCTGTCTTTTCTTTCAAGAAGGGGAGACACATACTTATCTCTGCCTTGCCCCGGCATACGGCAACAGCCTTATCACGGCAGGTATTATATCCACAAAGTCCGCAGTTAAGCTCGTCTCCCTTTTTGAACTTGCCCATCTGCCCCAGAATAGCTTCTATCTCAGCATCGGAAGGATTTTTCACATTCAGCTCAATGCGTTCAAGGGTTTTTCTTATTTCAAATGCGGGAGGCTGCTTCACGTCAAAATCCTCTTCCCCTGCATAATTCTTCACTGCGATATAGTCCAGAACCGGCGAATACTTTTTATTACCCATGGCAGGCCCGTTAACACAGCCTCCTGCACAGGCAGACATTTCGATAAAGCATTTTGTAATTTTGCCCTCTTCAATCTCCTTCAATGCTTCCATACAGTTTTCAACACCATCAAGTGCGATATATTCGTAATCGGACGCATCGCAAGCCATAGACTTCAGAACACCGCCCGTAACGGGAAAAAACCTTGCACGGCTCTTCTCGCAGGAAGGAGCATCCGTCTCAAGCGTTACATATTCGCTCTTAAGCCATTCCTCCAGCTCTTCAAAGGTAAGAGCAGCATCAACAAATTCGCCGTAAAAGTCAACCTCATCCTTCTTTGCGATACAAGGGCCGATAAATACAACCTTTGCATCAGGATACCTCTTTTTTATATCCTCACCATGTGCCTGCATGGGACTAAGCACATCCGCAAGGTACATAAGAGCCTTTGGGAAATACTTCTGTATCAGCAAATTTATACTGTGGCAGCAGGAAGAAATCACAACCTCTCTGCCCTCTTCACGGAGTATTCTGTCGTATTCGTTTTTCACTATGGTTGCACCTATTGCAGTTTCCTCAGCACTGTAAAAACCAAGCTCCTTCAGAGCCTTTTCCATTTTTTCAATGCCCACATCCTTGAATTTTGTAATAAAGGACGGCGCAACGCTGGCAATAACAGGCGCGCCTGACTGAATAAGCACCTTCACCTTTTCAACCTCGCTGACAACCATCTTTGCATCCTGAGGGCATACTGCATAGCATCTTCCGCAAAGGATGCATTCATTGTCAATAATATGCGCCTGATTTCCCGAAAAACGGATTGCCTTCACAGGACAGTTTCGTATGCACTTATAGCAATTCTTACAATTGCTTTTCTTCGATATCATACAGCTTGACATAATTCCTACTTCCCTTCACTCAGATTTTTGCAAGAACCTTTTCTTTGAAAAAATCCTTAAAGTCCTCAGGAGTAATACCTGTGTAAATTTCATCATCAATCTGCACGGTTACACCCTCACGGTTGCATTTGCCTGTGCAAAAG
Organism: Clostridia bacterium; assembly: GCA_017547445.1. GTDB lineage: Bacteria > Bacillota > Clostridia > UMGS1883 > UMGS1883 > RGIG1927. The sequence goes on from JAFYPR010000033.1 coordinate 7,968, forward strand.
CTACCCGCCAAGGTAACCTCCGCCTCCAAATCATGAGCTTCAATAGCATTCTTGAATTTTTCAACAAGCTCATAAGAGCCTTTCAAATGGCACGAACTGCCTATACAAATCTGAATAATCATATCGCTTTACTTAAAACCTCACTTATGAAAAACTCTTCCGCGCTCTGGGGTGTAACAGAAAAAATCTTTCCGTCAATATCAAGGCACACACCGTCACGGCAATTTCCCAGGCAGAATGTTCCGCCCAGCTCAACCTTATCGGCTATATTGTTTTCTTCTATAAGCTTCTTAAATGTGTCAACAACGCTTTTAGAGCCCTTCACATGACAGCTGCTTCCTATACATACAGTAATTTTCATTTTCCTCTCTCCTATCAAAAATCTGATTTTTCTATCCATCCAAGGAGTTTTTTCTTATCCTCTCCCGTTGCATCTGTGCTGAGCGCCGCCGCAACAATGGGGAACCAGCGTTTTGCATAATCCCTGTCTGCGCCGTTCTTTTCGCAGTAAAGGTCAAAATACTTTTTTGCCATTTCCTCCCGTCCGGAAAGTCTTAAAAGCAGGCATGTTCTTACCACATCGGCAGAAGCATTGCCCTGTGCCGCATGGGACCAGTCAATAATATATACCTTGCCGTCCTCTGCAACAGTAATGTTGGAAGGGGTAAAATCCCCGTGGCAAATCTTTGTGCGTGTGGGCATTTCCACTATCTTTCTGTGCATATCAAAACGGGTAATTGCATCAAGATCGCTTTCCATAATCTTGCCCGAGAGCTTGTCGCTTAATCTGTTCATAATTCTGCAGGGCTGATTAAAAATATCAATATGCAGATTAACCATCAATTCCACATACTCATCCTCTTTATCGGGATTTTCCTCCAGAAGCTGTTTAAGCGTTTTGCCTGTTATATATTCGGATACAATCGCCCATTTTCCGTCAACGCATTCAATCCCCACAATTGCAGGCACATTAAGTCCCGTTTCTTCAACACGTGCCTGATTGAGCGCCTCATTCAGAACCTCTGCCTTTGTATAGCACTCGTCAAACACTTTGATTTTCAAATCTCCGTCACGGTAAATAGTTTTGTTGTCGCGTTTTACAATCACTTTTTCCAGATTCATAAATCCGTCTCCTTTTCCCGTTTTTCTTCATATATACATATATTCTTATTTTATCATATATATTTCTTCTTTTCAACGGCTTTCTTCACAAAAAAACAAGAGGAATATTTTACTTCCTCCTGTTTTTCTGCGCAGCCGCACTGGCTACCCTCCAGCCTGAAATCTCCGACGTACAAAGAGCCGTAAAAAGCCTCTGCCTTAATCCGGGGTATTTTCCCTCCATTTCAGAAAGAAGCTTCTTAACCTCCTCACGCATGGTATTTCCGTCAGCCGTGCATTTATTTTTCACTATCGGTAAATTTTCTTTTTCGCTAAAGCTCTTTACAAACCACTCAGGCATATAAATCATAGGCCTTATAACCCATACCTCTTTTCTGTCAAGGTATGTAACGGGCGAAAAGCACCCCAGTCTCCCTTCAAAAATCTGATTCATCCAGAAGGTCTCAATAACATCGTCATAATGATGCCCCAGTGCCACCTTGTCGCTTCCAATCTCCTTCGCCGCTTCGTTCAATGCGCCACGGCGCATATTTGCGCAAAGAGAGCAGGGGTTTTTCTCTTTTCGTACATCAAATATAATCTCACGTATATCCGTCTTCTTTATATAATACGGCACCTCTAATTTATCGCACAATTCCCTTATAGGCGAAAAATCCATCCCCTCAAAACCCATGTCAATGCTTATTGCCGATAAGGTAAACTTCTCAGGGTAAAACCTTTTTAATGCCGCCAGGGTAACAAGAAGGGTTAAACTGTCCTTACCGCCCGATACACCGACAGTAATGTGGTCCCCTTCTCTTATCATATTATAATCTTCAACAGCTTTTCTCATATAGCTCAATGCTTTTCTCATCAAAACACCTCTTTTTCTACAATTATACACGTTCTTATGGGTATAATCAATATAAATTTTTCAATTTGCCCCATGAGAAAACACGAGAAAACACGAGTTTTAACGAGAAAACGGGAGATACAACTGCATTTTTTATTTTTTTACAAAAAAGGTGTTGACATTTTGGCTCCTCTATATTAAAATACATCATGCTGAAAGAAAAAACCAACAAACGAAGGTTTATTTCAAATATATAAAACGGAGGTAATTTTCAATGAAAAGCTACATGGAAAATGCCGGCACAGTAAAAAGAAGCTGGTATATTATCGACGCTACAGGCAAGAGCTTAGGACGTGTTGCTGCAGAAGCTGCAAGCATCCTTCGCGGTAAGAACAAGCCCACATTCACACCTCATGCAGACTGCGGTGACCACGTAATCATCGTTAACTGCGATGCAGCTGTACTTACAGGTGATAAGCTTAACCAGAAGATGTACCGTCACCACACAGGTTGGGTTGGCGGCCTTAAGGAAACATCCGCAAAGGATATGATGGCTAAGCACTCTGACAGAGCTATGTACATGGCTGTTAAGGGTATGCTCCCCAAGACAACACTTGGCGCAAAGGCTCTTACTCGTCTCAGAGTATACAAGGGCGCAGAACACGATCACGCAGCTCAGATGCCTCAGGCATGGAACGGCGAAATTAAGTAAGGGAGGTAATTAACAATGGCAGTAACACAGTATTTCGGTACAGGTAGAAGAAAGAAGTCCGTTGCAAGAGTACGTCTTGTACCCGGCACAGGTAACGTTGTTATCAACAAGAGAAGCCTTGATGATTACTTCGGTCTTGAAACACTCAAGGTTATCGTTCGTCAGCCCCTCACACTTACAGGTACAGTTGAAAAGTTCGACGTAATCTGTAACGTACAGGGCGGCGGTTTCACAGGTCAGGCAGGTGCTATCCGTCACGGTATCGCACGTGCACTCCTTAAGGTAGATGAAGCAGCTTACCGTTCTGACCTCAAGAAGGCAGGTTTCTTAACAAGAGATCCCAGAATGAAGGAAAGAAAGAAGTACGGTTTGAAGGCAGCTCGTCGTGCTCCTCAGTTCTCAAAGAGATAACAGAATATACTTTGTATTTCTTCAGCAGGTATTCGCAAGAGTACCTGCTGTTTGTTTTTATACACAATATTTGCAACGCAAAAACTGATGTTATCCCTCATCGGAAAACATCAGTTTTTTGTCTTTCTGTATTTTTAAAATTCTTTGTAGAAATCGTCCTTCATTTCACTCATGACAAGATACGCCTCTTTCATGAAAACAAGCCTTGCGGGAACACGCCATGGCTTTGAGCAATAAAAATTATCTGCAACAAGCTCGCCGTTTACATAAAGCTGCGCCACATCATACTTATATCCCACTTCAAAAAAGCCACAGGGCGACGATGCGTAAATTTTCTTCCACTCACGTTTTCTTTCGCCGCCGAAGTTAAGCTGTTCCCCGTAAGGCGGTAAGAACGGCTCCTCACAGGAAGAAAAATACACCTCCGCCTCGTCGTAATCAACATCAACCATATAAGACTCAAAGTCCTCCCCTGCCCATTCACGGTAGGAATAATCCCCCTTTTCAATACAGCAAAGCTTTCCGTCCTTAAGGTAAAGATTGCAGTTATCACCCACATACACCTTAGAGTCAAGCACCCTTAAATACTTTGCATCCTCATAGCTTAAGGTGACAATTCTTTTTCCCGCATATACAAAGTTTGCTCCCCTGAACACTCCGGTGCAATCCTTGAATTTAAACTCTCTTTCCACATCGGGAATTTGTGCAAAAAAGTATGTATCTCCCACATTGCACAAGGGCTGTGCAGTTGCATATTCCAGCACGACATCACCCATTTCAAGGTTAAAGGGCAGTATAAAGCTCACATCGCCCACAACATCAACAGAGGGGAATATAACCTCTCCTGTATCAAAAACAACGTCGAAAACGTCCTTTACAGGATAAAGCCTTTGATAATGGTTTACAAAGATAAACCCGCTTTTGCCGTCTGTGCGCATACAGTACCGCAAGGAGTCAAAATCAGTTTCTTTAACGAAATGCTCTGCCCCGACACTTTCCATAGTTGCAAGGCGTTCTCCGAAGCTTTGCACAAACATATGAAGCATATTAAGCATCCCGTGCTGACCGCCTGCCTCTCCATAGGCAGAAAGTGCAGTATTGTAATCATAATTCAAAATGGGATAATCATTAGGATAGCCTGTTTCCTTACTTTCGTTAAAGGTTGATTTTTTGCCTATCTTATTAACACCGCCGTGATACATATAATAGCCTATAAGATTATTTCCGCAGCCTAATTTTACAAGGCTCATGGCATAGGCATCCATATCGGTGACCATGCCCCGTCTGTGATGGGTGGGATGTATGCCTGCACCAAGCTCGCATGTTGCAAAGGGATATCTTTCGTAAGGAAGCACCCAGCCGTCATTGTCTGTGGGCTTTATAATATCAAGTCCTACCGCCGAGTCGTTTCTCATGGTATCAAAGGCATAGTGAGGCGAGGGAGCAAGCTTTTCCCTGTGCCCTGCCCAGGGCGCCTCAGCATAGGCAGCAAACACAGGAACAACCTCATCCACGGGAATTTTAGCTCCGTATAAGCTATTCCAGCCTGTAACGGTGTATACCGGGGCAGCATAACCTATTTCAAGTGCCAGCTTTTTCAATGCCAGAAGGTGTCCGGGATTGTTCACAAGCTCGTTTTCAAACTGTACACCTATGATTCTGCCGCCATCCTTATAAAAAAGGCCCTTAACCTCATTAAAGATTTTTTCGTACCATATCCGCACCTTCGCCATATATTCATCATTATTGTCACGTTTTTTAAAAGGCTTTTCAACAAGCCAGTCAGGGAAACCGCCGTTACGGCATTCTCCGTGGCACCAGGGCCCTATCCTTATAAAAACATCAAGTCCTGCCCTTTGTGCCTCCAGAACAAATCTGCGTATATCCCTATCCCCCGTAAAATCAAAATCACCTTCATTTTCTTCGTGATAAATCCAAAAAACATACGTTGCAACAATGTCAACCCCTCCGGCTTTCATTTTGCAAAGCTCGTCATACCAGTTTTCACACTTATCACGCGAAAAATGATATTCCCCCATAACAGGAATATATGGCTTGCCTCCCCTTTCAAAGCAAAGGCTTGTAACCTCAAATTTTTCACCATAGGGGTTTTCTCCGCCCATGTTAAGATGGCCGCGCAATACGGGTGATTTTTTATACTCCTTAAATTTATATATCATGCTGTGTCACATCCTTTCTTTGAGTATACTATAATACAATAAAAAAGTCCATGAATTACTTCATTGAAGTGATTCATGGACTTTTTATTATTCAACGATTTCAACAGCAACCTTTTTGCCGTCCTTGTTTGCAGCAGCCTTCATAACTGTTCTGATGGCTTTTGCAATTCTGCCCTGTCTGCCGATAACCTTACCCATATCGGAGGATGCTACCTTCAAAGAAAGAAGGATTTCGCCGTCTTCCTTTTCAGATTCTGTAATTTCAACATCCATGGGGTTATCAACCAAGGGAAGAACAATTGCACTTAAAAGTTCTTTCATTTTCTTAACCCTTTCGTGTCAGCTTAATTAACTGCGTCAGATTAACGCACAATTAACCAATGATACCTTTCTTTTTAAGGAGAACCTTAACTGTATCTGTGGGCTGAGCACCCTTAGCCATCCAGCTCTTAACCTTGTCAGCATCAACTGTGAATGTGGAGGGTTCTGTCATAGGATTGTAAGTACCTACTTCTTCGATGAATCTGCCGTCACGGGGGTAACGGGAATCTGCTACTACTACACGGTAGAAGGGAGCCTTCTTAGCACCCATTCTTCTGAGTCTGATTTTAACTGCCATTTTACTGCACCTCTTAAAATAAAATTTTTATATATTAAATCAGGTTTAACCCAAATTTAAAACGGTAATCTCATCTTTTTGAGCTTCTTGGGGTCAGAGAACATTTTCATCATTTTCCTCATCTGCTCAAACTGTTTCAAAAGCTGATTAACCTCAGCAATATCACATCCACTACCCTTTGCAATACGCATTTTACGGCTGTGGTTTAAAATTTCGGGCTTTTCACGCTCTTTATTGGTCATTGACTTTATGATAGCTTCAATATGCGCCATCCTCTTTTCGTCAATTTTCGCATTTTTAAGCGCCTTTGAATCAACACCGGGCAGAAGCTTAAGCATGTTTTCCAAAGGTCCCATGTTCTTCATCTGCTCCAGCTGATCAAGGTAATCGTTGAGGTCAAAGGTCTGCTCCTTGATTTTCTTTTCAAGCTCAATAGCCTTCTTTTCGTCGATTGCCTCCTGTGCCTTGTCTATAAGACTTAACACGTCGCCCATGCCCAGAATTCTCGATGCCATTCTGTCAGGATGGAAAGGTTCAAGGTCTGTGAGCTTTTCGCCCATACCTGCAAACTTTATGGGTTTGCCCGTTACTGCCTTTACGCTCAGTGCCGCACCGCCACGTGTATCACCGTCAAGCTTTGTAAGAACAATTGCGTCAATGCCCAACTGCTCGTTAAAGCTTTCAGCCACGTTAACTGCGTCCTGACCTGCCATTGCATCAATAACCAGAAGTATTTCCGCAGGGTGTGTTTCATTTTTTATATCAACAAGCTCGCCCATAAGAGCTTCGTCTATATGAAGGCGGCCTGCCGTATCTAAAATAATTGTATCGTACTTGGATAAATCGCATGTCGCTACTGCTTTTTTTGCAATATTGACAGGACTCTTTTCCTCGTAATCTGCATATACGTCACAGCCTACCTGACCGCCTACAACCTCAAGTTGCTTTATAGCGGCGGGACGGTACACATCACAGCCTACCAGAAGCACTCTCTTACCGCCCTTTTTCAGAAGAGCGCCCAGTTTTGCCGAGGTAGTTGTCTTACCTGCACCCTGTAAACCTACCATCATGTAAACTGTAGGAGGCTTGGGTGAAACCGTAAGCTTTGAAGAACTTCCGCCCATAAGCTCAGTAAGCTCTTCACGTACAATCTTTATAATCTGCTGACCGGGAGTAAGACTTTCCAGCACACTGCTGCCTACTGCCTTTTCAAAAACCTTCTTTTCAAAGTCCTTAACGACCTTGAAGCTGACATCGGCTTCTAAAAGCGCAAGTCTTACTTCACGCATGGCATCCTTTAAATCCTTTTCGGAAACCTTGCCCTTGCCCGTAAGCTTTTTAAACGTATTCTGCAGTTTTTCTCCAAGGGAATCAAAAGCCATTTTGTTTCTCCTATCTTTATCTGAGTTTCTGCACTATGTCAATTATGTCATTTGTAAGCCTTTCAATGCTTTTATTAAGCGAGGCATTCTGCACTTTAATCTTCATCGCATCTTCCTCAATGCGGTCAATAAGCGCCATCTTGGAATAAAGTCCGATTTTTTCCTCGTACAAATCAAGCATCTCTTCACCGCGCTTGATAAAATCCCTTACCCCCTGACGGCTGATGCCTGTGTTTTCGGCAATCTCACCTAAGGAAAGGTCTTCGTCATAATAATATTCCATTGTCGAAAGCTGCTTATCCGTCAGAAGACTTCCGTAAACGGACAAAAGCGCACTGTATCTAAGATTTTTCTCCATAACCGACACCTCTTGTAAAGTCATTTAACTTTACACCTTTGCTATTTTACACGATTTCCACCCTTATGTCAATAGTTTTTTCACAATTTTTTTCACCTGTTGCATATTGCGACAAAATTTGATATAATTAATGTATTAAACTTAGGAAGAAGGCTTATTATGGATACGCTTACAACAAAAGCATTTGCAAAAATCAATCTTTCTTTAGACGTTTTAGGCACCCTCCCCAACGGCTACCACGAGGTAAAAATGGTAATGCAGACAGTATCCTTATACGATACGGTAGAGCTTACGAAAACCGAAGAGGGCATATCCCTTGGTTGCTCCCTCCGTTTTCTTCCTACAGGAAGGGAAAACCTTGCATACCGTGCCGCAGAAGAGTTTTTTGCCGAAACAAATATAAAGGGCGGTGTTAAGATTTTTCTTAAAAAGCTCATCCCCGTAGGCGCAGGCTTGGCAGGCGGTTCAAGCAATGCCGCGGCGGTTCTTACAGGGCTTAACCGCCTTTACGAAGCAAATCTTTCCACCCGTAAGCTGTGCGAAATCGGCGCAAGATTAGGCGCAGACGTACCTTATTGTATTATAGGCGGCACCCGCCTTGCAGAAGGTATAGGCGAAAAGCTTTCCCCTCTTCCCACACTTCCCGACTGCCATATTGTTCTTGTAAAGCCTTCATTTTCCATATCCACCAAATGGGTATATGACAACATTGATGCCTGTGAAAACATCACCCATCCTCCTACGGACGAGCTTATCCGTGCCCTTGAGGCGGGCGACCTCAAGGGGGTATGCGCAAATATGGGCAATGTTTTAGAGGATGTAAGTATTGCCCACTATCCCATTCTGACTTCCGTTAAGGAAGACCTTATTTCAGCAGGTGCAATTGCTTCCCAGATGTCAGGCAGCGGACCTACAGTCTTCGGCATTTTTGACAATCACGAAAAAGCGCAGAAGGCCAAGGAGGCTTTGTGGAAAAAATATAAAACGGCGTATGTCTGCCGTGCAGTAAAATCCTTCAAAAGATAACAGGAGTGCATTCTTTCTATGCAGATTTCAGAATTTTTCAAGATTTTCAACCTGTCCCATCCAAATATGGACAAGGTGAATTATTTCGTATACTGTAACGATTACAGCAACGCAAAAAAAGAGCTGCTGCGTTACTTTATCGACCGAAAGGCAAAGTATCTTTCAAGCGCAGAGCCGATAAGCGAAAGGGATAAGAACTTTCCCTTAGCGTATATATCACGTCACGGTATACTCTCAGGTCCCAACGAGGCAGACTGCTATCTGTCCTCACTTTTTGTTGCCCACAGTGAAGACTATACTTCACTTGACGTATTGCCCTTTTTAAAGGACGAATTAGCCTTTATGATAATGAGCAGGCAAAAGGAAAAGGAGGGTGCACTTTTATATTCCCCCTCCTCCATTTTTCCGCCCTATTTAAACCTTGTATTAACAGACGGAAGCGAGGTTAAAATCCCCCCTTCCAAATATGCTTATATTTCAACAAAAAGTCCTTCAGAGCCTCTTTGTGACGAGGATATATACGAAATCTGCGAGGAAAGTGACGAACCGCAGGAGCCCTTCGGGCTTAATACAGGCAGGGTCTACATGGCATTTGACACGTCGCATATCGACCCCGATACCATCACCTCTGCCCGTTTTACTGCAAAGATTTCTGTTTCCCGCGGTGTAACAAAGGAGCTTTTCTTCTTCCGTATATGTGACTCCTCCTGGGATAATACCCTTACCTGGGATAAGGTTAAGGGCAACGTATATTCATGGGAAAATTCACCCACGGGACCCGAGTGGATATCCCCCGAGGGCAGTGACAGTGAATATCTTAACGTTACAGCCCGCTTCTGGTTTGCCCGTCCCATGGCATATCAGTATCTTTCCGATACTGATAAAAATGCCGTCTACGGTGAAAAGCTGTTGTTTTTAATGGATGCCTTTTCCCAAAAGAAGGAGGGCGGCTTTAACAGAGTGCTGGAAACAGGCGAAAGGCTTTCCAACTTCACCTCCGTTTTAAATGCCCTTATCGACACCCCCGTTATGACATCCGATTACCTCGTTTCCATCCTTTATATGATGTACCGTGATATGAAGCATCTTATAGAAAACCCCGATTTAGGCTGGAGCAACTGGGCAGTTGTCCGCACAAGCGGACTTAGTAAAGCCATAGACTTTCTCCCTGAATTAAAGGAGCACGAAAAGTGGAAAAATTCCACCCGAAGCCTTATGGATAAGCTCTTCGACAGGATGTATTCACCTGATTTTTCCTTCCGTGAAGCAGGTCTTGCATATTCATTCTGGTGCAACAGTCTTTTTGCCTCAGCGGTTAAATCGGCACATATGAATAATGACCCCTACAGTGCTTTTATGCGAAACAGGATTGAGAAAGCCTTTGATGCGTCCCTTGATTTTATTTATCCCAATCTGTATGACACAAATGTGGGCGATTCAAACTATAACTCAAAAGAGGATTATCTCACAACAGCAGGCAGTCTTTTTCCTACAAAAAAGCTTAAAGCACTCCTTTCGGGCACGGATGATAAAACCATCCCTCCTTCAGTCTTCTACCCCTATTCGGGCAGTGTTATTATGCGAAACGGCTTTAACGGGGAAAACGCAATGTATCTTGCAATGCATTCCATCCCCTTTGACGGTCATGCCCATGATGACATAGGCAACATTCTTTTCTATGCCCATAACCGTCCCCTTATTACGGATACAGGCCGTTACGGCTACTCACAGGGGGAAATTTCGGCACATCTGAAAACCGTCAATGCCCACAATACAGTTGAAATTGAAGGCTATGATTATCTCCCCCACTCAGAATGTAATGCAAAGATAACCCGATTTGTTTCAAATCCCCGTTTTGACTATGCCGTAAGTGAAGCAAAGCCTTATAAGGGCATTGCCGCAACACATAAAAGAAGTGTGGTTTTCTTCAAAAAGGAAGGCTTTTCTGTAGTTTCCGATTATATCACTACAGATACCCCTGCGGTTAAATTCAGTCAGAACTGGCATTTTATGCCCCTCTCTAACCCCGAATGTGATTATAACAATCATATAAGCACAAGCTTCCCCTCGGGCAATATAACCCTTGTTTGCCCCGATGCAGACACAGCTGAAATCAAGGATGATATTTTCTCCTCAGGCTATGGCATGGCAGAGCGGAGCAATTATGCGTCATTTACAAAATACGGTCAGTCCGTCTCCATGACAACACTGCTTCTCCCCTATAAGGATGAGAGCAAAAGAGTTTCTTCCTACTCTACCACACCCGAGGATTTATCCTCTTCAAGTGCCGTGTTTGATATAGAATCCGAAAGATGCGTTTTCTATCAGAAAAATTCAGATTCTTCGGGCAGATTCTTGGACTGCACCTTTGACGGCGACATGGCAGCTCTTATAAACGGAAGACTGTTTATATCAAACGGCAGTACACTTTCCATAAATTCAGGCGAAATAATTGCAAGCCATACACCGATTGAGGATATGTATATCCATATCGCATCCGGCATAATAGAGATTGACTCTTCTTCTCTTATCCCCTCAACAAAACGTGATGAGGCAATAAAAATCTATGCCCCCAAAACAACCCACGTTCTTTTAAACGGTGAATCAATCCCCTTTACTTCATATTCGGACTATGTATATGCCGTAAAGACAAAATAAAAAAGCATTTTCAATGCTTCAACCCCCTCGTTCCCCCAATCTTGGGGGACGAAAAGGTAAGCTTTTATTTTATAAGCAAATATGCGCACATTCTGCGCGCAATTTCCTATATAATAAAAAGAGGCAAAGCCTCAATGTCATAAGTTAGCATCTCGTATTTTTAGTCATTTCGGGACTGTCCCAACAAAACCCGCAAGGTTTCTTTGGTTTGTCGTCTCCCGACGAACCAAAGGGGGACTGTCCCAAATGGCTTTTCTTACTTTAATGACATCAGGCAAAGCCTCTTTTTATTTTGTCAATTTAAATTTTTCCATACTCTTAAACTTAAACATATCCTCTTTCACAAACAGATTAATACTCCAGTTGTAGCCTGTCTCTTTCCATTCAAGGATTTTTCCGCTTCCCGTAATATGCGACCAGCAGGATACACTCTTTGTAAAATCGCCATCGTTTTCACTGTTATTTCCCGCGCCCACAAGGATATCGCTTTTTTCCTCCACGGTGTATTTTATGTATAAATCAACCCCATCCTTTACCTCTAAGGGTTCGTCCGGAAATAACATATAATAGCCTTTTTCCGCAAACTTCCAACTGCGTGCCCTTTCACCTGTTTCAATATCCTTCAGAACTATTCTGTTATTCGCCAGCTGCCCCTTGTTGAATATTTTCAATTTCTCTTCTCTGTCGGTGTCAATTATAACCTCCACCGTCGCATTTGTATCACATACATATATACCTATCGCTTCAATCGTGCCTTTCACATTATCGAACCGTTCTGCAAGGCATACCCCATAGCCTACAGAGGGAAATCTTACGCCCCTCATAATGCCCTTTTGCGCATGGGTTTTAACCTTGTAAGAGGGCAGATACTCAAACTCATATGCCGTGGCATTACGTCCGAAGCAAGGGTCCATGTAGGATATATACTCATACCCCCCGTTGCCGAAATTTTCACCCCAGCTGTTTTTCACAATCCACGCACCATCCCTGATTGCAACCTCATCCCCCTTTTTTGACATGGGGATATCTTTAAAATTCGAGAACGAATAATTATCGTCCCATCCCACAACAGTTACGGTGTGGTTTGCGCTCTCAACAAACGAGTAGCCGTCATCCGTCTTAATAACGCGGTTCCCGTCAGGTGTTGTGCCTCCGGCAAAATCCTCCCACGGCGCACAGTAGGCTCCCGTTGAAGGGTTATAATAAGTCTTTTGGTCTCTTTCATAAGCACAGTAGCTTGCTGAAACTGCGCCGTATTTTTTTATGGCATCCTTAATGCGGGTTATAACACCTTCGTTTTTGTCAAATTCTATACCATCCTCACCAAAGCAGATATAGCTGCTTCCCTCTTTTTTGTCGGTTATAAAATGTGCACGTGTTAAATAAGCCTCTTTTTTCGGTGGAAACAACAAAAAATAATCCGTCTTTTTTTGGTTATAAAATCCGTACAAATCCTTTTGGAATTCCCTCATCTTTACAGGGCCCGAAAAAACACCCCTTGCAAAATATGCCGTTGCACTCTCTCGGTTTCCTCCGTCCGTATGGCTTCTGGTGTAAGCATTAAACGCCTCGTTTTTTGTTATATTCATACACGCCGCCATATGATAGGGCGAAAAACCGCTATTCTCATCTTTAAAGGATACCTTTTCATTTACCGCCATAGAATGCTCTGCCGCATCAATTGCCGCGAAGCTCCAGCAATCGGGGTTTTTCCCCTGGTCCTTTACACGGGGCATAAGCTCAGAATAAACCTCATCGCTGTTATAATAATCCTCGGCATGAACGCAAAAAGAGAGCGTAAGGATACAGATTAAAACAGATGCAAATACTTTTTTAATCATATCCTTACGCTCCCTTTTTATTGTCATTATCAGAATAAGCCTTTTTTAATCTTAATTTCAGTACACTTGAAGCCTGTTCTTTCAACGCAGTCAGAAAGAGCAGAATCAATGACATTACCCTGAAGCTTTAATGTAGCACACTTCTTTTTAAGGTCAATTTTGCAACTGTCCACGCCCACCATATTCTCAAAGGCTTCCTTCATACTTTTTGCACAGCCCTCGCACATCATGCCCTCAATATAAACTATCTTCTTCATAATCTCACCGCCTGCATCAATTTATTCGATTATATCATAAAATTCCTCCGATTTCAATAGAATAATAAGAGTTTTGGAGTGAGTTTTTTGAAGCATAAAATTTACATACATCCCTTTACCATCCCGCTTTTTGTACTTGCGGGCATGACAAATTACGGTTGCAGATTTTATATCCTGTACCTTTTCATTCTTCTGCACGAAATATCCCACATGACTGCAGGGCTTATTTTAAAAGAAAAGGTTTCAGCAATAAAGCTTATGCCCTGGGGTTGTATTCTTTGCCTTTCATCAATCCCCAAAAGAAAAAGCACAATACTTATAGCCCTTGCAGGTCCCGTTTTTAATCTTGTAATGTTTTATATGGGCATTTTCCCTCCGGAAAACCTGTCTCTTGCCTTGTTTAATCTTATTCCCGTCCTGCCCCTTGACGGAGGCGTAATAATAAATGCACTTTTTACAAAAGGCGCATTTTTTATCTCCTCCGCCTTTATTGTGATTATATGTATTTTATGCATTTATTTCCGTCTTCCCCTTTATTTGCCCATCATTCTTGCCGTCCTTTTGATAACAGGCGAAAAAAACCGTATGGACAGAAACCTTTCAGCCAAAATTATAGGATATTTTAAGAAAGAATCATAATCTTTTTGTTGAAAACAAAGGAAAAAAATTATATAATATATTCTGTAAGATTATGCGAAAGGAATTACTTGTATGCTTAATATAGACAACATTCTTAAAAACGTACAGAAGCCCTCTGCCTACACAGGCGGCGAATTGAACAGTGTGGTTAAAAATCCCTGCGATGTCCGCATCCGTTACGGCTTCTGCTTTCCCGATACATACGAGGTAGGCATGAGCCATCTTGGCATGAAAATACTCTACCACGTATTAAACCTCCGTCCCGACACATGGTGCGAAAGGGTTTTTGCCCCCTGGGTTGATATGGAGGAGGAAATGAGAAAAACCTCCACCCCCCTCTTTGCCCTGGAGAGCCGTGAAAGTGTCCGCAATTTTGACTTTTTAGGCTTTACTCTGCAGTATGAAATGTGCTACACAAATATTTTGAATATGCTCGACTTAGCAGGCGTGCCCCTTCTTTCAAAGGACAGAAAGGAAGGCGACCCCTTTGTAAATGCAGGCGGTCCCTGTGCCTATAACCCCGAGCCGCTGGCTGAAATCTGCGACTTTTTCACCATGGGCGAAGGCGAAGAGGTTATAAACGAATTGATGGATGCCTATATCGAATGGCAGAACGAAGGCGGAAAGAGGATTGATTATTTAAAGAAAATTGCAAAAATCGAAGGCATCTATGTCCCCTGTCTTTATGATGTGGAATACAATGAGGATAACACCATTAAATCCTTTACTCCCAACTGCCCCGAAGCACCCCAAAAGGTTACAAAGCGTATTATAGGCGAGCTTGACACTGTTACCTTCCCCGATAAATTTATCGTACCCTATACAAATATCGTTCACGACAGAATTTCCATCGAAGTATTCCGCGGCTGCATACGTGGCTGCAGATTCTGTCAGGCAGGTATGATTTACCGTCCCGTAAGAGAAAAAAGCTATAAAACCCTCACCGAGGATGCAATAAAATTAATAAACTCCACAGGCTATGAGGAGCTTAGTCTCTGTTCACTTTCAACAAGCGACTATACAGAATTTCCCCTTCTTGCCGAGGAGCTGTTAAAGGTAACGGAGAAGGAAAAAATCGGTCTTTCCCTTCCCTCCTTGAGAGTGGACAACTTCTCACTCGATTTAATGGAAAAGGTGCAGAAGGTACGTAAAACAGGTCTCACCTTTGCTCCCGAGGCAGGCACACAGAGAATGCGCGACGTTATAAACAAGAACGTAACAGAGGAGGATTTGCTCCGCAGTGCCCGTCTTGCCTTCGAAGGCGGATGGACAACTATTAAGCTGTACTTTATGATTGGTCTCCCCTATGAAACAGACGAGGATATTTTAGGCATTGCCGACCTTGCCCATAAGGTTGTGGAGGAATACTATAAGGTAAGTCCCAACAAAAAGAGACCCCCAAGCATCAACTTAGGTGTATCAAGCTTTGTTCCCAAGCCCTTTACCCCCTTTGAATGGGCAAAGCAGAATACGAAGGAAGAATTGCGGCGTAAGCAGCAGCTTTTAAAAAATGCCATCACAAACCGCCACGTAAAATACAGCTATCACGAAAGTGACGTAAGTGTCCTTGAAGGCATCTTTGCCCGTGGCGACAGAAGGCTGAACCGTGTTCTTATGGAAGCTCATAAATCAGGCTGTAAATTTGACTCCTGGAACGAAACCTTCAGCGTTGAAAAATGGTACGAAGCCTTTGAAAAAGCCGGTGTGACCCCCGATTTCTATACCCGTGAAAGGGATTACGACGACCTCTTCCCCTGGGATTTTGTAGATATCGGCGTAACGCGCGACTTTTTAAAGAGAGAAAACGAAAAGGCAAAGGAAGCGTCCACAACGCCCAACTGCCGTGAAAAGTGCTCCGGCTGTGGTGCCAATAAGCTTTGCAAAGGAGGAATATGCAGTGTCACAAAATAATAACTTCTATGTCCGCTACAAAAAGTACGGCAGGGCAAAATACATCTCCCATCTTGACATGGTAAGAGTATTCAACCGTGTATTCCGCCGCGGCAGCATCCCCGTTGCCTATTCCGAAGGCTTTAACCCCCATCCGAAGATTTCATTTGCACTTCCCTTATCCGTTTTCTACGAGAGCGAATGTGAAATCATGCTTTTTAGTGTAACCGAAGATATTACCTCCGATGAGCTTTTTAAAAGATTTTCGGCAGTTTTTCCCGAAGGTCTGGAGGCAATCGAGGTGAAAGAGGGCAAGCCCGACATAAAGCATCTTTCCTACTGCCTTTACAATGTATACTGCAGTCTTCCTTCTCAGACAGAGCTTGACGCATTTTTGTCATTAAAGGAAATGATTGTACCCAAAAAGACAAAAAGCGGTATAAAGGATACGGATATCAGGCGCGATGTTGCAGATATTAAGCTTGAAGAGGACTGTATGAGTATGCTCCTTAGCGCAGGAAGCAATGCCAACTTAAAGCCCGACGTTGTTATAAAAGCCATGAACAAGTATATCGAAGGCTATTCTTCGGGTGATACGGAATACCTCAGAAAATCAATCTATACAGACGATATGGTGGAAATTTAAATGGATATTAATGAATTACGCAATTTAATAAACTATCATTCAAATCTTTACTACACCCTTGATAAAACTGAAATTTCTGACTTTGAATACGATAAGCTCATGAGTCAGTTAAAAAGGATGGAGGCAGAGGATCCCTCTCTCATCACGCCCGATTCCCCCACTCAGCGCATCGGCGGCAAAATCTCAGACGGCTTTAAAAGTGTTCACCATGCAGTAAGGATGGAAAGCTTAAACGACCTTTTCACCAAGGAAGAGGTTATCGCCTTCGGCAAAAAAACAGAGGAAGTATTAGGCGAAAAGGTTCAGTATGTAACAGAATTAAAAATTGACGGCTTGAGTGTATCACTTGAATACCGTGACGGTGTTTTCTTCCGTGGCTCCACCCGTGGCGATGGCGATGACGGCGAAGACGTTACCGAAAACTTAAAAACAATCCGCTCAATTCCTCTTAAATTAAACGAGCCTGTGCCCTATCTTGAGGTGCGCGGCGAGGTATATATGCCTCATAAGAGCTTTGAGGCGCTGAATAAAAAGCAGGAGGAATTAGGCTTAGAGCCCTTCAAAAACCCCCGCAACGTTGCCTCCGGTACACTTAAACAGCTTGACAGCAGTGTTGTTGCAAGCCGTAAGCTTGATATTTTCGTCTTTAACATCCAGCAAATTGAAGGCAAAACCCTCACAAACCATAAAGAAGCAATTGACTGCCTTGCCGCATTAGGCTTTAAAACAATCCCCGTAAAAACGGTCTTTGATTCTATTGAAGAAGCCTTCCGTGAGGTTATTGCCATAGGCGAAATGAGAGGCGAATTAGGCTTTGATATTGACGGTGCCGTTATAAAGGTAAACAGCTTTTCTCAGAGAGAAGCATTAGGCTCAACTGCAAAATTCCCCCGTTGGGCAGCGGCATATAAATACCCTCCCGAGCAGAAGGAAACCAAATTGAACCGCATCGTAATACAGGTGGGCAGAACAGGTGTTTTAACCCCCAATGCAGAGTTTGACCCCATCCGTCTTGCAGGCACAACTGTTTCCCGTGCCACACTTCATAACCTTGACTTTATCCGTGAAAAGGATATTAAAATAGGCGATACAATAGTTGTACAGAAAGCAGGCGAAATCATTCCCGAGGTTGTAAGGGTATCCTTTGACAAGCGTACAGGCTGCGAGGTTGACTTTGAAATGCCCCAATTCTGTCCCGAATGCGGAGCACCCGTATATCAGGTAGAGGGCGAAGCGGCATATCGTTGCACAGGGGGCGAATGTCCCGCTCAGCTTGCAAGGAATGTTATCCACTTTGCCTCCAAGGGTGCAATGGATATTGAAGGCTTAGGTCCTGCAGTTGTAAATCAGCTTTTAGATAATTCACTCATATCCTCTGCCGCTGATTTGTATACCCTTAAAAAGGAAGATATTATCTCCCTTGAAAAGATGGGCGAAAAGAGCGCAGACAATCTTATAAGTGCCATTGAAAAATCAAAGACAAACGACCTTTCCCGTCTTATTTTCGCCTTAGGCATCCGAAACATCGGACAGAAAGCGGCTAAGGTTTTATCAAAAAGATTTTTAAATCTTGATGCAATCATAAATGCATCAGTTGAAGAAATAGCCTCCTGCGAGGACTTCGGTCCTGTAATGGCGGAAAGCGTAAAAAGCTTCTTTGAGGTTGAGCAGAATATGGATATCGTTGAAAAGCTCTGCTCGGCAGGTGTAAATTTCGAATGCACAGAAAAGCCCGGGGGCAATCTTTTCCTTGGAAAAACCTTTGTTCTGACAGGCACACTGCCGACATTAAAAAGAAGCGATGCCGCAAAGCTCATTGAGGATAACGGCGGTAAAACCTCTTCCTCAGTAAGTAAGAAAACAGACTATGTTTTAGCAGGCGAAGAGGCAGGCAGTAAGCTGGATAAGGCATTAGCTTTAGGCATAACAATCATTTCCGAGGAAGACCTCCTCGCTATGCTGCAATAACTTGCTAAAGTAAACTACGAGCCACGTTTGGTGCAGACCACATAGCACTCATCGATATAAATCTCTTACGAGATTTTCGATATGTTCTATTAGAACTCGATATGCCTATCGGCTCGATATGTTGCCTTACGGCAACGAGATTTATATCATATCGAAAACGAGTACAGCGAGTTTATATCGAATTTTGCGAAGCAAAATATATCGAACACGCAAAGCGTGTATATCGACTAAGGAGACTTTATTATGGAAAACAACAAAAATATATTAAGAGAAGAAACCATAAATTTTGCAATAGAAATATCTGATATTTGCGATAATATTAAAGGTTGTTCGGTATACATTAATCAGCTTTTAAGATGTTCTTCGTCTATTGGTGCAAATCTTCATGAGGCAAAATATGCTCAAAGTAAAGCAGATTTTATCAATAAGTTAGAAATTGCGTTAAAAGAAAGTTATGAAGCAGAGTATTGGTTGGAATTGTTATTTCGTAAAAAGAAACTTGACGAAATTACATACAAAACTTTAATAAACAAATGCGGAACAATACGAAGAAAGTTAATTGCATCTGTGACCACAGCAAAAAAGAAGCAATGAACTGTTTTGTGTCGTTGTTTTTTTGGTAGAAAGGACAAAAAAGTATGAAGTGTCAATTTTGCAATAAGTATGCTGGATTTATGAAAGGCTTTCATTCGGAATGTAAATCTAAAGCAGAAAAGTGTATGAAAGCAATTCAACATATTGTCAATGTATATAATCAAGATGGCATAGATTTTGTTGATGCCAGGCAGGCAATTATAGATTTAATAGCTTCTAATGAGTTTTATTATAACTATCTTGGAAATTGTGTACACACTAAAAGTGACATAAGAACTAATGAATTCTTGATACATGTTGAAACATCACTTTCTGTTTATGAATCCAAAAACAGAAAAACGATGGTGAGAACAGGTCTTTCTTATGCTCGTTATCCCAAATGGAGAATATCTTCGTGCAAAATCGAGGAAATGGCAACCGTGGCACTTACAGATAGAAGTATTTACATTATAGGAATTAACGGTGTTATGATATATCCATACAATAAAATAGTCAACATTGGTTATGAAAATGGACACGCATATTTTGATGTCAAAACCTCTTCTTCATATCCTCACAGATTTAAAATAAAATCAACAGAGAACAAAGATTTATTAAAACCTCAAAATATTACTTTGTTTTTAAACTTATTATGTGATTGGAACAATTCACAGTGTATCAGACCCCACCCACTTTGTTTGCATTAAATTTACTTTAGCGGAACAGGCGTGTCCCCATACCTTATTAAACCGTTGCAATTACCTGATCAAACCTACTAAACCCCACTAAAGGAGTGGTTACCACAAATGAAAACAGCAATTAAAATTTTAAAGGCGGCAAAGAAGTATCATATTTATCTTTACATCACCGCCATTGCCACAATATTGAATTCGGTTTTGTCCCTCTACACCCCAAGGCTTATTTCAAGCCTTGTAAATTTAATTGCAGAGGATGCAACCCGTCTTCCCACCGAGGCACCCCGTCTTGCTCTTATTTTTCTTCTGATAGCCTTCGGCATTTTTGTAACACAGGCAATAAAGGTTTACGTGAGCCATTATGCCGCATGGAGCTTTGTTGAAGAATTGCGCAACAAGCTCTATGACCACATCCAGCGCCTGTCCCCGGGCTACTTTTCCGATAAGCAGACAGGTCAGCTGATGAGCCGTGTAATAAACGATACACTTACAATGGAGCTTTTCACCGCCCATTGCGCACCCGACATTTTAGCACATTCCGTAATGTTTTTCGGTGTTATCATAATGCTTTTATCTATGAATGTGCGCCTTGCCGTCTATGCAATTTTAACACTTCCCGTAGTGGGCGTTTGTGTATGGTTTTATGCAAAAAAGGTGCGCCCCTTATTCAATAACCGTCACCAGACGGTTGCCGAAATCAACGGCACACTTCAGGACAACTTCTCAGGCGTAAAGGAAATACAGATTTTCAACTGTCAGGACAGAGAAAGAGACCGTTTTGCCGAAAAAACTCATCAGTACACACACCTTACCATGAAAGCCTTTGAAAAAAGCAGTATTGTTCACCCCTTCATAGGCTTTCTCAATCAGCTTGGCACCGTGCTTGTAATAGGCATAGGCGGTATTATGGCAGCAAAAGGCGAAATTGATGCAGGTGAGGTTGTGGCATTTCTTCTCTACCTCTCCTCGCTTTATGCACCTATAAATTCCCTTGCCCGTACAAATGAGGATTTGCAGGACTCTCTGGCAGCAGGCGAGCGTATTTTCAATATGCTTGAAGTCAGAAGCGATGTTTCCGACAAGGAAGGCGCAATAACCATAGGCAGAGCAAAGGGCGAAATCGAATTTAAAAACGTGTCCTTCTCCTATAACGATTCCACCGAGGTTTTATCGGGCTTCTCACTTAAAATCAATGAAGGCGAAACTATCGCTCTCGTTGGCTCAACAGGTGTAGGCAAAACAACCCTTGCTTCCCTTATAACCCGTTTTTACGACCCCACAGCAGGCTCTGTTACCCTTGATGGCGTAGATTTAAGGGATATGACACTTCACTCCCTTCACGAAAACATATCAATGGTATTGCAGGATGTTTTCCTCTTCCACGGCACAGTAAGTGAAAATATCCGCTACGGTGCACCTGATGCAACCGATGAAGAGGTTAAAAACGCTGCCGCTCTTGCCAATGCAGACGGCTTTATAACAGAGCTCGAGCATGGCTATGACACAATCGTAGGCGAAAGAGGTGTAAGGCTCTCAGGCGGTCAGAAGCAGAGAATAGCCATTGCCCGTGCAATCCTCAGAAACCGTCCCATACTTATTTTAGACGAGGCAACAAGTGCAGTAGATAACCGCACCGAGCGTCTTATCCATAAGGCAATAGATACAGTTATCGAAAACCGCACAACAATTATCATTGCCCACCGTCTTTCCACAATAAAAAATGCCGATAAGATTGTTGTTATCGAAAACGGCACAGTAAAAGAAATGGGCAGCCATGAAGAATTGCTCGAATTAAACGGCGCATATAAGAAGCTATACGAAACAGGCTTAAATGCATAATAAAAATCCACTGCAGTGCAGTGGATTTTTATTTATTCTATTACAACTTCAATCTTCTCTTCACTTCTGTTTCCTACAAAGTCTTCGACGTAAATTGTAACAGGGTATGTACCCTCAATTGTTACGTCAAGCTCACTTACATCAGCCGTTACAAAGTTTCTCAGATCAACTCCCGTAACATCCTCTGCCTTTTCACAGAAATGGTTAAACCAGTTAACAGTACTTGTGTCAACCTCCTTCTTTAAAGGAGCAAACTCACTCTTTAAAACAAGAGTCGGAGCCGTAGCACTGTTTTCATCATAAATGTAAACCGAGAATTTTCTCTCAATGGTGTTATCATAAGAGTCTGTCAGCTTTACTGCCAGAGCGTCCGTATATGCCCCCGTGGCATTAAAGTCAATAAGGGATGCATCAACACTCATTTTTCCCTCTTCAAAGTCGTAAATCTTCGCCTCTTCCTCCTCGCTTTCTTCAAGGGAAGGATTAGCCTTTACAAGCAGCTTTCCGTTTTCAGTCTTTATATCATATGTACCGTCAACATTGTCGCTTGCGGTGAAATATTCTGCCCAGTCGATACTCTTCTCATCTGTTCCCTGAGCAAATACGATGGGCACATTTGCATTTTTAAGTCCCACAGAGGGAGCAACTGCATCAAGAGCCTCCGCCGCTTTAAGGGATTTACCGATTGTGTCAATCCTGTCATAAAGTGAAGCCTTCTTCGCCTTGATAGCCGCCGCATACTTGGGTGAGCCTGCCACACCGTAAACACTGTCACCGAATATACCGCCGTATGAGCCCATAACACCCATGTTTTCAGAAAATTCATTAGCCTTTAATCCGCCAATCATCTCAAAAACCTTAAGATTATCATCACCGATTTCAGGATGGAAAATATCTATACCGAACACAATTGCCTCACTGGGAGCCATAGTTTCACGATACTCAGCTATAGTTTCTGTTCTGCCCATATTCTTATAAAGCTCTTCTGTATAAAGAACATATGCCTGTACCGCAAGACGGCTTTCTTCATAATCAAAGCCACGGAGAAGACCTATAGCATCACAGGCGGGCTTACAGATACGGTATTTGCTTGCGCCTTCAACATATTCCTCACCTGTAAAGGGAATATCATCGGGACGGGGCCAGAAAATAATACCCATACTTTCGCCTCTTGCGGCAAGCACATTACTTGCACCGCCCATTCTCCATCTTGCCATATGTGTAAATACAGATTCGCCGTTTCTGAAATAGCCGTCAATACCTGTACCGCCGTTCCAGGAACCCTGACCGAAAACTGCCGCAGAGCAGCTTACAAGACCACGTGTCATCAACGAATCAAGATGCTCTGCCGCCGCAATTGCCTCAGGCGTATCAACATTCAATGCATTACCGTCATAAATTGCAGCACCGTTAGAGTGCAGCGCCATCTGTATAGCATAAACGTACTGAGTGTTAAAGGGTACAATTTCGTTACCTGCAACACCTTTTTTACCCGAATAATATCTTTGGATCTTGGTGAGATAATCTTCAAATACGCTCCATGTCCACTTTCCCTCACGGTACAAATCATAAGGATAAATGGTTCTGCCGTTTTCATCCTTCAAATCGGGCACTGCCTCAATAAGGTTAATGTTGAAAACCATAGGCCAGTCCGTAACATAAATAAGGTCACGTTCCATAAAGTAGTGATTACCGAATACGGGAGGCATCACAATCCACTCTGCATCGGGATGCTCAAACACGTCAAGATAAGGGTCTAGAGGCTGCAACACATTCTGTGTAAGAACAGTTGCCTGAGCCGAGCCTGACAAAACCGCCATGTGAGCATAGGGGTCACCTGCAAGAACTGTCTGCAGACAGTCACGGGTAGAGCCGTTAACCCATGCCTTCCACTTTATATCAACACCCAATTCCTCTTTAACCGTATTGAGTGCCTTAACACCCGCCAGCCTCTTGTCGGGTGCTACGGTATATTCACCCGTAATGGGGTCTTTGTAATGAGGGTCAATCTCCGGGATATAGTGGTGACCTATGTAGATAGTGTCAGCAACGGCATCGACAGCTTCTTCTGCATGATTTGCGCAGCCTGATAAAAGAGCAATAACCATTATACTCATTACCGCTGCTGATATAATACGTTTTTTCATTTTCTCCATCCTTTCAGAAATACCACACATTTCTATTTATTATATCATACCATTTTTTTATATTTTTGTAAATACAAAATCATTGCGATTTTATATTCAATATATTTCATTTTTGTTAAATTTCACAACAACCTATTGCATGTCCCCGGAATTAATTGTATAATATATACAAAGAAGGGTAATCCTTCTTAAAGATACAAGGAGGCTACTGTATGAAGATTACTATCACAACAAGGAAGACATTCGTTAACGAAATCGACAAAGGCATGATCGAAAAGAAAATCGGCAAGCTTGCAAAATTTTTCAGTGATGATGCAGAGGCAACTGTTACAGTCTCCTCTCAGAAGAACGATAAAATCGTAGAAGTGACAATCTTTGCAAACGGTCTTGTTTACCGTGCAGAAGAGCGTAATGAAGATATACTTGACGCAGTGGACAAGGCTGAGGTTGCAATCGACCGTCAGATAAGACGCAACAAAACCCGTCTTGAGAAAAATCTCCGCCGTGAAGCCTTAACCGTTCAGGTTGAAGAAGCGCCCGTTGAAGAGGAAAAGGAGTTTAACATCATCCGCACAAAGACTCATTCCTTAAAGCCCATGAGCGCAGAGGAAGCAATACTTCAGATGAACCTTATCGGTCACGAGTTTTTCATATTCCTGAATGCGGAAACAGATTCCACCGATATTGTATATAAGAGAAAGGACGGTAACTACGGTCTTATCGAAACAAAATTATGATAAACATTAAAGAAGCGATTATTGTTGAAGGGAAATACGATAAAATAAAGCTTCAGAAAATATGCGATGCGTTAATTATCACAACTGACGGCTTCCGCATATTCAAGGACCGTGACAAACGTGAATTTTTAAAAGCCCTTGCCCAAAGGCAGGGGCTTTTAATTCTCACGGACTCTGACCGTGCGGGCTTTGTTATAAGAAGCCATTTAAAAAGCTTTATCCCCTCTGAACAGATAAAAAACATATACATTCCCGACATCCCCGGCAAGGAAAAAAGAAAGGATAAGCCTTCAAAGGAAGGACTTTTAGGTGTCGAAGGCATTGACGAAGAAATTCTCACCTCTCTTTTAAGGGATGCAGATGCCGAATTTTTGAAAAAAACTGACCCGATTACAAAATCCGACTTGTATTCCTTAGGCTTATCGGGACAGGAAGGCAGCAGCATCCTCCGCAAGGCTCTTATAAAGGAGCTTGCCCTCCCCTCCCGTTTAAGTGCCAACTCACTTTTGGAAATTTTAAATTCAGCATATACCCGTGAAGAGTTTTTCAAATTCTGCGAAAAATTTAATGAAGACTAAAAAAGAGCCTTTCGGCTCTTTTTTAGTCTTCAAAATTAAATTCGTCCTTATACTTTTCCTTGAACGCTTCAAATACGGCAGTTAAGGTTTCGTCATCCTCAACAGGAGCGTAAACGTCTTCCTCGTCGTTCAATTCTTCCAAAAGCATGATAACCACTTCATTATCATCGGGAGGAAGCATTACAGCATAGCTGTCGCCCTCATAGTCGATAACATCTAAAAGCTCAAGCTGAATTTCGTCGCCGTCTTCATCATAGAGGGAAACCATCTCAGGCTCATATTCTTCCATGTTCATATCTTCATTGTTGTTGATATCTGCCATTTCAAAAACTCCTTTACAAATTGTGATACCACAATTATATATAAAGTTTTTCTAAATGTCAACCCACAACCGGGCCTTCCTCCCCGAGGAAGGTGTCAGCGCAGCTGACGGAAGGAGTGAAAGCCCACTGTCCCCAATGGTCGTGGACGTCTAACTACAGAACACGTGTTTTCCAATCGTTAATATAATCGGTCTTGATCTTATCCACTTATTTGTTGCAGTAACAGGGTTATAATAATAAATCGCACCGCCTGTGGGGTCCCATCCGTTCAAGGCATCTCTTGCGGCTCTTTCACAGCTTGATGTCATTGCCGCATCAATCTGCCCGTCGTCAACTGCGGTAAATGCCCCGGGCTGATATACAACCCCTGCCACGGTATTGGGAAAGGACGGATGCTTAACACGGTTTAAAATAACCGCACCTACTGCCACCTGCCCCGAATAAGGCTCACCGCGTGCCTCGCCGTTAATGGCTCTCGCCAGAAGATACACATCGTTATTCGAGGCAGAAGATGATGAAGAAGATGAAATCCCCATAGCCTTCAAGGTTGCACTTCCCGCAATGCCGTCAGGCGTAAGGTTGTTTTTCCTCTGAAATTCCTTCACGGCCTTTTGGGTTGCACTGCCGTACTTTCCGTCAACTGCACCTTTGTAGTAGCCCCAGTTTTTTAACTTAGTCTGTATTTTTGTAACCTCACTGCCCGTGGAGCCTATTCTGGATAAAGCATCCCGGGATTTCAGATTGTAAAAAATACTTCCCGACAAAAGCAATGTACTCAGCAAAACAAAACACAATATTTTTTTCATTACCAAAAAACCTCCTTTGCAGGTATTCTTTACTGCAAAGGAGGTTTCTATTCAATCTTTTCATTATAGGCTCCCTCTCCGAGGGAGCTGTCGCCAAAGGCGACTGAAGGAGTTATCTTGTTCTGTTTGCGATTTCATCCATAAGAGAGATAATGAAGTCATTAACCTTCATACTTCCCTTGTCGCCTTCCTTACGGCTTCTCACGGCTACTGCGCCCTCTTCCATTTCCTTATCGCCAACAACAAGCATATACGGCACCTTTTCAAGCTGAGCTTCACGAATCTTGTAACCAATCTTTTCGCTTCTGTCATCAACCTCGCTTCTGATACCCATGTTGATAAGGCGGCTGTTCAATTCACGGCAGTATTCCCTGTGACCTTCACCGATGGGTAAAAGCTTAACCTGTACGGGAGCCATCCATGTGGGGAATGCACCTGCATACTTTTCAATAAGAAGAGCAAGTGTTCTTTCGTAGCAGCCGATGCTTGTACGGTGGATAATATAAGGATGCTTCTTTGTGCCGTCAGTATCCGTATAAACCATACCGAACTTTTCTGCAAGCATCTGGTCAATCTGGATTGTGATAAGAGTATCTTCCTTGCCGTGAACATTCTTAATCTGAATATCAAGCTTAGGACCGTAAAAAGCCGCTTCGCCGATACCTACAGCATAGGGAATTTCAAGATGGTCAAGGATTTTCTTCATCATGCCCTGAGCTTCATCCCACTGCTCATCAGTACCGATATACTTTTCTCTGTCCTCGGGGTCCCACTGACTGAAGCGGTAAGAAACGTCCTCATAAAGGCCAAGAGTCTTTAACATGAAAATCGCCAATTCAAGACAGCTCTTGAATTCATCCTCTAACTGCTCGGGTGTACACATAAGGTGACCCTCAGAAATTGTAAACTGTCTTACTCTGATAAGTCCGTGCATTTCGCCACTTGCTTCGTTACGGAAAAGCGTACTTGTTTCGCCGTAACGGAGGGGCAAATCACGGTACGAGCGTGCACGGTTAAGATATGCCTGATACTGGAAGGGGCAAGTCATGGGACGGAGTGCAAACACCTCGTCGTCCTTTTCCTCGTCGCCAAGGACGAACATACCGTCCTTATAATGATCCCAGTGACCGGAAATCTTATACAAATCGCTCTTTGCCATAAGAGGAGTCTTCGTTCTCATCCAGCCACGCTTTGCTTCTTCGTCTTCGACAAATCTCTGAAGTGTCTGCATAATTGCAACACCCTTAGGAAGCATAATGGGAAGACCCTGACCGATATATTCGCTTGTTGTAAAGAGCTCAAGCTCACGACCCAATTTATTATGGTCTCTCTTTTTAGCTTCTTCAACCTGAGCTAAATACTCTTCCATTTCATCCTTCTTTGTGAAAGCAGTTGCATAAATACGGGTAAGCATCTTGTTCTTTTCGCTGCCTCTCCAGTAAGCACCTGCAGTGGAAGTAATCTTAAACGCCTTGATAACGCCTGTCTTAGGCACATGAGGACCTGCACAAAGGTCAGTAAAATCGCCCTGCTTGTAGAAGGAAATAATGCTGTCCTCGGGCAAATCGTTAATCAATTCAACCTTGTAAGGCTCATTTGCTTCTTCCATGAGCTTAACAGCTTCCTCTCTGGGCAGTTCAAAGCGCACGATGGGAAGATTTTCCTTAACAATCTTCTTCATTTCAGCTTCAATCTTTGCTAAATCCTCGGGAGAAAAGCCCTTGTCCAGATCAAAGTCGTAGTAAAAACCGTTTTCAATAGCGGGGCCTATAGCTAACTTCGCCTCGGGGAAAATTCTCTTAACAGCCTGAGCGAGCACATGGCTTGCGCTGTGGCGGAGAGTATTCTTACCCTCGGGAGTGTCAAAACCTTTGAATTCAACGGTTGCATCAGTGGTAAGGGTTTCAAACAAACCTACCGTTTCTCCGTCTTTGGTTGCACAGAGCACATTCCTTGCTAATCCTTCGGAAATGCTTTTCGCAATGTCCATATAAGTGATGGGTGCTTCAAATTCACGCACATCATCACGCAATGTAACTTTAATTACCATACTGATCAACTCCTTGAAAAAATATTATTTATCCTATTTATTTTATCCCTTTACGCTTAAATTGTCAACACATATTTTCCGTTAATAAGGACACCCGAAACGCTGTTGTCCTCATAAAGAGAAAACCCTTCAAGATAAGGCATATTTTCCTTCTTCTGCCCTGCCACCTTGCTTAAAAACCGTCTGTTATAGCGAATTTCGCCCGACCCTTCCCTTTGGGCATTGCGTCTTATAACCCTTGAATACACCCTTTCTCCCAGAGCCTCGTGGTAAAATCCGCCTGCGGCGTTACAACGAAGCTCCTCCGAATTCTGAAGTCCTATCCGTAAAACCTTCACGTTATTTTCAAAAAATATACTGTAACAGTCCGCCGCCGTATCAAGCATTTCTTCAAAATCCATGGGCACATACTCCCCTCTTTCATACATATCCGCAAGAAGGGTGTTTTTTAATATAACAGTGGGATAAATCCTCGTTTCCACGGCGCCCAGTTCTACAAACTGCCTTGCCGTAGCAATGCTCTTTTCGTATGTATCCGAGGGCAAGCCTATCATCATCTGTAAGCCTAATGCAATTCCTCTTTTTCTTATAGCCTCCGCCGCACGGTATACATCATCCTTCGTGTGCCCTCTCCTTGCCCTTTCAAGAACCTCTCCGTCAAGGCTCTGCGCCCCTAATTCAATATTTGTAACAGGGTAGGCAGCAAGGATATCCATTATTTCATCATCTATATAGTCAGGTCTTGTGGAAAGGCGTATTCCTTTAATCCTCTCTCCGTCCACATACTTTTTTGCCGCATCAAGATATCCTTTCATGTTATCTTTACCAATCCCCGTAAAGCTTCCGCCGAAAAAGGCAATGGTATGTCCGTTTCCCGAAAGGGTTTTAAGGTTTTCTTTTATAAATTCCTCCGCCTCATATTCTGTAGGCGGTACAATTTTACCCGTGATAGATTTCTGATTACAGAAGGCGCAATCATTTCTGCAGCCTGCATGGGGTATAAAAATCGGTATATTAGCCATTGCACTTATCTCCCAAAGCCGCCTTTGCCGCCATCTGCTGGGCCTCCTGCTTTGTTCTTCCGCTTCCCGTGCCTAAAATTTTGTTATTTAGCGAAACTGCCATAGTGAAAACCTTATTATGTGCAGGTCCCTCCTCCTTAACAGGCAGATATTCTATCAAAACACTGCCTTCCTTCTGCAATTTTTCCTGAAGCATTGTCTTATAGTCACGGTTCAATCTTCCCTCTGCGGCATTTTCAATAATATGTCCGTAAGCGTCAAAGATAACCTCTCTCGCCTTATCAATACCGCCGTCAAGGTAAATGGCGGCTAAAATTGCCTCCACCATGTCCGCAAGGATTGATGCCCTCTCTCTGCCTCCGGTAAGCTCTTCGCCCTTGCCTAAACGGGCATGCTTGCCAACTTCAAGCTTTTCCGCAATCCTTGAAAGGGTTTCCTCGCACACTATATTCGCCCTCATTCTGCTCATCTTACCCTCAGGAAAGTCGGAATAAGTTTTGTAAATATACATACTTGTAAGCATCTGAAGCACCGCATCACCTAAAAACTCCAGCCTTTCATAGCTCTCAACATGCCTTTCATGAGCATATGAGGTATGGGTAAGTGCAGTTATAAGAAGCTCTTCATTTTTAAAGCTGTATCCCAGACTTTTCTGAAAATCCTTTATATCCATAAAAATCTCTCCCAAATTTTCTTCTGAATGTATTGTATACCAAATATTATAAAAGGTCAATATCTTTCACAACCGACAAAAACCCCTGTTTTACTACATTTTCCGCAGTTTCCCGGCTGTGTGTAATTATGTAAACCTCAAAAAAGTTTTCCACAATTTCCCCAAAGTGCAAAATAGTAGTTTTCCACAGGTTGCGAATGCTGATTTTGCGGTTTTAAACTGAGTTTTCCACAGCTTCCACATTAAATCAGTCTTTTTTTTGTGGAAGTTCGACCTTTTTCCAACATAGCCAATCTCCCATGAAATCAGGTTTACATAATTCTTGTTTTCGTCCTTTTCCGCGCAGAATCCGACAAAATTTTTTTCTTATTAAAATAATCATTGCAAAAACGCCCCGGGAGGCTTATAATATAGCTTAATAACAATTTCGGAAGGATGATTTTTATGAATATATATACACTCTCTGAGATGACACAGGAAGAAAAAACAAAAATTATGAAGCGTGCGGAATTTGATATTACAGAGCAGATGAAGCTTGCAAAGGAAGTTTCAGATGACGTGCGTGACAACGGCGATAAGGCAGTATTGAAGTATACGGAAAAGTTTGACCGTGTTACCCTCACTCAGGATAAAATAAAGGTAACAGAAGAAGAAATTGAAACTGCATATAACCGCCTTGATAAGGAAACACGGGAAGCTATTGAATATGCATATAAGAATATTTACGATTTCCACGAAAAGCAGCTCCCCGAGGAAATGTGGTTTACAAACGTTGACAAGGGTCTTATGGTAGGTGAAAAGACAACTCCCATCGTTGACGTATGTCTCTACGTTCCCGGCGGCAAGGGCAGCTTCCCCTCCGTCTTACTTATGCTTGGTGTTCCCGCCACTGTTGCAGGTGTTAGTAAAATTGTTGTTGTAACTCCTCCCAATCAGAAAGGCGAGGTTGATGATGCAATTTTAACTGCCGCAAAGATTATCGGCATTAAGGATATTTACAAGGTAGGCGGCATTCAGGCGGTAGCAGCGGTAGCCTACGGCACGGAAACTATCCCCAAATGCCATAAAATCATCGGCCCCGGCAACAGCTATGCAACAGCCGCGAAGAGGGTTCTTGCCCAGCAGATTGATGCAGGTCTCCCTGCAGGCCCCAGCGAGGTTATAATCCTTGCTGACGAAAAGGCAGACCCTGAGAAGGTTGCGCTTGACTGGATGATTGAAGCTGAGCACGGTCCCGACTCCTCCGCTCTTTTAGTAACACATTCAAGAGAGCTCGTTGAAAAGGTTCTACCCATTATCGAAAGACAGAAGGGAAAGATTTCCGAAAGAAGAAGAAGCTTTATCGAAGCTGTTGAAAATAATTACGGCGGTGTTATCCTTACTGATTCACTTGCCGAAAGCGTACAGTTTGTAAATGACTATGCTCCCGAGCATATGGAGGTTATGTGTGATAAGCCCTTCGATGTTCTTCCCGACATTAAAAACGCAGGTGAAATTCTTTTAGGCGAATATACACCCGTAACACTTTGCAACTTCCTTTTAGGTCCCAATGCAATTCTTCCCACAGGCGGTTTTGCAAAGACATATTCTTCCGTATCCGTGTTTGACTTCTTAAAGCGCTCTTCTATAGGCTATGCATCACGTGAAGGCTTTGAAAGAGTCCGTGATTATGCATATAAAATGGCAACAGTCGAAGGCTTTGACACACACGGCTTGGCAGTAAAAGAACGTAAATAAATACTTCCACACACCTACTGCAACCCACAACACGGGACACTCCCTACCCATAGCCAACCCACAATTTCGTTTTTTCTGCACACTAAATGGAAAATGAATGAATGGGAGTGTCGCTGTTCCTTTAAAAATGTTGCAATTACCTGATTAAAGTATGCTAAAACCCACAAAGGATTGATTAAAATGATTAAAGTTACACGTAAAACAAGTGAAAGTACAATGCAGGTAATTCTTTCTGACGGTCCCGTTAAAAAGGATTACAGAAGCCGCATAAAAACTCCTCTTCCCTTTTTAAACCACATGATTGAGCAGACAGTATGGAGAAGTGGCTTCAATATCGAAGCTGAAGTAAGCCTTACAGATTTTTGTCTTGCTCACCTTGTAACAGAGGACTTGGGGCAGGCAGTAGGTAAAGCCTTTGCAAAAAGGCTTGAAAATACAGACGGCTCCGTAGGCTTTGGCGACGGCTTTGGTATGATTGACGAGGCTCTTGCCCACACAACAATAAGCTTTGAGCAAAGAGCATTTTTCGGTTTTTATCCTTCTGTGGCTATTCCCGAAAATGTTGAGGGCATGGCTTCCGAGGAGCTTCTTGTTTTCCTTGACGCATTCTGTCAGGGTGCAAACTGCACCATGCAGATTGACCTTACAAGAGGTGAAAACACCCACCACATCTGGGAGGCAATTTTCCGTTCCTTCGGTATTGCCCTTAAAAATGCTTTTACCGTTGACGAAAGCCGTAAGGGTATGACAAGCGGTGTTGCAGGCAAGGTAGTATTTGAGGTTGAGGAAATCTGATGGCTAAAGTTGCACCATTTTTAGATAAATATGAATACATAATTTTTGACATGGACGGTGTTATCACCAGCGAGCAGAATTACTGGGACATTGCCGCGCTGACCGTTTATGAGCTTTTAAACGGAGCTCATTATTACGGAAATGAAAAGTTCGATCCCCTTTGGGCCTTAGACCATGTAAAGGAAATAAGGGACGAGGTCTTTGTTTCAGACAAGACAATTGCCCTTGTGAAGGACCGCGGTGTAAATTCCAACTGGGATTTGGGATATGTGGTTTTTGCCTATATCCTCTCAGGCAAATGTAAGGATTACAAGGCAGTTTATGATTATATAAACGAAAGCAGTCTTATGGCATTTGACCTTTATGACGAATGTGCCCGTCTTTTGTCAGAAAAGCTCGGCGTCCCCATTGATATGTGCAAAAGAAATGAGCCTGTATGGAATATGTGCCGTGACACCTTTCAGGAATGGTATTTCGGAAGTGACGAATTTGAGGTTTTCTATAACACAAAACCCCGATGCCCCCATAAGCCTTCCATGGAAATGCGGGAAGTACCCGCAATAGAGCTTGATGATGTTTTAAAAGTTCTCTCCACTCTTAAGGGAAACGGCAAAAAGCTTATGATTGCCACAGGCAGAAGTGACCGTGACGTTTCAAACCCCATGAGGCTTTGGGATATACGAAAATATTTTGAACCCGATGCAATCGCAACCTATACCCATATTATGAACGCAGAGGAAAGCTTCAAAAAAACAGGCAAAAAGGTTATTCTTACAAAGCCGGAGCCTTACATTTTCCTTAAAGCGCTCTACCGCACAGATTATCCGGATGAAAAAATCCTCTCGGGGGATTTTGACAAATCATATCTCTCCAAAGCTTTGGTTGTAGGTGATGCAGGCAGTGACCTTTTTGCCGCAAAGCGTATGGGAAGCGACTTTCTTGCAGTTCTGACAGGCTCAGGCGGTGAAAAGACACGCCCCTTCTTTGAAAAGGAAAAGGCAGAGTACATTCTTCCCTCAATTAAGGGAATGATTACTCCTTGACAATTTTGGTTATAATGAATATAATTGTGTAAAGAAATTTTTATACGGAGGTAATATTATGGCACAGGTAACTAAGGATACAATTATTATGGACGTTTTGAGAATTGATCCCGAAACAGCTCCTATCTTTTTTGAAATCGGTATGCACTGCTTAGGCTGCCCCTCTGCATCAGGCGAAAGCTTGGAGCAGGCGGCACTTGTTCACGGTGTTGACCCCGATGAGCTTGTTCAGAAAATTAACGACTTTTTGGAAAGCAAGTAATAAGAAAGCTCTATGCATTATGCATAGAGCTTTCTTGAGCGTGTCGATAAAGTGTTATCGACACGCGACCTCAAAGGCGGGCTAACGCCCTTCGGCACTTTGAGGTCTAAATTTTATAAGGAATAAAGTGACGATTTCTCGTGCA
>JAFYPR010000034.1 GCA_017547445.1 Clostridia bacterium
GTTTTAAAGTGTCGATAAAGTATTATCGACACTCGACCTCAAAGGCGGATTACATCCTTCAGCACTTTGAGGTCTGTAATTTCTAATGAACAAAGTGGCGATTTCTCGTGCAAGAGGCTTGCGAGCCTCCTTAAATCGGCACTTTCGGCGGGGTGAATGCGATTAACCCCGCCTATTTTATTTGGGAAACCTTCTTTCCCAAACCCTTCGCAATTGTGCAGAAAATGACTTTTTCGACAGTCAAAACAAGGTGTCCGAAAGGACACCTTGTTTTTTAATTCAGTGCAAGATTTTTGAATTGTTCGCCCCGGTCTTCAAAGTTTTTGAAAAAACCGTAGCTTGCCGCAGCGGGCGATAAAAGACAGATACTGCCTTTTGGGGTTATAGCCTTTGCAAGTTTAACTGCCTCGGATAGGTTTTCGGCATAGCGAAAAGCCGCCCTGTGAGGCATATGTGACATTTCGTTCATAATGCGTTTGCCTGTATCGTACATGAAAATAACATTGGGAATATAGGCTGTTTTAAGATATTCAATAAGAGGGGTATAGTCAATGCCGCGATCCATACCGCCTATAAGTACGCAGCCTACGTTTTTAAGGCTTTCGAGAGCCTGAATTGTGGTTTCGGAGCAGGTGGAGATAGAGTCGTCATAATATGTGACAGAGTCCTTTTCACCTATGCGCTCCAATCTGTGGGGCAGGGGACGGAAGGTGGATAATGCCTTTAAAAACTCTTCTTTTGTTATACCGAAGGGCTTTACTGCCCAAAATGCCACGGCTATGTTATTTACATTATGACTGCCAAGAAGGGGACAGGCTTCGTCAAGTGTAAGTTCCTCCCCGTCAATTATAAAGGAATTGGGTTTTATTATGATGTCACCGTCATCGCCGAAGGTTGTTAAATTTGATTTTGCGCCTTTTGTATCAACCATCGTGTGAGATATAAGTCGGTCGCCCTCCCTTTGGTGGAGGAAAATGTTTTTCTTTGCAGCATAATATTTTTCAAATGTGCCGTAATGGTCAAGATGCTCGGGGAAAATATTTAAAAATACTGCTGTGTGGGGAGAAAAATCCGTATATTCCAATTGATGACTTGAAAATTCGAAGACTATCGTATCGCCATCCTTGACATCGCCGTCAAAGGCGGGGACACCGATATTGCCTAAAAGCACGGCGCTTTTCCCGCATTCGGTGAGCACGTGATAAATCAGGCAGGTTGTGGTACTTTTGCCCTTGGTGCCTGTTATGCCGATTGTTCTGTCGCGGTAGACTGAAAGGAAAATTTCGCTCTGTGAATAAAGGCGGGAAGTATCCTTTAATGCGCCTTCTTCCAAAACAATACCCGGACTTTTCATTATTATGTCAAAGCGGTCAAGATTTTTCTGATAGTCCCTGCCTGTGACAATTTCTGCATCATCACATTCTACAGGATTTAAGTCGCAGATTGTGATGGATTTATAACCGCCTGCTTTTAAAAGGGTGTTAAGGGTGCTTCTGCCCTCTCTGCCGAAGCCTAAGATGCAGACGGATTTATCCTTTATGAGTTCTTTTACATAGGAAATTAACATAATTCAAGCTCCCTTTCCACAATATCTCTGTAGCCTGCGGGAAGAAGATTTGTTCTGTCATAGAATTTGGGGTAGGGGTTTGCCTTTTTTGAATAATCCTCGTAAAGAGGCGTTGTTTTGTAATATTCAAAAAGGGCAGGTAAGACAGCATTTTTCTTTATTGCTTCGCACAGGGCGAAGTTTATCTCGTCACGGCTGCCCACACACTCAAAGGGCTTTTCATCTGTTCCGTTGCCTATAAGCTGATTGAAAATGGGGATAAGGTTTTCGTCATCACCCATGTTACGACCGAAAATCGCCTCAAGCTCTTCAAAAGAGAGGAAGGGGGAAAGTATCAGATATACAAAGAGGCACTTTGAACACTCCGCACACCAGATATTTGTGTGACTGCCCTTGTTGCAGCTTCTGAAGATGCTGTGGTAGGGCTTAAGACGGGCAAAGAAGGATGCAATCTGATATTCGCTGAGGGGGCGGAGGAGACTGAAATAGTAAACCCCGCTTTTAAGGAATTCTTTTTCATAACGGTTGAAATCCTGCTCAAATTCAAAGCTTTTTGAATACTGGTGGTTTACGGTGCTTCCTGCCACGGTGGATTCGTTAGCGGAGGATTCGTTTGATAAAACCACATATTTGAGATTGTTTATATATGCCGTTATAACAGAAGAAAAAGCAACAATTGCGCTGAAGGGGGTATGGCCGTTAAGGTAACCCTCTTTATTTAATCGGAGCATATTGCAATCAAGTGTGCGCTTTGCAGTAAGTGTCTTTTCGGAAAGAGAGGCAACACGGACACTGTCAAGTGTTGCACCACGGGGGTTGATGATATAGGGGCGGTTGGAGTCTTTAAATTCTCTTAAAAGCTCCATTGTAACATTTGAGTCCTTGCCGCCGCCTACGGGGATAAGGTTGCCTGATAAAAAGCGCTTTGACTGATCTATGGATGCAGGGGCGCCTTTTGTACTTATGCGCATAAAGCTTTCATCCGCATTGATGCGGTTTAAATAGAAAAATTCGCCCAGACCGTGGAAGTAAAGCTTTTTCCACCAATTTATCTGCATGGGTGAAAGATTGCCGCATT
Organism: Clostridia bacterium; assembly: GCA_017547445.1. GTDB lineage: Bacteria > Bacillota > Clostridia > UMGS1883 > UMGS1883 > RGIG1927. The sequence goes on from JAFYPR010000034.1 coordinate 2,646, forward strand.
CTATACGAACCTCGGGTGAGCAGGTAATCTTCCAGTAGCTTACAAGCTCTGCGAGACCTAAGGAGAAAACCATTGCTTTAAGATTGCAATCGTCCAAAGAAACCGCTTCTTCACCTAAAGGGAAAACCCATGTGGGAGAAAAGGTTGAAAGATTTTCAATTTCAAAATGATATGTAACGTGAAGCTTGCCGTCTTCTGCTTTCATTTCGTAGCTTTTGTAGAAAAAAGTGGGATGAGCCACCCTTAAGGAAGAATATGTCTTCATAATAAGCCTCCGATTCGTTAAAAAATGCCTTTTCTTCTATTATATCATATTGTTAAGAAAAGTAAACACGTAAAATTTTAAAAAGAAAAAACAATATATAGAGGGGCAAAAAGGGCGTGACCACTACATGTAGAAAAGAGGTAATATAAGGGTAAAAAACCTTAAATTTGTAGAAAAAAATTATGAAAAAGGTATTGAAATTTCATTATTTATATAGTAAAATGACTATGAAAGTGCCACAAAGTGGTATGAAGTGGTAAGAAGTGGTGGAAATAGTGGAAAACTTTGTGGAAAACTCCATTTGAGTTATACTTTTCCACAATAAAATGTGTCAGGGAGGTGCGAAGCTATGTTATCGGGTGAATACAGTCATAATCTTGATGCTAAGGGCAGAGTTATCTTACCCAGCAAGCTTCGTGAAGAAATCGGCGACACGTTTTATGTTACAAGATATTTTGAAAGCTGTCTTGCAGTTTTCTCGGTTGAAGAATTTGAAAAGCTTGGGCAGTCTATCCAGTCTTTGCCCGGCAACATGAGAGAAGTAAGAAGACTGCAGAGAATTATTATAACAGGCGCACATCAGTGCGAAATTGACAAGCAGGGAAGATTTGTAATCCCTCCTCAGCTTCGTGAACATGCATCTTTGGAAAAGGAGCTTGTGATTGTTGGTAACGGCACACATGCTGAAATCTGGGATAGCGATAAGTGGAATGAATACCTTTACGGTGACGATTCCATAAGCCTTGAAGAAGCGGCAGAAGCTCTTAATGAGGCAGGTCTGGCATTTTAATTGACAGGAGAGGTAAAGATGGAATTTGCCCACGTTAGTGTACTTCTTAATGAAACCGTTGATGCCGTAAATGTGAAAAAGGGCGGATTGTATGCCGATTTTACAATGGGCGGCGGAGGTCACAGTGCACTTATACTTGAAAGGGGCGGAACCCTTTACGGCTTTGATCAGGATACGGATGCCATAAATGAGTGCAAAAAGCGTTTTAGTGATATGGGTGAGAGATTCAACCCTATTCATTCAAACTTCAGATATGTGAAAAGAGAGCTTGAAAGCTTAGGTGTGGACAAGCTTGATGGTATAATTGCAGATCTGGGCGTTTCGTCCTATCAGCTTGATGAGGCGGAGAGAGGCTTTTCATATATGCATGATGCTCCTTTGGACATGAGAATGGACAGGAGAAGCGATTTAGATGCAAAAAAGGTAGTGAACACATACTCCGAAAAGGAGCTTTGTGACATCATTACAAAATACGGTGAAGAAAAATGGGCAGTAAGGATTGCGAAATTTATCTGCGAAGCAAGAAAAACAAAAGAAATAGAAACTACATATGAGCTTGTAGATATTATAAAAGCGGCAGTGCCTCAGGGGGCAAGAAAAGACGGCCCTCATCCTGCAAAGAGAACATTTCAGGCGATAAGAATTGAAGTTAACGGCGAGCTGAGAATTTTGGAGGAGGCTATCCGTGACGGTGTTGATTGCCTGAAGAAGGGTGGCAGGATGGCTGTTATAACCTTCCATTCCTTAGAGGACAGAATTGTGAAGGATACTTTTAATGCTCTGGCAAATGCGTGTACATGCCCTAAGGAATTTCCCGTGTGTGTATGCGGCAAGAAAAACAGTGTGAAGGTTATAACAAAAAAGCCCGTGCTTCCTTCCGATGAAGAGGTAGAGGTTAACCCCCGTTCAAGAAGCGCAAAGTTACGCATTTGCGAAAAGATAATCTGAGTGCAGAATTGAAAGTTGAAAATGGAAAGTTAATGAAGAAAATCGCCATGGCGATTTTCAACCGAAACTATTCACTATTCATTTTTCACTATTCACTATTATGTTGAAAGGTCGGTGTCAGAAGGAAATGTACAATTACGGTTCTGAAGCAAGAGAGCTTGAATACATTCCTTATACAGCACAAAAGAAAGAGGTTAAGGTTTCGAAGAAAGCAAAGCAGGAAGCTTACTTTGATTCCAGGATTGCAGAGCTTAAGAAAAGTGCAATTAAAACTCTTGTTGTAATCGCGGCAATCCTTGCGGTGGTTATGGTAAGAGAGGCGAGGATTGACCAACTTTGCGGAGAAATTTCGAGAATTGAAGATGATATTTACGATCTTAATGCCATGATTACGGAAAGAGAAATGCACCTTTCCTATCAGATGGATATGAACAACATTGATGAGATTGCAGTATCGAGACTGGGCATGAAGAAGCCTGACGGCTCCCAGTACATATATATAGACGTACAGAAGGATAACGGAGGAGAAATTCTGGTAGATAACAAAGCCGGCAGCAATGGGTTTTCAGCATTTATGAACAAGGCGAAAATTCTGTTGGAATATTTATATTAGGCCGAAATATATTTACATAAGAAGTAACAGTTGAGTGCCTACAAAAAAGTAAGCACTCAATTTTTTCCCGCAAAGACTGAGCAGATTTGTTCAAAAGCATAGTTTTTAGGCTTTGTTTTGAGCAGATTTCTTTCAGTCTTTTGGTCGTTTTAAAAAATGGAGGATATGATATGGCAAAGGTGAGTGCAAGCGAAAAAAGAAGAATATGGGGACTTTTTTGTGTATTTCTTTGCTTGATGATGGTTGTTATATGTGCCCTTGCGTACTATCAGCTTATAAGGGGCAGTGAATACAAGGAAAAGGCTATTGAACAGCAGACACGTGACCAGCTTGTTGAAGCAAAGCGCGGTCAGATTTACGACAGAAACATGAAGGTTCTTGCACAGAGTGCATCCTGTGAAGATGTTATGGTTAACCCCAGACAGATTCAGTCTGCCGTAAGAAAGCAGGAATTAAGGCGTGCGGCGGCACTTACGGAAGGGAAACCCTTTGAAGAAGAGGATGTAAGAGAAAAGGTTGTGCGTGCCCTTGTGGACACTTTAGGTGTTAATGAGGAATTTGTAAGAAAAGAAATTTCCCTTGACTATGCAAGCAGAAGAATAAAGAAAAAGGTTGAACCCTCTGTGGCAAACCGCTTAAGAGAGATGGACCTTACGGGTGTATTTTTTGTGGAAACAACAAAGAGATATTACCCTTATTCAAGCTTTGCATCCCACGTTATAGGCTTTGCAGGTGATGACGGCAACGGTCTTGAAGGGTTGGAGAAGATGCTTGATAATACCCTTTCGGGTACTGCAGGCAGAATTCAGGTTATACAGGACGTTAACAATAACCTTACACCTTATGAATATGAAAACTATATTGCCCCGGAGGACGGCAACGGTGTTGTGCTGACAATTGATGAGGTTATACAGCACTATGTTGAAAAGTACCTTGAAGAGGCATACAATCTTTACAATATAAGAAACGGTGCGGCGGCAATTGTTATGGACCCAAATACGGGTGAAATTCTTGCGATGGCTGTTGAGCCGAACTTTGACCTTAACTCTCCCAGAAGCGTTGACCCTCAGGTAAAGCTTAATGTTATGGGGCTTAAGGAGGACGGGACGGAATATACCGACGGTGAATATCTCAATAAGGTTTGGAGAAACAAGGCTGTTGTTGACTCCTATGAGCCCGGTTCTACCTTTAAAAGTATTGTTGCGGCATCGGCTATTGAGGCGGGGGTTATAAACCCTGCTACAGAAAGCTTTAACTGCACAGGCGCAAAGAGGGTTTCGGTACATACAATACATTGTCACAAGAGAGCAGGTCACGGACAGGAAACCTTTACCCAGGCTTTGGAAAATTCCTGTAACCCTGCATTTATGGAAATAGGCGCAAAGCTGGGGTATAAAAAATTCCGTGAATATTACGAAGCCTTCGGCTTTACTTCAAAGACAGATTTCGTTTTGCCGGGTGAGTCAAAGGGTATTTTCTTTTCTGAAAGTAACTTTAACGAAGCGGAATTGGCAACAAGTAGCTTTGGTCAGGGCTTCCAGATAACGCCCTTGCAGATGGTAACTGCTTTCTCGGCAGTGGTTAACGGAGGAAAGCTTTTGAAGCCTCAGCTTATAAAGGCTTATACGGATTCAAGCGGTAATGTTATTGAAAACGTGGAAACAGTAGTTGTAAGAGAGGTTATAAGTGAAAATACAAGCCGTGTAATGCGTGCGGCATTGGAGAGCGTTGTTGCGAACGGTACAGGTAATGCGGCATATGTTGACGGTTACAGAATCGGAGGCAAGACGGGTACAAGTGAAAAGCAACCCCGTGGCTCGGGAAAGAAGATTGCTTCCTTCGTGGGCTTTGCACCTGCGGATGACCCTCAGCTTGTATGCCTGCTTCTTCTTGATGAGCCGGGAGGTAATCTTACGGGCGGCGGTGCTATAGCTGCACCTGCTGTTGGTAAGATACTTGCAGATTCTCTGGAATATTTAGGCTATGAACCCACATACACAGATAACAGCGAAGACGAGATTGAAGTGCCTGCAACGATAGGTATGACAACGTGGGATGCGAAAAAGCTTATTGAATCTTCAGGTCTTAATGTTTCAATCCAGGGTGAAGGTGTGATTGTAACAAATCAGCTTCCCAAGGGTACATCAAGAATTGCAAAGGAGTCTCTTGTAATCCTCTACACAGAGGCAACCGAGGAGATAAAGGTTGAAATACCCTCTTTTATGGGAATGACACAGAAACAGGCTACAGAAAAGGCAAAGGAATTAAACCTTAATATTGTAATTTCCGGCGGCGGTATGCACGACGAGGTTACAGACGATATGGTTGTAATTTCCCAGAGTACACCTCAGGGTACAATGGTTATGCCCGGAAGTGTAATAACCGTAGACTTTGCAAATAATACAGATGAATTTTACTTTGACGCCAACACGGCGGGATAACTGACAATAAAGGGGGACGATTTTATGCGACTTAAGACTTTGCTTAAGGAAACCCGTACGGCAGTAAATGAAAAAATTGAAGATATGGAAATTTCCGATATCTGTTATGATTCGAGAAAGGTTACGAGGGGGTCTTTATTCGTTGCGATAAAGGGCTTTAAAAGTGACGGGCACGAATATATAGAAAAAGCAAGAGAAATGGGTGCTGCAATTGTTGTAGGCGAAGAGGTCAGAAATGAGGATTGGTATATCCGTGTGCCTTCGAGCCGGAAGTTTCTGGCAATGGCGTCCAAATGCTTTTTTGAAAATTGTGCCGACAAGATGAAAATTATCGGTATTACAGGCACAAACGGTAAAACCACAACAAGCTATCTTATAAAGCAGATACTTGAATTAAAGGGGATTAAGTGCGGTCTTATAGGCACTAATCAGATTCTTGTGGGCGATGAGGCAATTGAGTCAGAGAGAACTACCCCTGAGTCAAGAGAGTTGCACGAGCTTTTTAAAAGAATGTATGAATGCGGTGCAGAGTGTGTTGTAATGGAGGTTTCGAGCCATTCCCTGGAGCTTGACAGAGTTTACGGAATAAACTTTGAGGTGGGAATATTCTCAAACCTTACACAGGACCATCTTGATTTCCATGAGACTATGGGTAACTATGCGAAAGCTAAGGCAAAGCTTTTTGCCATGAGTAAAGCTGCAGCAATAAATATTGACGATAAGTATGCACCGATTATGCTTGAGGGTGCAAAAAACGTAATAACATATTCTGTTGAAAATCCCTCTGAAATGAAGGCGGAGAATATAAGACTCCGTGAAAGAGGCATATTGTTCAATGTGAATTATAAGGGTGAGGAAAGAGAATTAAGACTGGGAATCCCCGGAGGATTTTCTGTTTATAATGCTTTAGCGGCGGCAACGGGTGCTCTTTGCCTTGGAATGAGCTTAGAGGATATAGAAAAGGGTCTTGTTATTGCCCGCGGTGTTAAGGGCAGATTGGAGGTTGTGCCTACCCTTACGCCATACACTGTTATAATAGACTATGCACATACCCCTGACGGACTGGAGAATGTTATCCGTGCGGTTCGTGGCTTTGCAAAGGGAAGGGTTATTACCCTTTTCGGCTGCGGCGGTGACCGTGACAGGACGAAGAGGCCTGTTATGGGCTCTATTGCAATGAAATTGTCCGATTATGTGATTGTAACAAGCGATAACCCCAGAAGCGAGGAGCCTGCTCTTATTATTGAAGATATCATAAAGGGTATAGGTGAGGGCGATTATATAACAATAGAAAGCCGAAAGGACGCTATAGAATACGCTCTTGATTTTGCCCGTGAGGGTGACGTTGTTATCCTTGCAGGCAAGGGACATGAAACGTACCAGATTTTTAAAGAGGGTACTATTCATTTTGATGAAAGAGAAGTTGTTAAAGAATACCTGAGAAAATAATTATTGAAATGAGGTTTGACCATGAGCTGGATAATAAGTCTTATAATTTCGTTTGTGATAACGGCGGCAGTTACACCGCTTCTTATTCCGTTCCTAAAAAAGCTTAAGTTCGGACAGATGATTTTAGAGGACGGACCTACATGGCATGCAAAAAAACAGGGAACTCCCACCATGGGTGGACTGGCGTTTATTCTTGCTCTGACCGCTTCTTCACTTATTGTATCAAGAAGCGCTGAGATGCTTTTTGTGGTTATTATAGGCTTGCTTTTCGGTGCGGTAGGCTTTGTTGATGATTATATTAAGGTTGTAAAAAAGAGGAATAAGGGCTTTAGCGCAAAGGCAAAGTTTATATGTCAGAGTGTTGTGGCATTGGGTGCGGCAGTTTATATGTATGCTTCCAATTCTCATGCGGTTAAAATCCCCTTTATGGCAGGCAGTTTTGATTTTTCGTGGTTTTACATTCCTTTTGTTATGTTTGTAATGCTTGCAACGGTTAACAGTGTTAACCTTACCGACGGCGTTGACGGTCTGGCATCCTCTGTTTCGGCAGCATGTGCGCTTTTCTTCCTTGTGGCAGCATTAAAGATGGGCTATGAGGGTGTGGCAATTGCAGTGAGTGCCATGATTGGCGGAGTTTTAGGCTTTTTACTTTATAATTTCTTCCCCGCTAAGGTTTTTATGGGGGATACAGGCTCTCTTTATTTAGGAGGTATCCTTTCTGCGGCGGCGGTTATGATGGGACTTGAGTTTTCGCTTATTATTGCAGGAGGGGTATTTTTGAGTGAAACCTTAAGCGTTATTATTCAGGTGACAAGCTTCAAGCTGACAGGAAAGAGAGTTTTCAAAATGTCGCCTCTGCATCATCATTTTGAGATGTGCGGCTGGAAGGAAACAAAGATTGTTGGCGTGTTTACATTTGTGACATTGCTTCTTTGTGCGGTGTGTTATCTGGCTCTTAAATAGTTTTTGAAAGGAATGGGACAATGGCAAAAAATTCGGATAAAGACAATATTGTGCCAATGAAAAGAAAAAAACGCTCACTTGGCATACTTGATGTGGATTTTATATTGCTTTTTACGGTGCTTGTGCTTCTTGTAACAGGGCTTACAATGCTCTTTTCCACAACAAGTGCTACAAATATGAGCTCGGGCAAGGTTTATGCGCCCATTATCAAGCAGTCGGGAATTGCATTGGTCGGTCTGGTATTGATGTTTATGATATCAACCTTTGTAAATTACAAGACACTTAAGCGCTACAGCGGTATTGCTTATATCGCCATTGCGATAATGATGATACTGGTTGCCTTTATAGGTCTTGATTCCCACGGGGCAAGAAGACAGATTGCTCTGCCTTTTATAGGCAGTCTGCAGCCGTCGGAGTTTTCAAAATATATTATGATTATCTGTCTTGCAACAAGGTTTTCGATGGTGAAAAAAAGCGAGATAAAAACATGGAAGGAGCTTTTTACTCAGCTTGCGATTATAGGTGTCCCCGTTGCAATATGTCTTTTGCTTCAGAGGCATGCTTCGGCGGCGCTGGTACATCTTTTTGTAGGCGGTGTAATGCTTATTGCCGTAGGTGCTGACTTGAAAAAGCTTATACCTGTAGGTCTTCTTGGCGGTGCAGGTATCTTTGGTGTAATTATGGCAACGGGCTTCCGTGTGGACAGAATTACGGGCTTTTTAAACCAGAGTGCCGACGTTCAGGGTAACAACTGGCAGGCAACCCAGGCGATTTATGCTGTGGGAAGCGGCGGACTTTTCGGTCTTGGCTTAGGTAACGGAAGACAGAAATATTCGTACCTTCCCGAAGCGGAAAATGACTATATTTTTGCCATTGTAGGCGAAGAATTGGGATTTATAGGCTCTTTGTTTGTGGTGCTTCTTTTCTGTATTGTAATATGGAGGGGCATTACCATTGCCCTTAACTGCAAGGATACCTTCGGTACATACACGGCCTTTGGTATAACGGTGCTTATTGGTTTCCAGGTGCTTATAAACATGTGTGTTGTGTTAAGACTTATACCTTCAACAGGTATGCAGCTGCCTCTTTTTTCATTGGGCGGGTCGAGTATGCTGGTTACCCTGATAGGGTTTGGAATACTTCTTGCCATATCAAGAGAAAACTTAAGAAAGTAGGTTTTATAAATGCGTGTTTTGCTCACAGGCGGAGGTACGGCGGGGCATATTAACCCTGCGGTAGCCATTGCTAAATATATAAAGGAAATGGAAGAGGATTGTGAATTCCTCTTTGTGGGAACGGAGCGAGGTCTTGAAAAGACCCTTGTGCCCAAGGAGGGCTTTGAAATTGAATTCGTAAAGGTTTCGGGGCTTAAAAGAAAGCTTACATTGGAAAATGTAAAGGTGCTGATGCAGTTTGTTACAAGCAAGATAGAAGCAGGGAAAATTATTGATAAATTCAAACCTGATATTGTCATAGGCACGGGCGGATATGCATGTACACCTGCTATTTATGCGGCACACAAGAGAAAAATACCCACACTTATACACGAGCAGAATGTGTATCCGGGTCTGGCAATAAAGATGCTTGCAAAAAAGGCTGATGTTACTATGATAAGCTTCCCCGAAACGGAAAAGCTTATTGAGGCAAGAGGCTGTGCTCTTACGGGTAATCCGTTAAGACCCAATCTTTTTGATGAGGTTGACCCTCAGACGGTAAGAAACCAATACGGTTTTGATTCAAAACCTCTGGTGCTTTTCTTCGGTGGCAGTTTAGGCGCAGAAAGAATGAATGATGCATTGGTTGATATGCTCCATACAGGATTCGACGGCTTTAACCTTGTTGCTGCAACAGGCGAGAAGCATTTTGAAAAAATAGTTGCACGACTCGATGAAAAAGGTGTTGACTATAAAAATATGAAAAACCTTGCACTGTTGCCTTATATCTACAATATGAATGAGGTTTTGGGTGCATCTGATGTTGCCATCTGTCGTGCAGGCGCCATAACTATAAGTGAGCTTAATGCTTTGGGCAAGGCATCTGTACTGGTGCCAAGTCCTTATGTGGCACATAACCATCAGGAGCAGAATGCAAGATATCTTGAGAAAAACGGCGCCGCAAAGGTTTTGGTTGAAAGCGAGCTTAACGGTATGAGTCTTAAAAAGGCCATAAGTGATGTTTTGGGCGACAGGGAAAGCCTTCTTAAAATGCGTGATAATTCTTTGAAGATGGGACAGAGAGATGCCTGCGCAAAGATATATGCAATAGTGAAGGATTTGGTAAGGTAAGAATGATATGCAAGCATATCTTGCATGATATGCACTACGTGCATTATGGTGTTAATGAATAATGAAGTCGCTATGCTGATGAATATTGAATAATGAAAAATTAATGAAGAAAATCGCTTATGGTGATTTTCAACCGAAATTATTCATCATTCATTATTAATTATTCATTTGCATTCTGCACTCAGCACTCTGCACTTAAAGATGTTGCAGCTGCCTGATCAAAGTAACCTGCAACCCACCTTCGTGCATAGTATGTAGCAGGAGGTGCGGTATTTTTGAAATATATCGTGAAAGGCGGCAGAGAGCTCGGCGGCACAGTAAGGGTGCAGGGCGCTAAAAACAGCGTGCTTCCCATACTGGCGGCGAGTATTCTGTCCAATGACAAATGTGAGATACGTGATTGCCCTGACCTCAGTGATGTGAAAACTACCCTTGAAATACTGGAGGAGTTAGGGTGCAATGTGACCTACGGGGTGGATTTTGTGGGGGTGGATTCATCCTCGGCATTTAACCCCGAGATACCCGAAAGGCTTATGCGGAAATTGAGAAGCTCAATAATTTTCCTTGGTGCAGTTACCATGCGGATGGGAAAGGCACGGATGAGTACGCCCGGAGGGTGTCATTTAGGTGCAAGACCTATTGATTTGCACTTGAAAGCCCTGAAAACCCTTGGTATAAAGGTTAAAGAGGAAGCAGGCTTTATTGAAACGGATGCTTCCGAGGCTAAAAGCGCTCATGTGCATCTGGCATTTCCCAGCGTGGGAGCTACGGAAAACACCATCCTGGCGGCGGTGAAGATTAAGGGCGAAACTCTTATAACAAATGCCGCAAGAGAGCCTGAGATAATTGACCTTATAAGCTTTCTGAATGCTATGGGTGCCCGCATTACGGGAGGCGGCAGCGGAACCATACATATTGAAGGAGTTGCATCCTTAAAGGGTATAACCTACAGGATAATACCCGACAGGATTGCGGCGACGACCTATATGTGTATGGCTATGGCAACAGGCGGTGAAATCGAGCTTGAAAACGTAAAAAGAGACCACCTGACGGCTATCACAAATGAGCTAAGGGAAGAAGGGGCGAGGGTTGAATTTTTCGGAGAGCGCGGATATATACGGGCACCGAGAAAAATCAGAAGTGCAGATATGATAAAAACCATGCCTTATCCCGGATTTCCCACAGATGCGCAGTCTGTTTTTATACCCCATCTTATAAAGGGTGATTCCACAAGTGTCATTGTTGAAAATATTTTTGAAAGCCGATTTAAGATTGTGGATGAATTAAACAGAATGGGCGCAGATATAGTGACTGAGGGACGCAGTGCAATTATACGAGGTCCGAGAAGCCTTACGGGTGCTCATGTAGTTGCACCCGATTTAAGAGGCGGTGCGGCACTTGTTATTGCGGCACTTTCGGCAAGCGGCGAAAGTGTAATTGAAGACGAAGGACATATTATACGGGGATATGAAAGTTTAGTTGAAAATATTTCTGCACTTGGCGGAGATATAAGCGTTAGCAATACTTGAGAAATTTGAGAAGGAACTGATGGATGAATGGCTAAAAGAAGAAAAAAACGATTGAGAATAAACCCGAAATTTTTACTGGCGGTATTTATTCTTATCTTAAGCATGGTCATAATGTTCGTGACACCTTTGTTCCATATAAGGGATATTCAGATATCGGGAAATGAGAGGATATCAAAGGCGGAGATACTTATTGCTTCGGGAATAAGAGAGAATAAGAATATTTTTGCCATAAATAAAGGAAATGCCGTGAAAAAGATAAAGGGCCTGGGATATATCGAAAATGTGAAAATCTCACGAAAGCTGCCCGGCAGAGTAGATATTGAGGTTAAGGAGGGCAAGGTTACTGCCTTTCTTGATTACGGCGGAATGTACGCAGGCATAAATACATCAGGTCAGGCGCTTTGCCGTATAAGCAAGGCGTCACCCGTTTCGGGTGCTCCCATTGTAAAAGGACTTGGTGTTATAAAAGCGGATGTGGGGGATAAGGTTCGGTTAAGGCGTGACAAGGATGACGAGTATGAGATTCTGGAAAAGCTGATGAAAACCTTTGAGGAATACTCGCTCACCGAGTATATAACGGAAGTTGACGTGACAAAGAAAAACGATATAATGTTCCGCTACAAGGGTAAGCTCAAAATTGAGTTAGGTTCTCTTAACGATTATGGACTGAAGTTCAATTATATAAGGGCAATGCTTTCGGAATTGGGAACAGATGCTACGGGTGTTATCAATATGCAGTCGGAAAATTACACATACCGCAATACCATTGAGTAGAAAATGCGAAAAAAATTAAATATTTGCTTGAATATGCAAAACTGGTGTGATATAATAACTTAAAATATAATGTAGATTTTTTATATAAGGGGGATTCCTCATGAGAATGGAATACGCAGATAGTTTAGACCTTGCACAGAAGTTGAAGGTTGTAGGTGTTGGCGGCGGCGGTAACAATGCTGTTAACAGAATGGTTGAAGCAGGCATCAAGGGTGTTGAATTTATTTGTATCAATACGGACAAGCAGGCTCTTCTTCGTAGCGAAGCTGAAGAAAAAATTCAGATCGGTGACAAGCTTACAGGCGGTAAGGGTGCCGGCGGAAAGGCTGAAATCGGTAAAAAGGCTGCTGAAGAAACAAGAGGCGAAATCGAAAATGCAATTAAGGATGCTGACATGGTATTCGTTACTGCAGGTATGGGCGGCGGTACAGGTACAGGTGCGGCTCCCACTGTAGCAGGTATTGCAAAGGAAATGGGCATTCTTACAGTTGGTATCGTTACTAAGCCCTTCGCTTTTGAAGGCAGAAAGAGAATGGCTCAGGCTATGGAGGGTATCGAAGCGCTCAGACGTAACGTTGATACTCTTATCGTTATTCCCAATGACCGTCTTCTTGATATTTCCAATGCGAAGACAAGCCTTATGGATGCTTTCAAGACAGCTGACGAGGTTCTCCGTCAGGGTGTACAGGGTATCAGTGACCTCATCACAGATACAGGTCTTATTAACGTTGACTTCGCCGACGTAACAACAGTTATGAAGGGCGCAGGCTATGCACATATGGGTATCGGCTCCGCTAAGGGCGAAGGTCGTGCTGAAGTTGCTGCTAAGGCTGCTGTTGAAAGCGCACTTCTTGAAACAACAATCGACGGTGCAACAGGTGTACTTATCAATATTACAGGCGGCAGAGACCTTAACCTTCTTGAAACAAATGCTGCTGCTCAGCTTATCGAAGAAAGAGTAAGCGAGGATGCTACAGTTATCTTCGGTGCTTCTATTGACGAAAGTCTTGAGGACGAAATCAGAATCACTGTTATCGCTACAGGTCTTGACGGCGAACCCGGCAGTGAAAAGAAGGAAACAAGCGAAGAAGACGAATTCTTTAAGGGTCTTTTGAATAAGGAAGAAGAAACAATAGACGTTCCTAACTTTTTGAAGTAAGATAATATAATTGAAGGGCATTGCGAAAGCAATGCCCTGAGCGTGTCGATAAAGTGTTATCGACACGCGACCTCAAAGGCGGGCTAACGCCCTTCGGCACTTTGAGGTCTGAATTTTATAAGGAATAAAGTGACGATTTCTCGTGCAAGACTCCCTATGGGAGCCCTAAAATCGCCA
>JAFYPR010000035.1 GCA_017547445.1 Clostridia bacterium
AGAAAAGGAAATCCCTGTATATATTTCCGACTATGTAATGATGGGCTACGGTACAGGCGCTATTATGGCAGTTCCTGCACACGACACACGTGACTACGACTTTGCAAAGAAGTTCGGTATTGACATTATTGAAGTAATTAAGGGTGGAGACATTGCTGTTGAAGCATACACAGGCGACGGTGAAATGGTTAATTCCGGTGTCTTAAATGGCATTAAGACAAAGCAGGAAGCGATTGAAAAGATGCTTGAAGTTCTTGGAGAAAAGGGCTGCGGTGAAGCAGGCGTACAGTACAAGATGAAGGACTGGGCGTTCAACCGTCAGAGATACTGGGGTGAACCTATTCCGATTGTTCACTGCCCCGATTGCGGTATGGTTGCAGTGCCTTATGAAGAATTGCCCTTGAGACTTCCTCCCGTTGATAATTTTGAACCCGGCAGTGACGGCGAGAGTCCTCTTGCAAAGATTGAAAGCTTCGTGAAGTGTTCTTGTCCCAAGTGCGGCAAGGATGCTAAGCGCGAAACTGATACTATGCCTCAGTGGGCAGGTTCGAGCTGGTATTTCCTCCGTTACTGTGACCCTTGCAATACAGAAGAATTTGCATCACAGGATGCATTAAAATATTGGATGAATGTTGACTGGTATAACGGCGGTATGGAGCACGTTACAAGACATATGATTTATTCCCGCTTCTGGCACAAGTTCCTCTTTGATTTAGGTCTTGTTCCCACAGAGGAGCCTTATGCAAAGAGAACTGCCCAGGGTCTTATTTTAGGTCCTGACGGCGATAAGATGAGTAAGAGTAAGGGTAACGTTGTTGACCCCAATGATGTGGTTGATGTTTACGGTGCAGATGTTCTTCGTGTATACGTTCTTTTCATGGGCGACTATGAACAGGCGGCACCCTGGAACGAAAGCAGTATGAAGGGTTGTAAGAGATTCTTAGACAGAGTTTGGGAGCTTAATGCCAAGCTTACAGATGGCGATAGTTACCGCGATGAAATGGTAAGCGCTATGCATAAGACAATAAAGAAGGTAACAAGCGATATTGAAAACATGAAGTTCAATACTGCTATTGCTTCTCTTATGACACTTGTTAATAAGATTTATGAGGTTGGCAGTGTAAATAAGGCTGAATACAAGACTCTTCTTACACTTCTTAACCCCTTTGCGCCTCATATGACAGAAGAATTGCACAAGGAGCTTTTCGGTACAATTCTCTCTGAGGGCAAGTGGGTAGAGTATGATGAAGCGCTTTGTGTTGATTCTACTGTTGAAATTGTTGTACAGCTTAATGGTAAGGTGAAGACTAAGATGGTTATCGAAGCTAATCTTGACCGTGAAGGTATGGAAAAGGCGGCAATGGAAAATGGCGAAGTGAAAGAGCTTCTCGAAGGAAAGAGCATTGTTAAGGTGATTGCTGTGCCCGGCAAGCTCGTAAATATTGTAGTTAAGTAAAAAAGAAGGTTGAATGAAATGAATTATAAAAGCACAAGAGACTCTTCGGTATGCGTGAAGAGCAGTGAAGCGATTGTAAAGGGACTTTCTCATGAAGGCGGTTTATTCCTTCCTGAGAGCATCCCTGCGGTAGACGGCGATTTTGTGGCATCTTTAGCACCCTTGTCTTATCAGGAACGGGCAAAGAAGGTTCTTTCCCTATTCCTTACAGATTTTACAGGTGATGAAATTGAATATTGTGTAAACGGTGCCTATGGTGATAACTTCTCTTCAAAGAAGATTGCACCTGTAGTAAAGCTTGATGAAAAGAAAAACATTCTTGAGCTCTGGCATGGTCCTACATGTGCATTCAAGGATATGGCGCTCCAGATTCTCCCTTATCTTCTTACAACAAGCATGAAGAAGGTGGGCATTGAAAAAGAGGTTGTTATTCTTGTTGCAACAAGCGGTGATACAGGTAAAGCTGCACTTGAAGGCTTCCGTGATGTAGAAGGCACAAAGATTATCGTTTTCTATCCCGTGGATGGCGTAAGCCGTATCCAGAAGCTTCAGATGGCTACACAGGACGGCGAAAACGTTTATGTAGCTTCTGTTAAGGGTAACTTTGACGATGCACAGAGCGGTGTTAAGATGATTTTCACAAATCCCGACTGCGAAAAGAAGCTTGAAGATAATAAAAAAGCATTTTCTTCTGCAAACAGTATCAACTGGGGCAGACTGGTGCCTCAGATTGTATATTATTTCTCTGCATATGCTGATATGCTTGAAAAGGGCGATATCAAGTGCGGTGAAAAGATAAATGTTTGTGTTCCTACAGGTAATTTCGGTAATATCCTTGCGGCATATTATGCAAAATGCATGGGTCTTCCCATTAACAAGCTTATCTGTGCATCCAACATGAATAATGTTCTTACAGATTTTATAAAGACAGGTACTTATGATAAGAACAGAAGCTTCCACACAACAATTTCTCCTTCAATGGATATTCTTATTTCATCTAACCTTGAAAGACTTTTGTATCTTATCTGTAATGACGCAGATAAGGTGGCATCTTACATGGAAAGCCTTAAGTCTGAAGGTAAGTACACAGTTGAGGATGCTATAAAGAATGTTGTAAGTGAAAACTTTGCAGGCGGTTTCTGCTCCGATGAGGAAGCGAAGGCTACAATCGGCTCTCACAAGGCAGAATTCGGCTACACCATGGATACACATACAGCCGTTGCCGTTAAGGTTTATGATGATTACGTAAAAGAAACAGGCGATACGACAAAAACTGTTATCGCATCTACTGCAAGTCCCTTCAAATTTAACGAAGCGGTACTTACTGCATTGGGCGAGGAAGTTTCAGGCAAGGATGAATTTGAGCTTCTTGACACATTGAACAGTGTAAGCGGCATGGAAATCCCTGCTTCTCTTAATGAACTTCGTGTAAAGGAAGTTCGCTTTACAGATGTTTATGAGAAGACAGAAATGATTGATGCTGTTTATAAGTTCCTTAATATCTGAATATGAAAAAAGAAATCCCGGTTTCGGAATTTGAAACCGGGTTTCTTTTAAAGTTTCTTTTTAAAAGTGGAGCAGTCTGTCTGTTCCTTTGTGTCGGCACCATAATGTGTTACCTTGATGTTGCCGGCAGAGCACTGATTGTCCTGTGTGTGATATTCACATGTGTTTACTTCGCATGTGATACCTTTGATAATTTTGGAATTTGTATCCATGTGGGACACTCCTTTAATTTAAAATAAGCCGTAGCTCGTATTTATTGTGCACTGATTTAAAAAAAATATTCGCAAAGAGGTGAAATGATGGCACTTTATGCATTGAGTGATTTGCACCTACCCTTGGGCAATGATAAGCCAATGGATATTTTCGGTGATAATTGGGCAAATTATGTAGAGCGGATAAGATATGAATGGACAAAAACCGTTAAAGATGACGATGTGGTGATTATCAACGGTGATTTTTCATGGGCAACTTATGTTTCTGATGCTTTGCCTGATTTTCAGTTTCTTTCTTCGCTTCCGGGTATAAAGCTTTTGAGTAAGGGAAACCACGATTACTGGTGGGAAACAAAAACAAAGCTGAATGCCTTTTTAGAAGAAAATAAGCTCGAAAATATTCATTTTATCCATAACAGTACCTATATGTACAAAGATTATGCAATCTGTGCTTCACGAGGCTGGATAACACCTTCTGATAAGGATTTCAAGAAGACTGACGAAAAAATGTACAACAGAGAATTGGGGAGATTAAGGCTGTCTCTTAAAGCAGGATTGAGCGAGAAACCCAAAGGTCTTATTGCCGCACTTCATTATCCGCCTGAGGACGGTTTTCTTGAAATACTTGATGAATTTGATGTAAAATATTGCATTTATGGGCATTTGCACGGAAGACAGGCAACAAATCATAGACCTAAAAAAGATAATTATATGCTTGTATCGTCGGATTTTTTGAAGTTCAAGCCGATTGAAATCAAGCTCTGAACCTCTGCGAAAGAACGCAGAGGTATGTTTTTTTGTAAAAAAACATAAATCAAAGGGAAATTTTTGTTGATTTGAGCATTAAATCATGTTATTATTACAGTGTATGAAAAATTGAAACACAGGAGGACATTTATGGACATTTTTTCAATACTTGCATTAGCCGGCGGTCTCGGTTTATTCCTTTATGGTATGGATGTTATGGGCGATAGCCTTAAAAAATTGGCAGGCGGTAAGCTTGAAATGATTCTTTCAAAGCTTACATCAAACAGATTTATAGGTTTTTTACTTGGTTTCGTAGTAACTGCCATTATACAGTCTTCATCGGCTACAACGGTTATGCTTGTAGGTTTTGTTAACTCCGGTATAATGAAGCTTGGACAGACAATTTCTGTTATTATGGGTGCCAATGTTGGTACAACTGTTACTTCATGGCTATTAAGCTTGTCCGGTATTGACGGCTCAGGTGCTATGTGGCTTAAGCTTCTGAAGCCTGATTCTTTTACGCCTGTACTTATGGTTATCGGTGTTGTTATGATTATGGCTTGTAAGTCTGATAAAAAAAGAAATATTGCAACTATTCTTATCGGCTTTTCCGTTTTAATGTTTGGCATGGACATGATGAGCGGAGCTATGGGCGGCTTGAAGGATGACCCTTCCTTCCGGAACCTTCTTATTGCCTTTGAAAATCCCATTCTGGCAATTTTAGCAGGTACAATTCTTACGGCAGTTATTCAGTCATCTTCAGCATCTATCGGTATATTGCAGGCATTGGCATTATCCTGTGACATTCCGTTTACTGTTGCAATTCCTGTTATTTTAGGTCAGAATATCGGTACAACCATTACACCCGTAATTTCTTCAATTACAGGTAATACCGATTCCAAGAGAGTTGCGGTATCCTGTGTTTACATTAAGATTATAGGAACAGCAATTGTGTATTCCGTATTTGTTATACTTAACCATATCTTTCATTTTGAATTTATGTCCGGAAATGCCACAATTGCGGGTATTGCTACTGTTCACACTGTTTATAACTTTATCGCAGCATTTATTCTTATCTGGTTTTCTAAGCCTATTGCAAATCTTGCAATCAAGACAATCAAATCCAAGAAGCAGGAAACTGTTTCCGAGTTTGACATCCTTGATGACAGATTCCTCGCTATTCCTTCCTTTGCGGTTGAAAAGTGTCGTGAAATGGTATGCACAATGAGCATGAAGGCGAGAGATGCCGTAATTGATGCTACAGGCCTTATTGATAAGTTTGACAAGGAAACACTTGATTCTATCATTGAAAGTGAAAATCAGATTGACGTTTATGAGGATAAGATTTCTACATATCTTGTAAAGCTTGCAAAGAGCAATCTTGCAGCTAATGAAGGCAGAACAACCACAGAGCTTTTGCAGTGCATTAACGATATCGAGCGTATCAGTGACTACTCGGCTATTATTGCACAGCATTTTGAAGAAATTGACAGAAATCACCTTAAGTTTTCTGATGCCGCTCTTTTTGAGCTTAAAACGATTGCATCGGCGGTTACTGAGCTTATCACTATGACTCATGATGCATTTGCAAAAGATGATCTGGTCCTTGCAAGAAATGTTGAGCCTTTAAGACAGGTAGTTGACAGATTGAAGGTTAAGATTAAGACTAACCATGTAGTTCGTTTGCAGGATGGCAAGTGTTCTATTGAAATGGGTCTTATTTTATCAGACCTTCTTAATGAATACTCCAGAGTTGCTGACCATTGCTCAAA
>JAFYPR010000036.1 GCA_017547445.1 Clostridia bacterium
AATAGCTGAAGGTGCGGAAACAAAGAGTTTCCGTATGAAATCGGAGGGGCAATCGTATTGCTTCTCCGAAAGTGCTGATTTTAGGGCTCCCGTAGGGAGTCTTGCACGAGAAATCGGCACTTTGTTCATTAGAAATTACAGGCCTCAAAGTGCTGAAGGATGTAATCCGCCTTTGAGGTCGAGTGTCGATAATACTTTATCGACACTCTGATGCGTGTCATTATTATGACACGCATTTTTTATACCTTAATTAATCCAATATACTCTGCCGCCTTTTCTCGGCTGGGCTTCTTTCAATGCACCGTCTGCATATCCTAATACACAGTTACCAATTCCTTCCCATTCGCCCTCAAGACCTGCTTTTTTAAGTATTTCCTTACCCTCAGGCATTTCAAAAACCTCCTTGGCACGATGAATCCAGCAACTTCCTATGCCCATACTATATGCCGCAAGCATCATGTTGCCCATAACCAGGCTACCGTCATATACCCTGTTGGGATGCTCTGCAGGTGCAAGAACTATGAGCACCACAGGTGCATTATAAAAGGGGTCACTATTTGCACCCATAACAGATGCATTAAGTTTTGAGAGAGCAGCTCTCGTCTCTTTATCTGTCACGGCAATTATGACAGGTGTCTGAAGCCCACGTCCGTTTGCCGCCCAAAGCCCCGCTTCAATGACCTTTTCGATATCCGCCTTCGGCACCATATCGCTTTTATAGCTCTTACAGCTTCTTCTTTCAATCATTGCATTAATAATTTCGTTCATCAGGCATCCTCCCTATCAGGTGTAAATACGATAAACAGCACAGCGCTCACTACAAGTAAATACGGATAGAATAATTTAGGTATTATTTGAAAAGCCGAAATTTCATATCCAAGCTCACTCACCGCCGAAATTGCCACAAGCATCTGGGCACCGTAAGGTATTATTGCCTGGAAGAAGCACGAGAATGTATCAAGTATGGATGCCGCCTTTCTTGCACTTATTCCGTATTCACGGCTGATTTCTTTAGCAATAGGGTTAGCCATAACGATTGCAACAGTATTGTTTGCAGTTGCAATATCAAGTGCACCTACAAGTACACCCATACCTATCTGACCGCCTTTTTTGCCCTTAAACACCTTTTTTATACCGTTTAATATAGTATCAAAACCGCCATATTCACGAATCAGAGCGCATATAGCCGATACAAGCACCGCAACCATTGTTGTTTCGAACATTCCTGCTGCACCGCTTCCCATATTTTCCAAAAGAGCGGTCGGAGCAATGGCTCCCGTAATAAGCATAATAACCGAGCCTGAAACGATGCCCGCCAAAAGCACCACAAAAACATTGATGCCTATGATACCCCCCAGTAATACAAGTACGTAGGGCACAATTCTTACAAGACTGTAGCCGTGTGAAAGTGTACCCTGTATATCTCCATTCATTGTCAGAGCAAGTATAACAACTACTGTCAGTATCGCCGCAGGAAGCGCAATAAAGAAGTTTTCTCTGAACTTATCCTTCATCTTGCACCCTTGTCCGTTACAAGCGGCAATGGTAGTATCGGAGATAAAGGAAAGGTTATCACCAAACATAGCTCCACCCATAACCGAGGCAACACAAAGTGACACATCAAAGCCGGATACACCTGCCACAGCCACTGCAATAGGCGTTAAAAGTGTAATTGTACCCACACTTGTACCCATAGCCAGAGAAACAAAGCATCCTACAATAAACAATACCGCAACAGCATACTGTGCAGGAATTATCGATAACATAAAATATGCAACACTTTCTGCGCTCTCACGGCCTACAACACCTACAAAGATACCTGCTTCAAGAAATATCAGTATCATTGTTACAATATTACTATCGCCGATGCCTTGTCCCATAAGAGCAATTTTTTCTTCGAATTTCACATCTCTGTTCTGCAGACACGCCACCAGAAGTGCCGCAAGAAATGTTACCACAATGGGTATTTTGTAAAATCCCATAGGTATCTTCAGAACGTACTCAAAGGTAATACCCAACCCAAGGTATAAAACCAAAAATACCCCTATCGGCAATAATGCCCACACATTTCCCTTTTTCATAAATTTTCTCCTTTGTATCAGTTATTAAAATCAAACACAGCCCGTCCGCCTTCAAGCTTTAAGTAAGCATCAAAGCTTTTACCGCTCTTAGGTGAAATAAAGCCTTCAATTTTATTGGTTTTTCCCGTCTCTAAAAGCTTTTTAACATTTGCAATAGAAATTAATCTCTTGCAGATAACATGGCTTATTGCAAATTTGCAACCCTTTTCACGGTAATTGGAGCAACCATAACCAAAGCTTGTACGCCTTACCTCCCCTCCGCACAAGGGACATTTGCCTGCTATATCGCCGTAAAATCCATCGTCCGTGTCTTTTTCAGGGGATGTTTCCCGTTTTTCAAAAACCTCTCTGATTTCATTTTGGGCAATCCCTATACTGTCATTAATCGTTGCCTCGCCTCTGAAAACCTTCTTCAGCGCTTTGCCCACCTCAGCCGTTTTATATTTATCCATGCTTATGCCCATCCTCTGAAGGGCTTCAATAAGATAAATCCCGTCAGGCAGAATCTTATAAACATCCTTCTTAAGCTCGATATATCCGCTCTTTTTTGCGTTGTCAATAATACCCGTCCTCGTTGCCTCCGTGCCCAATTCCAAGCCTTCAAAAATCGCTTTGTATTCTTCCGCATCGTCCTCCTCATCCATTCTTTTCTTGTCTTCACGGAAAGGATTTTTAAGGTAATTATTCAGCGTTTCGATGGTATAGTGCTTCGGCGGCTGAGTTTCCTTTTCCACAGGCTTGAAATCAATGTTTACCTTGTCCCCCTTTTCCAAAAGAGGCAATACCTTGTCCTTTTTGGAATAATCGTCATACTTTATCCATCCCGGGTCAACAATAACATTGCCCTTTAAGGTAAATTCCTCAAAGCCTCCCACATCAATTGTAATCTCCGTTTTTTCAACAATACAGTCCTCACTGCAGAAAACCGCAACAAAACGGCGCATAATTGTGGAATATACAATAAATTCCTCCTCAGACAAATCTGTCTTCTTGGGTATTTTATATGTAGGCGTCAATGCTGAATGTGACTCTATTTTACTATCGTCAAATATATTCTTTCCATCCTTGAATTTAACAGGGTATCCTATCTGACCAACCGCCTTTAAAATCCCCTTAACCTTGTCCTTTTCCGCCGTCGCCATGTATTCCGAGTTTGTTCTCGGGTATGTAACAAAGCCTCTTTCGTACAATTCCTGCACTATTTTAAGGCTCTTTTCCATGCTCATCTTGTGCTTCTTACCCAGCACATTCTGCAGCTTCGTCAAAGAATACAGCTTCCCGGGCTTCATTATATCCTTCTTTTTCTTTTTAGAAGTAACAACAGCCTCTGATGCATTGTACTTGTCACAAAGAGCCTGAGCCTTTAAAAATTCCTTCTTGTTAAACTGCTCCTTGCTTACAAGTTCAATTTCCTCGCCGTTTGTTTCCTCTTTACTTGCCAGTGCATAATAAATATCGGGAGTGAATTTCTGTATAGCCATATCCCTGTCGTAAATGGCTTTTACAATCGGCACAATAACTCTGCCTACCCTCAAGAGCTTCCCGCACTTTAAGGTTGCAAAACGTGTCAGATTAACACCGTACAGCCAGTCGATATATGTTCTTGCATAACCCTCGTTAGCTAAATTCTCGTACTCTGTTTCATCCTTCATACTGTTAAGACCTGCAAGGATGGTTTCACTCGTCTGGTCAGGAAGCCACAGCCTTTTAAAGCTTTTCCCTTCCATCTTCGCTTCGCCCACACAGGTACGTACAATAATTTCCCCTTCTCTGTCTGCGTCCCCTGCGTTGATTATCATATCAACATCCTCACGATTAATCAAAGCCTTTATGGTTTCAAACTGCTTACTAACCCCACTGTCAACCTTTTTTGTAACAGAGTCCTTCTTAAGCTCAAAATTAAACCTTTCGGGAAAGCACGGCAATGTCTTAATAGTCCAGCGTGTACTGCCGTCAGGGTTAGGCTTGTAGTAATCAATATCGGAAAGCGAAAACAAATGCCCGAAAACCCATGTTATTATATATTCTCCGCACAGCATATAGCCGTCGGCTCTTTTTACATTTCCTATGCTCGCCGCAATATTTCTCGCCAGCGACGGCTTTTCTGCTATTATAAGTTTTATGGTAATTCACTCCATTCGAAAATTCCTTATTCTCGTCCCGAAGGGACATATCGCATCCGTAAGGATATATCGCAAATTCCACAATGAATTCAACTTTGATGAATTCATTATAACACACTCTATCTTGCCATTTCAACCTATATAGAAACAAAAAGACACAGACTTTTAAACTGTCCGTGTCTTTTTGTTTCTATATAGTGATCTCATATACCTCGCTTAACGGAGTTACTTCGTCCCAGATATAAATACTGCACCTGTCGCCGATAACGTGAAGATTCACATCTTCGGTAAAATCAGTTATCATAATCTGTTTTGCATCAATAAGTGTGTCTCCCTCATACTGAGCTATAATCATCTTTTCCGCCTCGCCAACATACACCTGATTGTTAACTATGCCAACTCTTTTAAGGCTTCCGTCTGTTATCTCGGCATAGGAAATTTCATATTTGAAATCTGTCACGCTCATTAAAGTAAAATTAAAAAACTCACCACTTGTTGAATGTGTCCTCACGCCTACATATCCGTCTGTATACATAAAATTATTGCATGCTCCCAATGGTGTCCAGATATTTCCATCCTTTGACATAAAAGCTGATAATGTGCTCTTATTCATTTCCATCTTAAGATAAACATCCCCCGACAAGCCTTTACAGGGACCACCTGCAAGACTTGTCCATTTGTTGTTACGATTAAGCCATATCGCCCATGTGGGAGTATTATTAACAATTTTTATCTCAAAAAGATAAAAATTATCTCTATCCTGTGCTCTTGCAACAATTCCTGTGCCTCCACCGTCCTTTCCTGACACACTGACACGGCATACAATCGCACCGTTCCCCATTCTTTCATTACATAACGCAAGACTGTCACCCGTAGTTTTAGTCTGCTTGTACACACCGTTTGTTATCATCCAGCTTGGGTTATCTGTTGACCATCCGTCAAAAGCTATTCGGTCGCCCTTGCTGCATTTCATCTTAGGCGCTCCATAAACTTTAACCAGGTCTGCATTTACGTACTTACCTGTGGAAGCGGAATTCTTTTCACCCGTTACCCGTACGCGGAGTGTGTGCACACCATAATCAAGCTCGCCTGAAGAATAGATTATAACATTGTCACTTCGTTTGTCCGAATAACAATCTATAAATACCTCTTCTCCTTCATCAAGCGTCACTCCCATTATGCCGTGATTTGGTGCAGTAGTGCCATACCACTCAATACCTGCTCCCTCAAAGGTTAAATTTACACTTGCTCCTGTCTTATCTGAATAGTGATTGTCAAAATCATTGCACCTTGACTGATTTATGTATATCCAGTCCGATGAATATTCAAATATACTGTCAGTGTCATTATATTCCCGTACAACCACAGGCTCAATCAAGCTCTTCCCTTCAGATACAGGCACACTGTCATTATCCTCATATTCCTCTACGTCGATGCTACAGCTTGCACCTTCCACACCCTCAGATGTAACAGTGCAATTTACAACACCCTCTTCAAGATATCTGCTCTTTACGAGAAATGCACATCTTCCGCCTTCAAGCTTAATTGTTTCTTCTCCTATAAATTCGCCTGCGCCTGAAACAGCAATTGTCACTTCATTTTCACAAAGAGGAAGTCTTGTTCCGTTTTCGTCAACCATAGTAACCGTCACCTGCGTCATATCGGTGCCGTCTGCCTTAAGAGTTTTATAATCAGGCTCCATAATAAGTCTTGCCGCTTTGCCGGGAGTACGTTGTGTATAACGTGCAACCTCCTCGCCGTCTATATATCCCACAGCGGTAACCTCACCTGCTTCGTACTTTACGCCTTTAAACACAAAGAAGGGATGCGGAAGATTTGTGTATTGTCTTACAGGTGTAATGTCTGACTTTTTGGCATTTATATAAAGCTCAACTTTGTCACAGTTGCTCATTACCGTAACAGAAAATTCATCACCTACAGTAACGCCTCCCCCTGAATTATTGCCCTGGGCAATATCTCCGGATACCTCTTTAACAGTTAAAGGCTTACTGTCATCATCCCAATAATTTGCAATGTAAATGTTCGCACCACACTTTTCGGGGTCCTTTTGCGAAGTATAAAGGTTGGATGCCATTTTAGGCAATCTGAAAATGTCGTATAAGCCACTGTAAAACACATTGTTTGTACGTGTATAATTGACCTCGTTATTATAGTCAAACATGCTCCATGCAAAACCGCCTGCGCACTTGTCGTTGCCGTAATAATAGTTCACCTTGTCTGCAAAATCCTTTGTGAATGCCAGTGCCTGTTCGTCCGTTGCACCGGGTAAGCCGTATCCGTTGGTCCAGCAGTCCCACGAATGTTCCGTAACCAGAAATGGTGTATATCTGGGGTTTTCCGGATATATGTAATGTGCAGTATAAATATCCTCATAGTATTTACTGTGAGAATAGGTATCCTCTCTGCGTGCACCGTGAGTAGGACGGGTGGGGTCAAGTTCTCTTGCCAAAGCATTTGTCTTTTCGTATAAAGTATTATTATCATTTGATTCGTTAACTCTTACGCCCCATGAAATAACAGACGGATGGTTTCTGTCACGGAGTATCATTTCACGGATATTTTCAATGTATAAATCCTGCCATGCATCATCACCAATATGCTGCCAACCGGGAGCCTCTTCAAAAACCAAGAGACCTATCTCGTCGCATCTATTTAAAAAGGATTTTGCTTGTGGATAGTGAGAGCATCTTACTGCATTAAAGCCTGTTTCTTTTATCATATCGGCATCTCTCGCCTGTAATTTGTCAGGTATGGCTCTTCCTTGCCATGGCCATTGCTCGTGGCGGTTAATACCCATTATTTTAATATTTTCACCATTTAAAAGCACGCCTGAGTCTGTAAATTTCACACTGCGGATACCAATCTTTGTTTCATACACATCTCCGCTTTCAAGCTCTACTGTAATGGTATAAAGATACGGATTGTCCACACTCCATAAATTCGGATTTTTAACCACGGCACTGTCAACGCCACTTGCCACTACATTGCCATCAGCATCCGTAACGGTCATTGTATACTTATCAACTGCATTTGTTGTAACGCTTACACGCACAAGTGCACTTTCTTCGCTTACTTCATCCGTTGTGACAAATACATCTTCTATGTAAATATCATTTGTTATAATCATATTAACATTTCTGACAATTCCGCCAAAGAGACAATAGTCCACACTTCCGCCCTCGGGAGGAACATCGCTTCTTCTTGTCGAATCCACCCTCACTGCAATAACGTTATCCTCACCAAGGCTAACTAAATCTGTTATATCAAGTGTAAAAGGGGTATAAGCGCCCTTGTGCTCACCTACCCATTTTCCGTTGACATAAACCTCACATACGTTTGCAACTGCTTCAAATTCCACAAATATTCTTTTTCCCTCATAGGCTTCATCCAGAGTGAAATGTCTGCGGTACCAGCTGACAAATCTGTAGGATGCAATTTCCTTATTAAAGCTTAGTGAATCACCCTTGTGCCTTTCAATCACTTTATTGGCATGAGGCACACATACTGCTTCAAAATTACTGTCATCAAAATACTTCAGCTTTGCATTTGTATAGTCCATAGGCGAATATAACCAATTGGAATTTAAATTCAGAACTTCCCTTTCCATATTACTGCCGCTCCCTTCAGCATAGCCAAAATCAACAATTGATACAAATAACAGGATACATAAAAATCCACATAGCCACTTCTTCATATTTTCCACTCCTTTATATCTATATTAACAGACTATCACCCAATTTCTTCGCTGTCAATCGTAATATTTTAAACCTTATATAAGGATTTTAAGATTGACTATCCTTTCAACCTGTATTATACTCAAAGGGGGTGGTTTTATGAAAAAGATGATATTTCCCGTTATTACAGGTCTGGAGGATAAGCTTCCTTATTACACAAACGGAGTTGGCATTGAATATGAACAGGAAGATATTAACCGTCCCAACGGGCATCCTGAATATCAATGGATACAAACCCGCTCAGGCAGCGGTGAACTGTTTTTAAATGGCAAAAGGCATATATTAACTCCTTCACAGGGGATGCTTCTTTTTCCGAATGAGCCTCATTCTTATCATACCGTTGACCAAAACTGGGATGTTGACTGGATTATTTTTCACGGAAAAGGGGTTGAAAGCTTTATAAAGAACACCTTAGGTGCAACAGAATCGAATGTTTATTATATTTCTTCACCGGCTAAAATATCTACAAAACTGGAGGAATTGTATTATACTGCATTAAAAGGTCCAAGAACAGCCTCAAAATGCTCCCGTATCACATACGATATCCTGTTGGACATTATGGAGCTTACATCAAAGTCAGAGAAATCAGCTTTGGACGATAAGCTTAAAAGAATTGAACCGGTTATAAATTTCATCATAGAAAATTATAAATCACCCATTACACTTCATCAGCTTTCGCATCTTGTGCAAATGACTCCTTAGCACCTGTGTACGGTTTTCAAAAAGTGTACAGGTCTCACTGTGTTTGAATTTATCAACCGAACAAAAATAAGTGCAGCCAAGGAGTTGATGAATTCACAACCAAATCTGCTTATAAAAGAGATTTCATATTTGTCCGGCTTTAATGACGAAAGTTATTTTTGTTCGGTTTTTCGTCGTTACGAAAAAATCAGCCCTTTAGAATTCCGTAATATCCACATGTAAAATTAACATAAGAGCTTATAAAACAACTAATCTTTGGATTTAACTTTTTATTAAGTTTTGATAAAATTATTATACTATATTTTAAGGGTGAATTATTGTGTTGACAGTTTTAGTGCAAAACTCGATATGATATAAATCTCGCCGCGTCAGCACATATCGAAAATCTCGACAGAGATTTATATCGACTTTCGATTATTTGCAATTATAGGTATTATAAAATTAGTGCTCGTTTCGTTCAACGTGCCACAAACTTGTAGGGAACGGGCTTGCTCGTTCCGTTTTTTCGACAGGCGTAAGCCCCTGCCCTACATTGTACGAATTGGTTGTACGATGTAGTCAATGTGCCACTGACTACAAATGAATAATTAATAATGGATGATGAACAATTGTGGTTGAAAATCGCCACAAGCGATTTTCTTCATTAATTTTTCATTATTCATTACGTTTTGCACATTGTTCAAAACGATTGAACAATGTAGATAAAGGCTCCCTTGTGTAAAGGGAGCTCCGCCGCAGGCGGTGAGGGATTGTTTGTTTTTTGACAATCCTCCCGTCACGCTACGCGTGCCACCCTCCTTTGCACAAGGAGGGCTTTTAGCTAAATTATTTCTTCGAAACAGCTAAATTAAATTCGCCTTTTAGCGTGCAAAGCACATTTAGCTGCCACAAGCAATTTAGCTGAGCTGGTTCACTGTTGCTTTTCAACCTTTATGCATAAAAAACACCATTGGTTTCCCAATGGTGTTTGAGCGTGTCGAAAAAGTCGACACGCGACCGCAAATCTTGCCAAAGCAATCTTCGCGGTCTGTTGTTTTTCTAATGAACAAAGTGCCGATTTCTCGTGCAAGACTCCCTATGGGAGC
>JAFYPR010000037.1 GCA_017547445.1 Clostridia bacterium
GTTTGCAATAGTTGACATTGTTGTGCCATGGATATTCTCAAGAGTCATATCTTCAATGTTAATCTGGTTGAAGTATACCCAGTTGGGTTGCTCGTTATCGGGGTGACCTGTTGTATATGTCACATAGAGCTTGTCAACGCCATTGGAGGAATACTTTGCATAAGGTCTTGCACCCGTAGACTGAACCATCTGATAGGGGCCGTATGTAAATGCAGTATTACCATCCTCATCAGGAATAGACAATTTTGCAATTGTGGGATGCCAGTTTATACCTCTCCACATTAAGTAAATGTGGTCGGGGTCATTTTCCATAAGGAAGGGTGAAGGATATGTAGTATTAGCACTTGTGTTCAAGCACTTTTCTTCACCAAGTGTTGTTAAATCGCCCGGTTCCTTTGTTACTCTGTACCAGAAGCACGCCTCGTCAGTATGACGTGAGTAGAACACAATAATTCTTTCATCGGGTAAAACCAGGAAAGTGGGGTTATTGTGGTCATCAGGCTGAATGTTTGTACGGATTAAAACCTCATTAACCTCATCTGTAAGATGGTTAATCTGTGTAGCCTTGATTGAACCGTGAAGGTCAATATAGCCTATAATAGAAAAGTCGAGTGTTCCTTCTTCGTTAGCATATGAAATACTTCTTGGGTCGGCAAACCAGCACCATGCGCCCTCATCTTCCACTTCATAGCCGGAGAATATTTGACTTTCGTCAAACTTTTTGTAAACAATATTAACCTCTGCATTACCGTCAGCTGTTGCTACTGTTGAAAGAGTAGAAGCTGCCGCATCGTACACATAGATATCTCCGTCATATTCTACGCTGCCAGCAGGAGTTGAATGAGTATATGTATTGCCTACAATAATGTTTGTAACTGTCTTTGTTTCAGTTCCAATTTCAACCGAACCATCCATGTAAACAGTATTTACATTTACACTTGTCACCTGACCTGATTCAATCGTAAGTGTGGGAGGTGTAGTTGTATTTGTATCGTAAATTCTTACACCGCCTAAAGGACCTGCAAGACGGAAGGTAACCTCACTCATGCCTTCCTTTGCCATACGGCAGACATAAGAGGTAAGCTTCTGCGAGGAAAGTGTAATCACCTGATTTGATGATACCTCGCCCGTCTGATGACCTGCATCTATTGCATCGGTAAGACCTAAAAGTTCAAGGCTTGTAAGACCGGAATCAGAACCGTTCACACCGAATATAGACTTGTTTGAAGATGTGGACCAGCTTCCGGAAACACTGTTTCCGTAAACAGAAAGTCTAACTCCGCTTGTTACCTGCTTAACGTTCTTCACCTTCATGGAGAGGGTTACATTTGCCACTTCATCAGGGTTAAAATCTGCAGGAATTGTAAATGCCACAAGAGCATGTCTTGCGCTGCCGAAATTTGTACCCGATACAGAGCTCTGTGTTGTCACTGTGCCGTCTGTATCTGTGAAGCTCTGTGCACCGACCCAGCCTGTAGCACCTGTGGAAACAAGGATATTGTCTCCGTCAGTAGCCTTCCATTCTGCGCCGGATGAATTAAAGTATGCTGTTCTTACTGCATTGATAGTTGTTTCCTCTGCAAAGCTTACAGAGGGCACAAACGCCAAAACCATACAGATAGTCAGCACCATTGCTAAAACTTTTTTCATATTTTAGCCTCCTTATAAAAATTTTATATAATTAAATTATATTTTAATTTACAAACCTCTTTAATTATGCTACAATATAAAGAAAATTGCAAGGGGGAATTGTTATAAAAGATGTTATTTCTTCAAAAAACATAGAAAAATATCTTAAGGACGTTTCCATGCCGGTCTATGTGTTTGACGAGATTGATTCCACCAACCGTTTTGCAAAGACACTTACTGATAACTGCGCATTGGTTATTGCCAACAGTCAGAGTGCAGGACGCGGACGTTTAAACCGCAGCTTCTGCTCTCCGAAGGATGCAGGAATTTATATGTCACTTAAAATGCCTGTCAATGACCTCTATGCCAACGTGCCCTTTATTACAACCCTTTGTGCCGTAGCCGTTCATAAGGCTATAGAGTCTCTTTTTGATATAGAATGCGGTATCAAATGGGTCAACGATATTTATCTCGGTGACAAAAAGGTTTCGGGTATTCTGTGCGAAGGCTTTAACGACACTCATGTAATTATAGGTATCGGCATCAATTTTTACCCCGCTTCTCTCCCTGAGGAGATAAAAAACATTGCCACCTATCTTACAGACTACCCATCATCGGTTACACGCTGTGAGCTTACGGGTGCAATATGCAACAATATCGCATCACTGATAAATAATCTGCCCGATACATCCTTTATGGAATATTACAAATCTCATTCCTCTGTATTAGGCAGAGATATCTTATGTATACAATCAGATGTTACCTTTTCTGCCACAGCAGTTGACATCAATCCCGAAGGTGCACTTGTGGTAAAAACCGATGACGGCTTCAAAACCCTGTCCACGGGCGAAATTTCAATCCGCTTTACGGATTAATGTCAAAATCCAGCGGATCAAACATACTTGTGTCAAATTTCCTCTGTCTTGGCGGGCGTTTTGAAAAAGGGTCAAATGTGTATTTCTTACACACATCAGAAGGCTTAACCTTCCCCTTTTTCAGGCAGTTGAAGTAATCGCCCTCCATATCACCGCGGAAAGCACACATACTGCAGCTTGCATTTTCACTTATTTTTTTCATTGCAGGTCATTCCTTAATCAAATCTGTAAACTTATTATACTATATAATTTTTATTTTAACAAGCATTTTATTACAGGAGGTTTTTCCTATGACAAAACTTATAAACAACGGCGTTTATCTGAAAGACGGCAGAGAGCTTTTAGAAATTTCCCCCTCTCTTCCTTCTCCCGAAGAAGCAAAAGAAAACACAATGGCTTATCAGATAATGCGCGCACATTCAGTAACAGATGATAAGAAGAAAATGAACATTAAGTTCGACTCTCTTATCAGTCACGATATAACCTATGTGGGCATTATCCAGACAGCTCGCGGAAGCGGTCTTAAGGAATTTCCCGTTCCCTATGCACTCACTAACTGCCACAATTCCCTTTGTGCAGTAGGCGGTACAATCAATGAAGACGACCATGTATTCGGTCTTAGTGCCGCTAAACGCTACGGCGGTATATATGTACCTGCCAACCAGGCGGTTATCCACCAGTATGCAAGGGAAATGATGGCAAAATGCGGCGGTATGATTCTTGGCTCCGACTCCCACACACGCTACGGTGCGTTAGGCACAATGGCAATCGGTGAAGGCGGTCCCGAATTGGTAAAACAGCTTTTGAAGAATACCTACGATGTTCCTTCTCCCGATGTTGTGCTCGTATACCTTACAGGCACACCCAAAAAGGGCGTAGGTCCTCACGACGTTGCTTTGGAGCTTGTTAAGCAGACCTTCAAAAACGGCTTTGTAAAAAATAGTGTTCTTGAATTCTGCGGTGACGGCATTGAAAACCTTTCTATGGATTTCAGAATAGGCATCGACGTTATGACAACAGAAACAACTTGTCTTTCCTCTATCTGGGAAACAGACGAAAAGGTTGAAGCCTTCTATCAGAACCACGGCAGAAAGTCCGATTACAAAAAAATTGCTCCCGGTTCTGTGGCATATTACGACAGAGCAGTTGTTATTGACCTTAGCGAAATTGAATGTATGATTGCTCTCCCCTTCCATCCTTCTGAAGCTTATTCTATTCATGAATTTAATGAAAATGCGGCAGATATTCTCCGCGCAGTTGAAAAGAGAGCCGAAGAACAGTTCGGCAAAAAAGCACAGCTTCATTTAACTGAAAAATTAGTCGACGGCAAATTAATGGTTGACCAGGGTGTTATTGCAGGCTGCTCGGGCGGTATGTTTGACAACATCATGGAAGCTGCCGCAATCTTAGACGGCGGCAATATCGGAAACGGCTATTTCTCACTTTCCGTATACCCCTCCTCAGTGCCCGTAAACCTTGCTCTTATCAAAAACGGCGCACAGGCTAAATTACTTGAAACAGGCACACTCTTCAAGCCTTGCTTCTGCGGTCCCTGCTTCGGTGCAGGGGACGTTCCCGGTAACAACGGCTTCTCCATCCGTCACACAACACGTAACTTCCCCAACCGCGAAGGCAGTAAGCCCGGAGAAGGTCAGCTCAGCGGCGTAGCACTTATGGACTCCCGTTCCATTGCCGCAACAGCTAAAATGGGTGGCGTGTTAACAGCCGCAAGCGATATTGAATATGACTATACTCCTTCTGAATATACATTTGACAAGGCTGTTTATGAAAAGAGAGTTTATCAGGGCTTTGGCAAAGCCGACCCCAATGCTGAATTAAAGCTTGGTCCCAACATCACCGACTGGCCCCGCATGAACGTATTGACAGATAACCTTCTTGTTAAAATGGCGGCAGTTATCCATGACGAGGTTACAACAACTGACGAGCTTATCCCCTCGGGCGAAACCTCAAGCTACCGCTCCAATCCCCTCCGACTTGCTGAGTTTGCACTCTCAAGACGTGAACCCGAATACGTTAACCGCTCCAAGGCAGTTGCTTTGGTTGAAAAGGAACGCCTTAACGGTAACACCCCCGAAGAAATCATGGCAGTTTTATCCCGTGTATGTGACAATCCCGAAGACGCAATAAAGAACACACAGTTCGGCTCTGCAATCTATGCAACAAAGCCCGGTGACGGCTCTGCCCGTGAACAGGCGGCAAGCTGTCAGAAGGTGTTAGGCGGTTTTGCAAACATCTGTAAAGAATTTGCCACAAAGCGCTACAGAAGTAACTGCATTAACTGGGGCATCCTTCCCTTCACAACAGAAGATGAATTCAACTACGATGTTAATGATTATGTATTTGTAGAAGGCATCCGTGAAAAGATTGCAAATGGCATCGAAGAAATTCCTGCAAAGGTAATAACAAAGGATGCAGTCAAAGATATCACACTCTACGTCAAAGGACTTACCGAAGATGAAAAGGATATCATCTTAAAGGGCTGTTTGATGAACTACTATGCCGCTAAAATGCAATAAATTACATTTTAATGCAGAGTGCAACCCACTATGGGGACATTGCCTACCCACAGCCAACCCACATTCTCGTTTTGTCATAAGCTATACTGAAAATGAATGAATGGCTGTGTCCCCTTACCTTATAAAATCGTTGCAATTACCCAATCAAACCAAATTGACACAAGAAAGGAACTTTACTATGGAAAAAATAAAAATGCTTAACCCCATCGTTGAAATGGATGGCGACGAAATGACCAGAATTCTCTGGAAGATGATAAAAGAAGAGCTTTTAGAGCCCTTCGTTGAATTAAACTGCGAATATTACGACCTTGGTCTTCCCCACCGTGACGAAACAAATGACAAGGTTACTTTCGATGCGGGTGAAGCTATAAAGAAGCACCACGTTGGCGTAAAGTGTGCCACAATCACACCCAACGCACAGCGCGTTGAGGAATACAAGCTTCACGAAATGTGGAAGAGCCCCAACGGTACAATCCGTGCTATCTTAGACGGCACAGTTTTCCGTGCCCCTATCCTCGTGAAGAATGTTTCCCCCGCAGTCAAGAGCTGGAAGGCCCCCATCACTATTGCCCGTCATGCCTATGGTGACGTTTACAAGGGTACAGAATACCGTGTACCGAGTGAAGGTAAGGCAGAGCTTGTTTTCACAACAAATGAAGGCGAAATTTTCCGCGAAACAATCTATGATTTTGAATGTGCAGGTGTATTACAGGGCTTATACAATAAGGACTCCTCAATCATCAGCTTTGCAAAATCCTGCTTTGAATATGCCCTCAGCACAAAGCAGGATTTGTGGTTCAGTACAAAGGATACAATCAGTAAAAAGTACGACCAGACATTTAAGCTTATTTTCCAGGATATTTTTGAAAAAGAATATAAGGAAAAGTTTGATAAAGCAGGCATTGAATATTTCTACACACTTATTGACGATGCAGTTGCACGTGTTATCAGAAGTGAAGGCGGGTTTATCTGGGCATGTAAGAACTATGACGGCGACGTTATGAGTGACATGGTTTCCACAGCCTTCGGTTCACTTGCCATGATGACAAGCGTGCTTGTATCCCCCGACGGCAACTTTGAATACGAAGCGGCTCACGGTACAGTTACACGCCACTACTATCGTTATCTTAAGGGCGAAGAAACAAGTACAAATCCCATTGCAACAATTTTTGCATGGACAGGCGCGCTCCGTAAGCGTGGCGAGCTTGACTCTACACCCGACCTTGTTAATTTTGCTGATAAGCTCGAGGCGGCTTGTATCGACACAATCGAATCAGGTATCGTTACAAAAGACCTCGCCCTCCTTGCAGAAGGCGAAACAACCTCCGTGAACTCCGCCGACTTCTTAAAGGCAATAAGAGCAAATCTCGAAAAATCACTTTAATGGGGGTGAAACCATGGACTTTCAGGAATTGAAAGAAAAAGCAAAAAAGCAGATTGCGCCATATATGCAAACGCTCTTTTTAATTAGCCTTCTCTACGTTGTATTGGTATTTCTCAACAGATATCTGAAAATTACATACAAAGAATATCCTTCAACCTTTTTAGGATTTGAGTATACAGCTAAAAAGAGCTTCAACTTTGGTTCGTTTTTATTCCTTCCCGTATTAGGTCTTGGCAATAATGTAATATATCTCAACCTCACAAGGGGCATTGCTCCTAAAATAAAAGATTTCTTTCTTGGCTTTAAGGATTGGTGGAGCATTATCAAGCTCCACTTTGTATCACAGTTTTTTATAACCTGTTGGATGTTTCTTTTTATCATCCCGGGCTTCGTAAAAATATACTCCTATTCTATGGCAACATACATACTTGCCGAAAATAAAGGTATGAAAGCCTGTGATGCTATAGGCATATCCAGACAAATGATGACAGGGCATAAAATGGAGCTTTTCATGCTTGACCTTTCACTTACTGGCTACACTTTACTTAACATTATAACTTTAGGCATTGCCTCCATATGGATTCGCCCCTATCTCAGCGCAGTCCGCGCAAATTTCTATACCAAGCTGAAAGCTCGTAATTACAAGATAAAATCTATTCCCGTATACGACAACTAATCATCAATAACGGAGGAATTATTATGAAAACAATATATCTTGCAGGCGGTTGCTTCTGGGGTTTGCAGAAATATATGGACCAGTTTGACGGAGTTGTTGCAACAACCGTAGGCTATGCAAACGGCAAATGGGAAAACCCCACCTATGAAGACGTTAAAAGCCAAAT
Organism: Clostridia bacterium; assembly: GCA_017547445.1. Taxonomy (GTDB): domain Bacteria; phylum Bacillota; class Clostridia; order UMGS1883; family UMGS1883; genus RGIG1927. Next base: position 7,268 of record JAFYPR010000037.1, read on the forward strand.
GAGTGATCATAGCGAAACTGTTGAGGTTATCTATGACCCCTCTATCATTTCCCTGAAGGAAATACTTGAAAAATACTATGTGGTAATTGACCCAACAAGCCTTAACAAGCAAGGCGAGGACGAAGGCAGAAGCTATCGCACAGGCATCTACTACACCTTCACAGAAGACCTTTCTGTTATAAAAGAAGTAACAGATTATATTCAGGCACAAAATACAAAAAAGGTTGTAGTTGAAATTGAGCCTTTAAAAGGCTTTTACCCCGCAGAAGAATATCATCAGAAATATTTGGAGAAAAACCCCGGTGGCTATTGCCATATCGGCGGTTGCTTTTTCCACTAAAAAATAACAGCTTCATTTTTTGATGAAGCTGTTCAGACTGTCGAAAAAGTCATTTTCTGCACAATAGCGAAGGGTTTGGGAAAGAAGGTTTCCCAAAATAAAATCGGAGGGGTTAATCTCATTCACCCCTCCGAAAGTGGCGATTTTAGGGCTCCCATAGGGAGTCTTGCACGAGAAATCGTCACTTTATTCCTTATAAAATTCAGACCTCAAAGTGCCGAAGGGCGTTAGCCCGCCTTTGAGGTCGCGTGTCGATAACA
>JAFYPR010000038.1 GCA_017547445.1 Clostridia bacterium
AACAAACCTTATCAAAGGAGAAAATGCTTGAAGAAGAGTCGGATACTATTTTGAATTCCATGGGTAGACCTCCCTAACCTGTTATCGGTTTTTCAAAAACCTATCATAGGATATTTTAATACAGATGAAAAGGATTGTCAAGTATATATTGGTTGACTTGGCAGTTAAGATGTAGTAGAATAAACCCGAAAGGGATGATAGTATGCCTGAGAATTTTAAGGATGAATTAAAAAAAGCTGTTTTAAATTTTAATCTGCCTAAATATAACGAGATTCCTTCTGTGGGATTGTATTTGGAGCAGACGGCAAAATATATTTCCGAGATTAATTGTAACGGTGAAATGATAATAACAAGCTCGATGATAAGTAATTATGTAAAAAAAGGGCTTATTACAAACCCCGTAAAAAAGCAGTATTCACGTGACCAGATAGCGTATCTGATTTTTATATCAATGGCAAAAACCGTTCTCAGTATGGAGGATATAAGGCTTCTTATTGAGATGCAGAAGGAAAACTACGAAAACGAGAAGGCATATAATTATCTTGTTGAGGAGTTTGAAAATGTTGTGAAATATGTTTTCGGACTGCAGGATGAAATGGTCAAAATAGGCGAGAATAATCACGAGGTTAAAATGATGCTTCGTAACCTTATTATAACCGTTGCGCATAAGGCGTATCTTGACACTTGTTTTAGATATTACAGAAGTAAATAAAACTGTGATATAGTGAACAGAGGCACGAAAGAATCTGAAATAAAAGAAAGTCCCGGACAGTCTGCAGCTCCCTTGTGTAAAGGGAGCCTTTTTATTTATTGCAATGAAGGGAATTGTGTGATATGATAATTATATCAGTTTGCTTTGGTTGGGTAACTGCAACATTTTTATAATGAACAGGGACAGGTCTGCTTTTGAAAATCGGGATACGATTTTTAAAAGGGCATTTGCGGATGCCTGTTACACACTGTCCCGTGCTGGTGCTCCCAGCGAGAAAGGGAGGAAAATGATATGAAAAAAGCTTTGGCAGGATTTCTTTGTTTATGTATGGGATTAGGTTCGATACATGCTTTGGCAAAGGAGGAAAAGGAAATGATAAGTATTGATTTTGATGATGAGCTTAAATACGAAAGCTATCGCCTGACGTATTTTGACGAAGGGTTGAAGGGCAAGTCTGTCTGGTTTAACGGCGGCAGCAGCTATATTAAAATGCCTGATGATGTGAATGTTGGTGTTAAGGATTACACTTTTTCTGCATGGCTTAATATGACAGGACTGGAAAAAGGCTGGCAGAGAATTTTTGACTTTGGCACGGGCACGGATAATTATGTGTATTTCGGTATTCCGTCCAATACTAAGAATTTAAGAATTGCATATAAAACTGCAGGCAATGACGAATGGAATATGGATGCGGAAAACGTAACAAAGCTTAATGAGTGGATGCATGTAGCCGTAGTACAGGAAGGAAAATTGGTTAAGATTTATGTTGACGGAGAATTGAAGGTGCAGAAGGAATGTGAATATACTCTTTCTGACCTGGGTGAGACAAGAAGCAACTATATCGGAAAAAGCCAGTTTACCGCTGACCCCCGTCTTAACGCTTATGCCGATGAAATCAAGCTGGAGAATAAGGCTTTGAGTGATGCTGAAATCAAGCGCATGGCGAAAAAGCCGTCGGTTTCTCATTCCATGGAAGAGTATGAAAAAGCACTTCTGATACATAACGCAGATGCTATAAAGGGAAATATTACGCTCCCCGATAAGGTTTTCGGAACGAGTGTGTATTGGGAGTCAAGTAACGAAGACATAATTTGTACAAAGGATATCCAAAACGGAGATTATATAATCCCAAAGGGGAAGGTTGTAAGAGGCGAAGAGGATGTTAAAGTGACCCTTACCGCAACTGTGGATTTAGGTCTTATAAAGCCTTCCTTTAAACAGGAGGTAACCGTAGCAAAAAAGGCTGAGAGTGTGGGCGAAACTGTAGGATATTTATATGTTTATTTCCGCGGTTTTGTAAACGGCAGTGATGAGCATTTGTCAATCCATATTGCAGGCAGTGAAGACGGCTATAATTGGTTTGACTTAAACGAAAACAAGCCTATTCTTGAAAGCCAAATGGGTACATATGAGCTTCGTGACCCTTACCTTTTAAGAAGTATTGAGGGGGATAAGTTTTACCTTATCGCAACAGATTTGAATACAAAGGACGGTCAGGGATGGGGTCCCTGGAGCCTGGCGGGAAGTAAATATTTAATGGTTTGGGAGTCTGACGACCTTGTAAACTGGTCGGAGCAGAGAATGGTTAAATTTGCAAATGACTCGATTGGCTGTGCATGGGCGCCCGAGGCTGTATACGACCCCGATACGGAAGAATACCTTGTGTATGCATCGGGTAAGGACCTGACACTCGATAGTCCTCAGGATACTGTTTATGTTGTAAGAACGAGAGATTTTTGTACATTTTCTGAGCCTGAAGCATTTGTTAAGGCTTATAATGACAATGGCGACAGAGTGGGTGCAATTGACTCCAATATTATCAGGGCAAATGACGGAAGGTTTTATCATTTCTACAAAAAGCAGGGGCATATTGAAATGATGGTTTCTGACCATGCATCAGGACCTTATGAATACATAGACGATTTCCCCCGTCCGGGTGGTGAAGGACCGGGCAGCTTCCTTGTTAAGGGAACAGATGA
>JAFYPR010000039.1 GCA_017547445.1 Clostridia bacterium
ACTTTTATTTGATACAATACAGGCATAGTATATTTTGTTTTTACGGAGGAGTATTTTTATGAATAAAGCAACACTTATTTCGAAGGTAGCCCAGAAGCAGGGCTTATCAAAAAAAGAAACCGAAGAAATCTTCAATGCTTTCCTCGACACAATCGTTGACACAGTTAACAGCGGCGAAAAGGTGCAGCTTGTAGGCTTCGGTACTTTTGAAGTCAAGACACGTGCAGGCAGAGTGTGCAAGGTTCCCGGAACAAACGTGGAAGTAACTGTTCCCGATTCCAAAATCCCCACCTTCAAAGCAGGCAAGGTATTTAAAGAAAAGGTAAGATAACTCAAAAAAGCTGTAAGACCATTTGGTTTTACAGCTTTTTCTTTTTTATACAGCCAATACTCCTGTTTCCGACTCGATTAATACAAAGAGCTTTTCCTCTGCCCCTGTCTGTGTATTTACATAGATAAGACACCGTCTGTCATCTATTTTACCTTCTATCTGATAGCAGAACTGCTCTTTTTCTCCCTCCCCGGGGATAACCGCCATAGAAACGGATAAAATTTTCACATGAGAGTTAACCTTGCTTACCGCTTCCTCTTCGCTTATCTTTACAGTGGGGATTTCTCTTTTTTTGTGATACATCAGATACCCTCTTGTTTCACAGCCTACAATCTCACCCGTATCAAGGGCAACCTTCACCTTTACAAGGTCGGGATATAGGGTATATCCGTCCTGTACGGCAGCATAATTTATAACAGCTACATCGCCGACAACCTCATAATAGCTTTCCTTCATGCCCTTAAAACCGTTACTTTCCAGAAATGCCACAGCTTTAAGCTTTGCATCCTCTACGGTATGTTTTGCATCCCCTGTATTGCGGTCATTAAGATAGCTCATAAGGTAACCGCCTTTTTTTGAAATAACCACACTGCACTTGTTTTCCTCTTCAAAAAAATAGTATGCAGGGATATTCCCCTTTTCCTCCTCACAGGTGAAATCATCCCTTCCTGTTAAGGATTTCACCTTTTCTTTTGCATCCTCTACGGTTACATCCTTCTCCCCTTTAAGGAATAAAGGCTCGCGGTCTGTAAGATGTGAGGAAAAGGGTCCATCGTAAATAAGAGCAGGATAATCGTGAAGCTGTGTTTCGATTTCACCCATTACCTTGTCAATACCGCTGGGTGTTGCCCCCTCGGCACTCCTTCGGATATCAAGAGTCCCGTTATAAAGCTCCTCTAAGTCCTTCTCAAGGCTTATTGCCACAGTTTCGGCATATTTTTCGAGACTTTTCAGATTATTATACTCCTCTTGTGTTATCTCTCCCCCTTCAAGCATCTTGGAAGAGAGGGCGTAGGCGTAATTTCCCACCTGGTTCAAAAACTCATTCAGATGCTCCAACGGTTCTGTTTTAAGAGGTAACAGCGCAAGGTTTGCCGCCGCAGAGGATGCCTGACGGTACACCTCCCCGGAAAGACGCATCATCTGCGCCCCGTCGTTTACAAACTTGCTTTTTTCAAGACTTATCTGCAAATCGTCAACATACTGTACCATTTCGGTGAAGCACCTCTGATAGTCCATACGTATCTGTCTTTGGGCTTCTTCCAGCTTCATGTCACGGTTGATACCAAAAAACAGTACGCAAAACAGCAGTCCTGTAAGTAATGTATACCATATACCCGATGTTTTAAACTTTTCTCTCACGTTGATTCTCCTCAAAATGTTTTGATAAGTATATTTTATCTTTTTTGTAAACTTTTTATACTTGCCATTTACTTTTTTGATTGTTTGATATACTATATTTTGTAAGGAGTTGAATTTTATGAATGACAAATGGCTCAAGGCAGAAAATATTGCAAAAAAAATTGTTATACTGGCCATACTATCAGGCGGTGCGATTCTTCTTTTTTTGTTTATACCGAAGCTTTTATCGCTTTTGTTCCCCTTTGTGGCGGCATATGTAATTTCGCTTATCGCATCACCCTTAACCCGGCTTTTTGAAAAATTAAAGCTGCCCGGTGCCCTCAGCGCAATAATTTCCATATTGTTTGTTGCGGCGGCACTTTTCGGTATATCAGCCCTTCTTATTGACAAAATAATAACCGAGCTTTATGACTTTTCGATGCACATCCCCGAAATTTATAATTCGGTAAGGGAAACCTTATCTGAACTGAAAATTGTTGCAATTGATATTTTCAATCTGCTTCCGGGAGATTTTACCGCTATCAATTTTACAGATTTACTTGAAAATCTCAGCGTTTCTCTTTCGGGTCTTTCTTCAACCATCGTTGAAACAATTTCTTCTGCTACGATTAATTTTGTCAGACATATCCCCGGCATTTTAATTGCCTTTGTATTTTCAATTCTTGCATCCTACTTCCTCATCCGTGACCGAAGAAAGGTTAAAAGGTCGCTTTCCTCCATCCTTGGTACAGGCTTGTCTGCAAGACTCAGCGAAGTAAAGCTGTATCTTTCCGAAGCAGTTTTTGCATATATAAAGGCGCAGAGTATTCTTATGAGCATCACCTTTGTGGAGGTTTTCATAGGTCTTTCAATCCTTAATGTGCGCTACAGCTTCCTTTTCGCTATTATGATTGCACTTATTGATGCAATTCCCGTATTCGGGACCGGCACAATAGTTATCCCCTGGGCACTGTACCACCTTATAACAGGCAATTTCCCCATGGCTATAGGTCTTCTTGTTATATATGCCGTATGCCTTGTGGTGCGCCAGTTCTTAGAGCCTAAGATTTTATCCTCACAGATAGGCGTGCACCCTCTTGTAACACTTCTTGCCATGTACGTAGGCTATCGCCTTATCGGCATTTTCGGCATGATTTTAGGTCCCGTAACTGCGCTGGTAACAAAAAACATTTTAACAAAATACGCAGAGCATACAAAAACGTCCGGGTAAAATCACCCGGACGTTTTGAATTTTTCCACTATTTCATCACATTTACTTTCTCTTAAAAGAAACAGTCCCAGCCACGTCAAAATGAAAAACGGTGCAAGATTTAAAATTGACAGACTGTTTATCGCCTCTATGGGGTCACCGTTATTCACCGTGAAGGTTGGGGCAAACATACTTGCCGCATCTGCCAAGGAATGTATCAGGATAAGTGCCCATATACTGCCGCCCCGAAGGTATATGGCAGCAAAGTAAAAGCCTGCACCCATAGCTACAACAGACTGGATTGTTGCACTCATTAAATCCACCCCTGCAAACATATTTGCCATATGCATCACCCCGAAAACCACACCTGAGGCTACAGCTGTAATATACACGCCCGGTCTGTCCTTTATATATTTTTTGGCAATGTTTTCCACGATAACACCACGGAAAATGCTTTCCTCACGGAAGCCAATACCAAACAGCACCACAATACCGTATGCTACCCCCCATGGACTGCACCATTCTGTTTCGGGAGTAAGCGCTGTTATTGCAATCACCATAATAAGAAGCAGACTCTGGCTTACTGCCATATATCCCCCTGCAAGAAGGGTTTTACCTATGCCTTTTCTTTTATACACCCTTATATCGGAGAAGAAAACAACAAATAAAAAGGGAATTACCATCTGCGCAAATTCATACCCGAAGAGAGATGCTGCAGAATCTCCAAAAATCCATACATCCCCCGCAAGGTTTGATATTATCAAAAATAAAACCGTTATAATAACCGACGAAAGTATCGGATATCCTTCTATAAATCTTCTCATCACAAAAACTCCTTTTAGAAGATTATACAAAACCCGATATATTCTTGTCAAGTGGGGGTTTTTCAGCATTTTACCTGTTGAATTTTCAGTTTTTATATGATATTATATAAGTGCAGAATTATGTATATAATTTTTCTCAATATATAAAAGAGGTGATTCAAATTATGAAAAGGAGAATTGCACTGTTGACAGCAGTATTCATGCTTATATCCTGTCTCCCCGGCTTTGCAGACGGTTTCAGCGATATGCCGCAGAAAGACAGCAAATACTACAATGCTTTTGAATATGCAGTCAGCAAAAAAATTATTTCAGGCGTTGACGGCAAGCTTTTGCCGGAAAACTCCCTTACAAAAGCCGAAGCACTTACGTTTATATCCCGTGCAAAGCCCTTTACGGGGGCACCTGCAGATATTTCATCTGTTAAGGACATCCCCACCGATGCATGGTATCGTGAGGTCTTTGCACAGGCGGTGGGCGCAAAGGTAGTAGCCCCCGACACAGAGGGCAGGCTTAACCCCACAGAACAGCTTACACGTCGCTCTGCATGGGACCTTCTGCACAAAACCTTTAACCCCTCGGGCGGTTATACACCCGTATCAGAAGGCGACAAGGTTGCATCCCGCGGCGACTTTATCCTTTGGCTTTATGAATTTGTAAACCCTGCAGTAAACGAAAACCCCTCCGAAGCACCTACAGATTCGCCTTCGGAAGTTCCCACTGAACAGGGCAGTGAATATTCTGACCTTAAGGCACAGCAGGCTCAGGAGGATATGAGAGTTGCTCTCGGTATCCGTACAGATGGCTCCAGCTACGTAGACACAGTAGTTTATAAGGACACCACTCAGACAAACTGGGCAACAGGTCAGTCTTCAGACAGACCGAGCGGCTCCAACAGACCGAGTGGCTCCAACAAGCCGTCTCACGATGATGAGGACGATGAAAAAGAAACACAGGCACCCACAGACCCCGTCGAGGATAACACCAACGAGCCGGAAACACAGCCTCCCACGGATGCTCCCACAGAACCCGAGGAGGATGAACCTACATACGATAACTACGACGGTCCCATTGACAATGATAAGGACAACGTTATAGACGACCCCTTTGACGATGGCTGGAGGCCTCCGGGATGGGTTGAAGGCGATGATGACAATAACAACGGCGATGGCGGTTTCGATGAAGAGGATGACGACTTCAATATAAATGACGACTACGAGCCGGGTTATAACCCCGATGACGACGAAGAAACCGGGGCTCCCACAGATGCGGAAACCGAGGCTCCTTCCGATGAAGTAACAGATACTCCCACAGATGCGGAAACCGAGGCTCCCTCCGATGAAGTGACAGATGCTCCCACAGATGTGGAAACCGAGGCTCCCTCCGATGAAGTGACAGATGCTCCCACAGATGCAGAAACCGAGGCTCCCTCCGATGAAGTGACAGATGCTCCCACAGATGCAGAAACCGAGGCTCCCTCCGATGAAGTAACAGATACTCCCACAGATGCGGAAACTGAGGCTCCTTCCCATGAAGAAACCCAAGAGGACACAGAGCTTCCTCCCTCTACAGAGCCTGAAGAAGATGCAGGCGATGTCAAAGAGGACGAAGAAAACGGCGAAGACGACAACACAGATGACGAATCAGGCTTACTTGCAGTTGTATTTTCAAAGGAATGGTGGTTCAGTTGAGGATAAAGGTTGCGGATTTTGTATTTGAAATCAACAACAAATATACCTATTGCGAAAAATTCCTGACTGATTATGTTACAAAGGAAGAACCGCACTGCAGTATTACAGTATCCGACGAAACCATACAGGTAAAAAAGGCAAAGCTTGACCCAAAATACCCTGTTCATTATATTGAGTTTCTTGAGATTTACCGCGAGATATGCAATTACGTTATTGAAAACGGTGGTATTCTTATGCATGGAGCCGTTATTGAATACGAGGGTAATGCATATATGTTTACCGCTCCTTCGGGCACAGGCAAAACCACGCATATCCGCCAATGGCAGACTCTTTACGGCGACAAGGTTAAAATCATTAATGGCGATAAACCCTTAATCAGATATTCGGGCGATAACTTTATTGCCTACGGCACCCCCTGGTGCGGCAAGGAGCATTACAATATCAATGCAAGCGCGCCATTGAAGGGCATTGTGCTCCTCTCACGTGGGGAGGAAAATTCAATTGAAAGAATATCTTCCGATGAATTCAACAAGTTTTTGCTTAAGCAGATTTATCTGCCGAAAAACCGTGATGGGATTGCAAAAGTTCTTGATGTTGCAGATAAGCTTTTAACTACAGTCCCTCTCTATAGCTTAAAATGCAACATTTCAACCGAGGCGGCACGGGTCGCAATGGAAGGTATAACAAAGTAATCAAAAAAGACAGATTTCGAAAGTGAAGTCTGTCTTTTTTCTGGATTTCACGTACATAATAGATGCACTTATTTTTAGTCGATATGCAAACTCCGTTTGCTCGATATTTTTACTTTCGTAAAATCGATATGTTTTTCGCTTTGCTCAAAACTCGATATGATATAAATCTCGTTGCCGTAAGGCAACATATCGAGTGCATCAGCACATATCGAGTCTGTAAGACATATCGAAAATCTCGCAAGAGATTTATATCGATGAAAAAAGAATAATCTTTTTTCCGGGAAAGCCGAACCATAGAGATATTTTAATTTTGTTTTGCGTAAGCAAAACTACCTTAACTTCTTCCTTTTTCACTATTACTTATTACCTTCCAAAAAATCCGTGCATTTTAGGGAATAGTGAAGAGTGAAGAGGTAATAAGTAAAAAATCC
>JAFYPR010000040.1 GCA_017547445.1 Clostridia bacterium
TAAATTCTCCCGTAATGGCAGGCATTATAGGTTTCATGCCCGATTTTGAATTCCACACAATTGCCTTATATGCTACTGCATCGGCTACATCAGATTCGATTGCTACAGAAACTGTTTCACCGTTGCCGGAATCTGTTACAACCTTTATAACCTCATTGTTAATGCTGTAGTATATAACTGCCACTGTTGCATTTTCACCGTCATAAGATGTATAAACAGCCTTATTGTCTACGATTTCAAAGCTTGTAAGCTTTTCCTTCGCTGTTTCAACAATAAGCTGGGGAATATAGCTTGTCAGCTCTGAATCGTAGATAATGTACTGATCAGCCGTTGTTGTAAATACTGCAAATGAAACATTGCCGTTTTCTGTTACATAATCAGTAACGTCAAATGTGATGTATGCTCCGTTTACAACGCCTCTTGTGATGGGCTCTGCGGGAAGTGCAAAGCCTGATACGTTACCTCTTTCCCAATCCTCGGGAAGCTGAGATGCGTCATAAATTGCTGCGCCCGTTGTACCGTTTGAAGCATTTACATGAAGCTTAACTGTAGCCTTTGTGATAATTTCATTTGCAGGAACAGTTACTTCAAAGCCTGCAAGTCCTGCTCTCTTATACCAGCGGTTGTCTGTCATAAGTCTTGCGGGATAGTCGCCGCCTGCTTCACTTGCAAAGTCTGAAAGCGAACTGTCTGTAGCTGAACGGAGGGAATCGCCTCTTGTTGCATTGAAGGTTGTTTCGGAAGAAACAGCTTCGGCGTAAACAACCTTTACCGTCATATCGGAGCCATCTGCCACTTTGCCGAGACCTTCAACAGTCTTGACCATGTAATCAACACCGTCAACTGTCATCAGCTTTTCGTAATCAATTACACTTTCTGTAAGCTCAACACCCGAAAGAACAGTGATCTCCTCGCTAGCCTTAAGAGTGCTGCCGTTTTTATCAACAAAGCTTACAGTAACCTTACTGCTGCCACCGATATCTGCAATTTCTTTTTCAGAAAGTGCATAGTTATAAATCATAAATTCATCTATATAACCGTTGAAGTATTCACCGCTGCCCCAGTTGGCCTTACCAATCTGGATGATGGAATTACTGCCAAGAATATCTGTAAGCTTATTTGCAGAGTCGAGAGAAGTCGAAACTCCGTCAATATAAAGAGTTGTCATGCTTTCCTTGATTACAAGCGCATACTTCTTCCATACGCCTGTAGAATCTGCCATGTCAATTGTAGGTGTTCTGCCGTTATTATATCTTTCAACCTTCATGTTTGAGCCGTTATGAAGCATACCTACATAATGCTCGTTTGCATAAACCTGTGATGCAGTATCAGGTGCCATAAAGAGCGCCCAGTTTGCATCACTGCCTGCTACTTTTGCGTAGAATACAACAGTAATTTCATCAAGACCCGTGAGAAGTGCTTCTCCGTCTGCATTTGTAACAGACAGGAAGTTTGCACCTGAGCCGTTAAGATAAAGTGACTTGCCACGCATTGCATCATTTGAAAGAGTGTTTGTACCGCTGTTTTCAGCCTTGGCAAATTCACTGTTAAAGCCCGTTTCTTCATCATCAAATGTGAAGTGTGCAAGCTTGCCGTCAAAGGAAACATCACTTTCTTCGTAAGTAAGTTCAATTACGTTTTCGGAAATCTTGGCAGATACGACGATAACGTCATCTGCATTTTCAACGTAGTTATAAACCTTGGATTCAAATATAAGGTTTGTCTTTGCATATTCATCGCCGTTGAATGCTGTACCGATAGCGCATTCGTATGTTTCGTTATCTGCAATTTCGTTGCCTTCTTCATCAACGTGCTTAACAGTTACTAAGCCAACCTTGTTATAAACAGCGCCTATAACATTCTCGCCCTTTACTGTCTTACAGCTTAAAGTTGAGTTGGTTTTGTCAAGAACAAAGTATTCATCAACAGTTGTAATGGTTTCGGGTGCTTCGTAAATATAAATTTCGCCCTCGCCTATTTCTTCTGTGATACTGTCAGCAATTGAATTGCCTTCAGAATCAACAAACTCAACTGTAACAGTTGTTGCTACCTCGTCTTCGTTTACAATTTCTTCAAGCTCATACAATTCAAAATCACTGAGATAGAGTCTGCCTGTATCAGTCCATGCAAAGAAGCTGAGCATTATGTGCTCTGCTTCCTCGGGAGCATTGAACACAAATTCCTTATGATTCATGCCCTGAGCATACAAATCATCTGCTCTTCCCACACTGCCGCCGATATGTGTATTACTGCCTTCGGAGGACCATGAGTTCATACCGCCGTATGTCTTGTAGTTGTAGTATGAAAGTCCGTTAAAGCTGCCAAATACGGGACCGCCCTTGGTAAGCACTGCCGCAGACATTTGTGCATTACCTGTTGTTGCGGCTGTTGCATATGCGTAATAAGACAGATAATAGCTCTTTCCGCCTTCAATGGGAACAAATCGTCTCAAGGTAGATGCAGTATTACCGCCTGCGCTTGCAGTATTTGTAAGAGACATAGACTCACCGTGTGCATTTACAGAAGATACCGTGCCCGAGTACTGCGCACCTGTAGACGCATTTGTCCAGTCTGTTGTACCGTCAGAGAAATCACCGTTTGTAATAATGTTTTCGCCAACGATATTGTATTCCTTGCCATTGTAGCTTATATCACCCGAGCCGGAGATATCTGTGCTTCTTACGGCATAGAAGCCAAGTGATTCAAAGCTCTCGTAAACGTCTCTAAACTCAATTTCTGCACCGTTGAGATATACAGCAGAAACTTCATTTTCGAAATTCATTAATATTGCATCTGAATTTGTCGAAGGCACAAGATTTTCACCTGTGATATAAACATTACCATTCTCGTACCTGACATTAAGTGACGTAATATTATTTTCACTGTTGATTATATTACTGAGAGTTTTGCCGTTAACAATGGAAATACTTTTATTATTTCGGGATTTTTCGAAAACATACGCCATTTTAGCATCTGTTTCATAATCGCTGAATAAACCGTCTGCATTGTCGTTATTCTTCACATAATAATAAGATGTCTCATCATCAATTGTAATTTCAATAGCCGCCTTAGAGTTATCACCTTCTGCAAGGTCTGTAACAACTACGTCAGCTACTTCGCCCTCTCTGGTGGGGTAAAGTACCGTGTCAAACTTAACGTCGCTACCTGTCTTGCCATAGGATGCATATTTTGCGCCTGCTACCAGGCCGTAGTCAGCGCTATGGAAGCCGTCACGGATAAGAGCTGTGTCACTACCTGCGTTTGCAATTACGATATTTGCTTCGTTATAGAAGTTTGTTGTAGCCACCTTGCCGCTCATTTCCGCATTGGAGGAAGGCATAAAGTGCCAGTTCTGGCGGTATTCACGGTTTTGGTTGCCTGTTACATAGTCTGTAACGATGGAATAGCCATCCTTTACAAAGAACACATTTCTTGTATGTGTTACGCCACTATAACCGCTCTGACTTGTTGTCGCAAAGTCAAATACATCGTTTGTAACAGCGTATTCCAAAGGCTTTGCAGCACCGGAGTGACTTGACATAGATGCGCCAACGGCTTCGATTGTGTTGTGTGCTGAAGCATAACGGAGGTCATTATAAATAGTATTAAAGTTAGAGTAGCTGTAACGACCACTGTCTACCAGGAGAGGCTTGCCGTATGCATACATAACAACAGCTGCGCTGTCGGGATGTGCATGACCGTCGAAGGGGTTGTTATTGAACTGCAAATATACAGCTTCATCGGGATTCCAACTGTTACGCATGAGCATTGTGTTTGAATCGTGATAAATGCTGGAGAAGTATTCCGCACCTTCATCCTCGCCATTTACAAAAGCATTAATAATAGAGTCATTACCGTAATATTCATCCAAATCGGCAAATACGCTCATTCTGTCCTTGTAATTAGAGTCACCGATATTTGTATCGTAACCGTCGGGATAAATGCTCTCTAAAGCAAACCTGGTTGCATAACGGAGCTTTTCTGTAAATGTTTTATCCATAGGTCTGCCATTTAATTCAGCCATTCTTACGCAGTCGCCGAAAAGCTCAACGCACCATACTGCATAAGCAGGACCTGCTTCAGCAAAGCTCATATCGTCAACAAAGAGAAGATCCAAAGTATAATTCACATTATAATCAGCCTTATTTCTCCATGTTGTGTAGTTCTTCCATTCGGAGAAATATTCGTTAGCTTTATAAAAACCGGCATTCGCAACGATTCTCCAGTTGCTCCACCAATAGCTTCCGTTTGTAATGTCCTTTGTGGCAAGACTGTTACAGTCGCCCCACATGAAGGAGATAATGTTGCATACCTTATCGGGATTGTTCTGTACTGCAGGCGTATCGATAAGAGCATCTAAAACGTCAACCCATCTGTTTAACCTCTCGCCTGTTTCAAGTGTACGGTTATAGCCATAGCCCTTCTGTGTGGCAAAGGCATCCATAAGGTCAATAAGCTTTTCACCGAAAATACTGCCATCCGGATAAAGAGGATGCTCATTTGCATATACAACGGGGTCTGCAAGATATGTAAGATATTCATAAGCCATACTGCGGGCATACCAGAAACGTGCAGTTACGTTTTCGTATTCATTGTCAGCACCGCTCGGCTTCTGCCATGTGGGCACATCGGCATTCTGATAAGAATAAATATTACCACCGATTGTAGCCCATGTAAGACGATTTTCGTCCCACATGGTATCGCCAACACTGATTACGTGAACATCTAAAGAATCAACAGTTGCATCGTCGGCTAAACGGGCATAAAGCTTCATTGTAGCCTTTTCAACAGTCTTGTTAGCCGCTTCCTCCAAGGAGAAATTAATATATGCTCTTCTTGTCTGACTGCCGAAAGGAGAGGATAAAGAATCACTCTGCTCCTTCACGTATAATTCTTTTGCGTTTCCGTATGTAGTGCCTGTTGAGCCTGAATTTACATAAGTATCATGATTTGCCATGATTTCATATGTATCACCCTCTACAGTTTCAATAACAAGCACAGGCTCAAGGTCTTCATATTCCTTGCTTGCAACAAGTACAGGGAAAGCCTGCTTCTGTCTTTCGAAAAGCATCACGGAAATAGCCTGGTTGTTTAATTCCTGAGCTGTCTTTTCTGTAAGATCAACCTCATAAAGCTCGTAATCCTTACCTGTAACGGTAAAGCGGTTAAGCCATACGTCAAATTCATAGGGACCTGTCAGTATATTATCAAGAGGAAGCACTGCCTGTCCGTAATTTTTATGCGCCTCAGTAATTGGGAACGCAGCAGCATTTCCCTCTGCCTTTCTCTCGGATAAATACTTGACAAATTCTCTTTTTGCAGCAGTATAATCTTTGCTGTCTACTGCAGTCTTAACATCTTCCATGCCGGAAGTTGTAAGATCAAACTTTGGAAAAAAGTCAGCGTCGCTCATGCTTGCCGCACTTACCGCTACAGGAATTGTGCCTATAACTGACATGATAAGCGCCAAGGTGAGCATAACAGATAAAACTCTTTTCATATTTCCACTCCTAACTATAAAATATAATATAATTATACTAAGATATCATTGAAATTGCAACTGTTATTTGTTTATATTTGCTAAAAACAGCACAATGAGCCTCTGCGAAAATATAATCGACAAAAAATTTAAAAAACTATTGTATTTCACAAAAGTATATTGTATAATTTCATTACATGCTTTATAGTCGTTTTGGCATGTGTTTCTGCTGTATGGGGGGATATTCTCATACGAAAATTACTTGAAATTTCAATATGAAGGAGCAAACGGTTGGAAAATATTATTAGTTTAAGAAATGCAGTTGTCGATTATGACGGTGAAACGGTGCTTAAGGGCATCAATCTCGATATAGCCGACAAGCAGTTTGTTACTTTACTTGGACCTTCGGGTTGTGGAAAAACAACAACATTAAGGATTATAGGAGGCTTTCTGCAAATGAAGCGCGGAGAGCTTTATTTTGATGGAAAAAAGATTAATAATCTCCCTGCTTACAAGAGAAATATTAACACTGTTTTCCAGAAATATGCTCTCTTCCCCCACCTTAATGTGTATGAAAACATAGCCTTTGGTTTAAGATTAAAGAAAATGAGCGAGTCTGAAATCAAAGAAAATGTAACTGAGATGCTCAGACTGGTGAATCTGTCAGGTTACGAACGTCGTTCCATCAACTCTCTCTCCGGCGGTCAGCAGCAGAGAGTCGGTATCGCACGTGCACTTGTAAACAGACCTCGCGTTCTTCTTCTGGACGAACCTTTGGGCGCACTTGACTTAAAGCTTCGTAAAGAAATGCAGATTGAACTTAAAAAGATTCAGAAGAGTCTTGGTATCACGTTTATTTATGTTACACATGACCAGGAGGAAGCCCTCACGATGAGTGATACCGTAGTTGTTATGAACCACGGTGAAATTCAGCAGATAGGCACTCCTGAGGATATATATAACGAGCCTGTCAATGCATTTGTTGCCGACTTCATTGGCGAAAGCAATATTATTGACGGTGTTATGCGTGCCGACTATTTTGTTGATATCGGCGGAGTTGTGTTTGAATGTGAGGATGCCGGCTTTGGTGTTGACAAGTTGGTGGATGTGGTAATCCGCCCTGAAGATATCAAAGTGGTTGCCCCCTGCAAGGAAGCAATTGTCGGTGTTGTAAAGGATGTAATTTTCAAGGGCGTTCACTTTGAAATTCTTGTGGAAACTGATAATTTCCTCTGGAAAATACATTCTACAAAAAGTCAGCCTGTGGGCGCACGTATTGGTATGACATTGCAGCCTAATGATATCCATATCATGCATAAGCTTAAGAAGGAATAATTTTTCCGTATACTATTATTAAATTTACGGAAAAGAGGTTAAGAAATGAAATCAAAAGCTATTGCAATTCCATATTATGTGTGGATGATAGTATTTACGGTGGTGCCACTTGTTTTGGTTGGTATTTTTGCCTTTACGGATAAGGAAACCGGCACTTTTACCCTTTCCAATATTATGGAAATTTCAAAATATCTCCCCACATTGATGCGCTCAGTTATGTATGCAGTCGTAACTACTGTTGTATGTCTTCTTCTCGGTTTTCCTGCGGCATATATAATTTCAAGATTACCCGAGGAAAAGCAGTCCACAGTGCTTATGCTTCTTATGCTTCCTATGTGGATTAACTTTATTTTGAGAACATATGCATGGATGAATATACTTGACTCAAACGGTTTTATTAATCAGATACTTATGTTTTTCGGGTTTAAACCCTTAAAAATGCTTAATACATCCACCGCAGTAATTTTAGGCATGATTTATAACAATCTGCCTTTTATGATACTGCCACTCTACTCTATCATGACGAAAATAGACAAAAGCGTTATTGAAGCGGCACAGGATCTGGGTTGCTCAGACTCAAATGTAATAAAAAAGGTGATTATTCCCCTTTCCATCCCCGGTATTTCCACCGGTATTACAATGGTTTTCGTGCCCTCCGTTTCTACGTTTATCATCTCCAGAATGCTCTCAGGCTCCACCATCGGTCTTATTGGTGACCTTATTGAACAGGAATTTCTGGGCATGAATTACGACCCGTATGTTGGTTCTGCTCTCAGTTTGGTGCTTATGGTTATCGTCCTTGTTATTATAGGTATCTTTAACCAGTTTGGAGGGGAGGATGCTGTAATATGAAAAAATCTTTTGCATCCAGACTTTACATGGTCCTTCTGGTGCTTTTCCTCTACCTTCCCATTCTGACACTCGTTGTATTCTCATTCAATGCCAATGATTCACGAGTTGCATGGGGCGGTTTCTCCTTAAGATGGTATGTGGCTCTTTTTACTGACCGTACCGTAATGCTCGCACTTTTCAATACACTTTTGCTCGCAATAGTGTCCTCGGTTATTTCAACAGCTTTGGGCACAACTGCCGCTATAGGCATAAACAATCTTAATAAAAAAGCACGTTCTCTTGTAATGAATATTACCTATATCCCCATTGTTAACCCCGAAATTATCATGGGTGTATCCTTAATGCTTCTTTTTAAGGTGTTTATGCGTTTTACCCCCTTGGAATTTGGCTACATAACACTTGTTTTTGCTCACATAGCATTCTGTGTTCCGTATGTTATCTTCCAGGTGTTGCCTAAATTAAGGCAGATGAACCCAAATCTTCTGGAAGCAGCTTATGATTTAGGCTGTAATTCCCGACAGGCATTTTTCAAGGTTGTTATTCCCGAAATAATGCCCGGTGTTTTTTCGGGCTTTGTGATGGCTCTCACCTACTCTCTTGACGACTTCGTTGTCAGCTACTTCAACTCAGGTGATGGTGTGAATACACTGCCTATAGTTATCAATTCCATGACAAAGCGTAACATGGACCCCAGTATAAACGCACTTTCGACACTTATTTTTGTAACCATTCTTATAATTCTTGTTGTGAAGAATTTCCTTGATAATAAGAAGCTAAGGAATGAACAAAAAGAGAAAGAGGGTCTGCGCTCAAGGAAGAAGACTATTGCCCTTATCACAGCGTGTGTAATGTTGCTCTCCTCTATTGGGGTTACAGTTGGTATTGTCCTTAATATAGGTCCTAAGCTTGAGTTAGATATGCGCATGCTTTCCAATTACGACTATACACGCTTTGCCAATGATAAGTTAACAATCAGTGTTGCAAACTGGGGCGAATATCTCTGTATTGACGAGGCTGATATGATAAACGTTAATGAACAGTTTGAAGCGCTTACAGGTATAAAGGTAAATTACACCACTTACACAAACAATGAGGAGCTTTATGCGAAATTGAAGAGCGGCGGTGCAAATTACGACATTGTTATCCCCTCTGACTATATGATTTCCAGATTTATCAATGAGGGTATGATCCAGAAGCTCAACTATGAAAATATTCCTAATTTCGATACAAAGATTATGGATACCTTCAAAAATCTGTCCTATGACCCCAAAAACGAATATTCTGTTCCCTACACATGGGGCATGGTTTGTCTGATTTATAATAAAACCATGTATGATAAGGCTCCCGACAGCTGGGGCGCATTATGGGACGAAGCACAAAAGGGCAACATTTTAATGTTCAACAACCCCCGTGATGCCTTTGCTGCGGCACAGTGCTACCTTGGTTATTCCCTCAATACAACCGATAAGGACGAGATTGACGAAACCTTTGATAAGCTCTATGGGCAGTACTCTGCTAATCTTGTACAGGCATATGTAATGGACGAAGTTTTCGATAAGATGGAAGGCGGAAATGCCGCCATTGCTCCCTACTACGTAGGTGATGCGGTTTCTATGATGAATTCCAATCCTGATTTGGATTACGTAATCCCCAAGGAAGGCACAAACCGCTTTGTAGATGCGGCTTGTATACCTACAGGCTGTAACAACAAGGAAGCGGCTGAAATGTATATCAACTTCCTTTGTGAAACCGAAATAGCTCTTGCAAACTGCGAATATATCGGCTATTCCACTCCCCATAAGGAAGTATTCGAGCTTCTTGACGACGAAGTGAAGAATGATGAACGCCGTTATCCCTCGGACGAATTCTTAAATGAAAAAACAGAGCTTTATGTAGCGCTTCCCGAGGAAACAAACAACTATATCCAGTCACTCTGGAATCAGATTAAATTTTCAAACTAACCAAAAAGATGCAGGAAA
>JAFYPR010000041.1 GCA_017547445.1 Clostridia bacterium
ATTAAAGGACGGGTCAACAGGCTTACCGGGCTGAAGACCCAGCTGCTGGTCGTAGGAATAGGGCCAGAACATGGGAAGAATAATTGATGCCAGAGCAACTATCACAACAAGCATAAGGCTGACAGATGCAATGCGATTTCTCATAAGTCTCTTTACGCCATCCTTGAAGAATGTGGAGGAAGGGCGCATTTTTACAAGATATTCCTTCTCTGCATCGGAAGCAGGATTGAACATATCTAAATCTACCTGCATTGAAAAAGGTCTTTTATTCATATTACTGCCTCCTTACTCAAGAGTAATTCTCGGGTCGATAACCTTATAGAGGATATCGCTCACAAGATTCATGATAACAATAAGTGCCGCAAGCACAATTGTTGTACCCATAATCATGGGATAGTCACGGTCTGTAATGCTGGATACAAAGGCTCTGCCTATGCCGGGAACGGCAAAAATCTGCTCTACAACCAGACTGCCCGTTACGATGTATGCAAGCATTGGACCGAAGTATGTTGCAACGGGGATAAGTGAGTTTTTAAGGGCGTGCTTAAAAATCACCTTCGCAGGTGACACACCCTTTGCTCTTGCGGTACGTATATAGTCCTGTCCCAGAACATCAAGCATTGAAGAACGTGTAAGACGGGTAATATATGCCATAGGATATAATGCAAGGGTTATAACAGGCAGAATAAGACCGCCCTCTGCCGCACCATTGGCAGGAAGTATGGGGAACCTTACCGCAAAAACAATAAGCAGAAGCGAGCCCATAATAAAGGAAGGCATTGATACACACGCCGTAGTTATTACCATAATAACCTTATCAATGAACTTATTTCTTCTCAAAGCCGCAACAGCACCCAGTATAACACCTGTTACAAGGGCAATACCTGCCGCTGAAAGACCTAAGGGAATACTTGTCTTAAAGCCGTCAGAAATAACGTCAATAACATCTCTGCCTCGGTTTTTAAGGGACGGGCCGAAATCAAACCTTGTAACAATATCGGAAAGATATGTTGTGTACTGTTCAAAAAGAGGCTTGTCCATACCGTATTTAGCCTCCAATGCCGCCTGAGCCGCAGGAGTAATCGCCTTTTCGCCCATGAAGGGACCGCCGGGCACGGCACGCATTACAAAGAATGTAACCGTAATAACAATCCATACAGTAAGGACTGCCAGAAGCATTCTTTTAAGAATATACATAAGAGTTTTTGAACTCAATTTCGACACCTCGCATACTTTTTTCGCAATGATATCTAATAGTATAACAGATTTTATCACAAAAATCAAGAAAAATGTAATCGACGTAAGAAAAGGTGTCCGCCGTTCGCGGACACCTTTTCTGAAGCAATAGTTAGTTGCTCATTCCTGATTACTAATTACCAATTTACACACATCTACCCATTTGGCAGGCTTTGCGTATTTTTCCAGTTCCTCTATCGTCAGCTCAATTGCACTGTTACTACTCCCCGCCGCAGGAAATACCGTTTCAAACCTTTTTAAGCTTTCGTCAAGGTAAACCTTAACGCCTTCGTTTACCGCAAAGGGGCACACTCCGCCCACCGCATGACCGCACAAAGATGCCACCACATCGTAAGGAAGCATTTTTGCCTTCATGGAAAACTCCGCCTTGAATTTCGGGTTGTCAATCTTAACATCGCCTGCACAAACGATTAATATGCATCCGTCACCCTCTGAAAAAGAGAGTGTTTTTGCAATCCTTGCCTCTTCACAGCCAAGCGCCTCGGCTGCCAGGGCAACAGTTGCAGAAGAAACTTCAAACTCCTGTATTTTGTCGGCAATGCCGAATGTGTTAAAATATTCTTTTACGCGTTCTATGCTCATTGGAATTCTCCTTTAATCAATCATATATTCTTTCAAAGTACTGAGGAAAAACCGCCTTAAACAAATCCATCCCCGGGTCAATATCATCACGAAGGTCAAAAGCTATTTCAAGCACAAGCTTTGAATTTTCCAGATATGTAACCGTAATGGTTTTGCCCTCAATGTAATCATCAGGCAATTTTTTCTCCTTCCCCCTCACCAGACAGTAAATATTGCCTTCTGTATCAAGAATGCCATACTTAATTCTGCCCGTCATCTTTTTCTTGTTTCGTGAAATGGCAAGATTATACCTTGTATCAACTCCGAATTTTTTCACGGTAATCTTTTTTGTTGCTATCTCTCCGTTTTTCAGATCTTTCACAGAGCGGTGCTTCAGCTTGAAAATGTTACGTCCCGTGTAAAGCATATAAAAACATACCGCCACCGTCACAAAAGGCTTAACCGACTGCGTACTCTCACCGGGACCCTCCGTCAGGAAAAGCACCACAAACAGCACTACAATAAAAGCAATAAACCCTAAAGTAGAATAAAACCATATTGTGGCATCACGAAAATATTCATCAACTATTTTTTTATGTCTTTTAAGCATAATATCACCTCAACGAGATAAGTATAGCCGAAGTGTGAGGATTTGTCAAATAAAAGAGCAAACACTATTCCCTATATAAATACAGCTTACAGAAAAAGACTTTAGGAGGGTGGATTTTGGTCCGCGCTACTGCCAAACAGTCCACCGGACTGTTTGGCTTGCCTGCGGGCAACCGTAGCTGTCCGAATCTCACCCTCTCATTCCACCAAACAAAAAACCTC
>JAFYPR010000042.1 GCA_017547445.1 Clostridia bacterium
AACGTTCCTTTACCGTTACTACGTTGCTCCGACGGATAACGGTGCACTTATCGAAACACTCCGCAAAACCGTTAAGCAGGGTGCAATAACGCTTGATCCCCCGATTCCGGAGGATTACAGAAAGCATCCCGATTGGTACGGAAGCCTGACACCGCCTGCTGAAATGAGTGACGAGCGTTTGCTCGCAGAGTATGAGTATATTCAAAAGGCAATCGCCGACTTCAGAGCGCGCGGTATATACATGAGTGACGGTCCTTATTCGCGTGAGCTTGATCTGTGGTCAGAAGCAAGCCGCCGCGATTTGCTTGATGAATAATAAAAATTAAATCAAAGATACAGAACGGCAAATGTACCATCGAGCAGGCAGCAGTTGTTGCAAACAGATCGGTAAATGCCGATCAGATTGGCTGGTATCAGGTTATTTTGGAAGGCACATATCATTACTCGCCTACCGATCTTGCTCCTACTCAGGCAACCTTTACCGAAGGTCATCGCATATGGGTTTCTGTCCCCGGGGCCGGTGGTCAGAAGGCATCGGAGCACCCTTATTATTATGAAATGGAAGCACGTTTCGGCTGGCTTGAAACAGTTCATCCTTTTACCGGCTCAAAGGTTTGGGTGGACAGAAGCAAGTTCAAGCCTATTAAGGACTTAAAAGACGGCGATGAAGCGTATTTCAATAGTTTTTACGGTAAATAATGGAGGTTAGCGTGAAGGCTTATTTAGCGTAAGCGCACGATAACCGTTTCACGCACAGAAATTCAAATTAAAAATGGGTCCCGTCCCATTTTTGTTTGCAAGGCAATCACATTTGATTTTCACAAAGTATTTGTGCTGCCGCGCATCGCGGCAGAATGGAGGTTATTTTGAAAAAATTTAGCAGATTTATTTGTATCGTATTGACAACCGTTTTATGGCTGTCGGTAATTCCGTTAAACGTTTTTGCAGCTGCGGCAATAACCGAAATCAAGCTTGATATCGATGAACCCGAGATAGGAAAAAAGCCAGGTAAGGCATACCTGCCCAGCGACTCGGAGGTTTTTGTCAGCGAAATCAAGTGGGAAGGCGAGTTCGATGAAAAAGGACGCTTTAAGGAAGGCGTTAAATATTCCGTAAAAGTATATATTGAGATTAAAAATGGCGAAAACGTGTATATTCAAGCCACCACATCAGGAGCGCAGGTGAACGGCAAAAATGCAACTCTCGGAGACATATCTACCGACAAACGTAAGGCTGTGATATCCTATACCTTTGAGACTCTTGTAAAAGACCAATTTTACGGAATGACGTCCATATCCTCCTTTAGCTTTTATCTGCCGACCCGTCCCGAGGAGGGAAGTGTACCTACAAGCACCGCAACAACTGACGATAAGGAGATTGAGGTAACCAAGGTAAAGTGGGACGGTAAGTTTGACGCAAAAGGTCTTGCAATAAAGGGCGAGCAATATACCGTATCGGTCACTTTCCGTATAAAGGACAGTTATCCCAACCACTACATATTGCAAAAATACGGAAATTATCCCACGATAGACGGTAGAGCGGGCGAATTTGTAAGTGTTAGCGCTGACGGAAAAGAGGCAGTTGCAAAATGTACCTTTAAGGCAACGGCAAAGCCTATTGAGGAACCCAAGGAAGAACCAAAGGAAGAGCCCGAGAAGAAGCCCGTAGAGCGCGTTACTACCGATAAAGTCCCCGGCAAAATAAAACAAACTCCTTTTACCTTTGCGGGCGGAAGCGGAACTGTGGCAGATCCTTACCTTATAAAGACTGCCGACCAGCTTAACTCAATAAGATTCGGTGCGGACAAGCACTATAAACTCATTGCAGACATTGACCTTTCTTCCTGGGGCAACTGGGTTCCCATCGGCGGTACCGAAGCATACGGCGGTACTATGGGAGACCAGTGGAATAAGGCACACATTGGAAGCGTTGTATTTACGGGAAGCCTTGACGGAAACGGTCATGTTATCTCGGGTATGACAATTAAAATTCACGATGTTGCTCTCTATATGACAGAGGGCGCAAATCTCAGATACTACGGACTTTTTGCAAGAATAAATTCAAACGGAACCGCTATAAAGAATCTTGGTATTATAAATTATAATATCGACATTGAATACGGAACTACTCCTCCGAATATATCGCTTCTCATAGGCTCTTTTGCCGCGCTCATAACAAAGGGCGACATTGAGAACTGCTTCAGCGCAGGCGGAAATATCAATGTTAATTTAGGCAAGTCTTACACGGTAAACGGAGCTTCCGCGGATATGTCGGTTCAGGCAGGCGGACTTGTGGGTAGTCACAACGGCAACTTTACCCGTTGCTACAACACCTCGGATATTTATATAAATTCACCGGAGCCGGGCTTGGCATACGGTGCCGGAATGGCGGCAACAGTTTCTGGTGCGCAGGTAAGGGAATGCTACAACACCGGCAATATTACCGTGGAACAGAATGTTGATGAATGGGGCTCTGTAAGCGCCACGTACTATGCCGCGGCAGGTATTGCGGTAAAGGCCGAGCTTAACGGTGCTCCCGGCGTTCGAGGACTGCCGCCCGAAAGCGCAAACGCCTTCTATGACTGCTACAATACGGGAAATCTTTCCGCTAACGGTGTTTCGGGAATCATTCACTACACCGGCTGGGACGTGTACGTTTACAGAAGCTACAATACGGGTAATCTTACGTGTCATTCCATGGCGGCAGACGGAGCTAATCACATCATATACAGCTTTTGCCCGATCTACACGGTAACAAATCCCGCAAGATATATTGTCGGCTGTGCAACCGAGGGCGGCACAAAGGTGTCGGGCGATGCGTGGCAGAACAGTACAGCTCTTGGCAGACCCGTTCTTAAATGGAATCCCACAGAGGCGGTTCCGGCGGCTGTAGTGAAAAAAGAAAGCACCGTTGGAAAATTCACGGACGTAAAAACAAGCGACTGGTTTGCAGAGCCTGTAAATTGGGCGGTTGAAAAGGGTATCACCAACGGTACCGCACCCGACAAATTCTCTCCCAACGAAAAGTGCACAAGAGCACAGATCCTCACCTTCCTCTGGCGTGCGGCAGGTTCGCCGAAGGTTGGAATAAGCAACCCTTTCTCTGATGTGAAAGCGTCCGATTATTTCTATGAAGCGGCACTGTGGGCGTATAAGTACGGTATTGTGTCAAGCACCATACTATCTCCGAGTACCCCCTGCACAAGAGGTGAAACGGTTATTTATCTTTATATCAGTGCAGGTGCGCCCGAATCTGATCAGATAAATCAGTTTTATGATGTTCCTGCAAGCGACGTTGTTCTTAACACGGCAGTGTGCTGGGCATTTGTGAATAATATAACCGGCGGAACAAGCTACAATTATTTTTCACCGAATGATACCTGCACAAGAGGACAGATTGTTACATTTCTTTACAGAGCTTTTAAATAAGGAGGAATAAATAGAAATGAAAAGACTTTTTGGAATAATATTATCGGTATGTATGATTCTCAGCATATTGCCGGCAAATGTTTTTGCGGCAGCTACCGATATTTCGGTTACATCAGCCGCATACCACGATAACGGCGATGTAAAAAGTATAAACATCAATTTTGGCTGGGATACTGCATCTGCAACCAGCAAACTTACTGTTATGACCGAACGCCTTCGTTCAGCAGGCGAAACGGGAACAAACAAAAGCTACGGTGATTTTACCGACCTTGGTTACTACGGCAAAGCATTTACTTCATGGGATGCGGTTATATCACAGGCGGATAAATTCGGCATGCTTTATTATACCGATGAGCAGAATATTAAAGCGGGCAAGTCGAACTCCATTACCCTTCTTTTTGACAAGGGCGATGTTCCAATAAATGTTGACAAAACTTACTATGTATATCTTTGGACCTATTGGGGCGGACACTATTACCCTGACAACCTCTTTATGGTGCTTCAGGTGAAGAATGACAAGATTCAGTACGCTTCTGCCAAAGGCCGCAATGATTACGGCAGCTTTACTGTTTTGAAGGAAGGAACTTTAGATACATCAGGTTCTTCAAGCACAACAGATTCATCAGACACATCAGGTTCTACGGCAAAGCCGGGTATTTCCCCATCGCAATCAAATGGTGGTGTCAACAGCACAAGCGCAAAATTCAATGAGCTTTCTCTCAATGAATATGAATGGGAAGTTTTGAGACTTTGTAACATCGAAAGAGCCAAGGAAGGGCTTAGTGCACTATCTATGATAGGAACACTCCAGAGTTGCTGTGATATACGAGAAAAAGAACTTGTTACCCATACTAGTCACACAAGACCAAATGGTGAGGATTGGTATACTGTTATTCCTGATGATTTTGAATGGACAGCTCAGGGAGAAAATGTAGCAGGAGGACAATCAACCCCCGCTGCAGTAGTAGATGCTTGGATGAACAGCCCCGGACACCGTGCAAACATTCTTAACCCTGAATATGGTTATATGGGTGTCGGTTACAATTCAAACGGTAAACGCTGGGTACAGATTTTCTCAAGTATTAAAGGCATTAAGAATGTGACGACAAACGCTCCTTCAACAATCCTCAAGGAAAGTGAAAGCACAAAATATTATATTGAAATTGAGGCTAAAAACGGATATGTTTCGTATATGCCTGTTGATTTTAATTCTATGAAAAAGGTTGGCAGCGAATATCGTCCGAGACTCGACTGTGCATCAACACCCGTTTTCCAAAAGGCATCAGAAACGATAAAAGAAGAAAAACCAAACAGCGAAACAAACTCCAACGCAGAAGTAAAGACAGAAACCACAACAGGTATACCTGCAAAATATGAATTCATTTCATATCCCGAAACAACAGGCCAGGCTAACCTGAATGCAAATCTGTTTTTAAATGACA
This sequence comes from Clostridia bacterium, assembly GCA_017547445.1. Classification (GTDB taxonomy): domain Bacteria; phylum Bacillota; class Clostridia; order UMGS1883; family UMGS1883; genus RGIG1927. The sequence continues at coordinate 4,871 of JAFYPR010000042.1, forward strand.
GAGAATTTATCTCTGCCGATAATACATATTACTTTGTAGGCTCAAAGGACGGACAAATCGATCCTGTTGTATATCAGAAAATTGATAACATTGTAAGTTATGCTTATTATAATCATTCTATCAGTCCCGGAAATACACAGAGAAATCTTGTCGCAGCCGATGGAACATTATATGGTGTAACCTGGAAAGGTGAAAAGAAAGTTCTTGCAACAAATGTAAAGAAAACCTCTATGAACCATTACCTTACCAAAGACGGCAAACTCATAGAACTTACAAGCGGCAAGGTAATTGCGACCGATTGTAAAGACTTTGCAGAAGCAAACACAGCATGGACAATCGGTGCAATTAAAAATGATGGTTCGTTCTGGCTTGGTTATACTTACAAAGGAGATGCCACTGCATATAAAAGAGGTCTCGAGAAAAAACTTGACAGTGCAAAATTAGTTGTTCCCGAAGGCGTTGTGGATTCAAATAATAGATTCTATCGTTGGAACGAAACCGTAACCAAAATGGGTATGGACGAAAATGCATGGATGATGGGATTCTTCCAGGAAAAAAATGACTATAAAGTAGATCTTGTTTATGTTTGTGATAATGCGTATCGTGTGTTCCCGAGCGAAAAGCTTTCAAAAATCGGTGTTACAAGTGAAGAACGTGTTCACGAAACGATAACAGGATTTGTACTTACAAAAAGCGGAGACCTTCACGGTTACGGATTCTGGTATAACGAAAAATTCGGCAACTTCGGTATGGTAGAAGAGATTTTCACCCTTCGTGACACTGCTACCGATGGCAACTTTGTTGGTATCAAAAGTGAAGGCTCGAATGTAATCAATGCAATTGTATGCCGTGCTTGTGATTACAAGCGTTATATACAAGGTAAGGTATATGACGTAGAATTGAAAACCTTCCCTGAATTTTACGCAGTAACACGAAACGGATTCCTCGCAACCAATGGTAAAGTATATTCTGTAGACAGAGATTCCGAAGGGGTAAAAAATTCGGAAATATGGGCAACACCTAATCTGGACGCGGATTTTGGACAGATGCACAGAGGAACACAGACTTTCAAAGCTTATGCCTTTGGAAAAGATACAACAATAAATCTTCTTCCTTCTGTTACATCTTGGGCGTATGACAACAGTAATATATGTCTTTTAGAGCGTAAGGACGGTTCGGTTTGGATGGCTGCTTTTTATAGGAACGGACGTAATGCTTCCATAACTGAAAGTTTGGGCGGATATGAAAACACAAACGCAATTCAGATTACTAACCCAACAACTACCGCCGGAGCACCTGACTATATTTCAGTTGATGGTGAAACAAAAACAGTCAAAACACAATTTTCGGATGTTGTTCCCGGTGCTTATTATGCCGCACCTGTTCAGTGGGCGGTAGAAAAAGGCATAACATCAGGTACATCTGCTACAACCTTCTCACCTGACAATACCTGCACAAGAGCACAGATATTAACATTCTTATGGCGTGCAGTTGGTTCTCCGAAAATGTCAGGTTCAAATCCGTTCTCGGATGTAAAACAGTCGGACTACTATTACGACGCCGCACTTTGGGCAAACAGCAAGGGAATGGTAACAGGAACAACATTTGCTCCCGACACGCCTTGTACAAGAAGTGCAACGGTTGTCTATCTGTGGCAGAATGCAGGAAAGCCTTCCGCATCTTATAGCGGTAATTTTGTTGATGTGAATTCAACTTCTGCTTATGCACAGGCAGTTGCGTGGGCAGTAAATAACGGTGTTACATCAGGTACGTCTGCAACAACTTTCTCGCCTGATACAACTTGTACAAGAGGTCAGATTGTAACCTTCTTGCAGAGAGCTTTAAAATAAAAAACAAAAAAACATTTAATTCAAAGGAGAAAAAGTCATGAAAAAGATTATCAGTTTATTATTAACTATCATACTACTTGTATCAGTGTCAACAACTACTGCATTTGCAGTATTAGGTAGTGATGCAAATATTGATGCTGCAAAGGAAGCTGTAAAAAAGGCTGCAAAAACCAATTATGCAACCAACGATATTACTATGGAAGAATATCTTAAGCTTGTAAGAAGCTTTATTCCGGAATCTTTAGAGGTTGAAGTTGATTATTCTCCTTACGGAAATTTCTTTCAATGTAAAAATGCAACAGAAGAAAAAGATGGCAAAGTAAAAGCACAGTTCAGATTTTATCATAAGGATATTTCCCTTAACGAAAGCGATGAATATATAACCTTTAAAATTAAAAAGCTTGAACCAGTTACTTCAAATGAAGAAGTTACAGCTCCTGTACCGGCACCTGCTCCATCAACCTCTACAGACTTTGCCGATGTTGCTGATAATGCATGGTATGCAGACGCAGTAAAATGGGCGGTAGAAAAGGGTGTTACATCCGGTACATCCGCAACAACATTTTCGCCCGATGATACATGCACAAAAGCACAGATTTTAACATTCCTGTGGCGAGCTATGGGTTCGCCAAAGCATGAAGGTGTTTCCAAATTTTTGGATATGAGTGAAGCCGACTATTATTATCATGCCGTTCATTGGGCTAACAGCAAGAATATGATATCAGGCCCGAAGTTTAATGCAAACGAAAAATGCACCCGTTCCACAACAGTTTTTTACTTGTGGAAGCTTGCAGGATCTCCCAGAGATATGTACAGCCACAGCAGCCAATTTACCGATTTGCCGTTCGGTAGTGATACTATGCGATCCTATATCGGTTGGGCAGTTGCCGAAGGCATCACAAGCGGAACATCCGAAACAACCTTCTCACCTGATACAACTTGTACAAGAGGTCAGATTGTAACCTTCCTGCAAAGAGCATTTAAATAGTCGGAGGGAATTTAGAAATTGAATAGATTATTAAGTCTT
>JAFYPR010000043.1 GCA_017547445.1 Clostridia bacterium
AGTGCTGATTTTAGGGCTCCCGTAGGGAGTCTTGCACGAGAAATCGGCACTTTGTTCATTAGAAATTACAGACCTCAAAGTGCTGAAGGATGTAATCCGCCTTTGAGGTCGAGTGTCGATAATACTTTATCGACACTCTGAGATGCTGCAAGTAAAATTACTTGCAGCATCTTTTAATAGTAGCCGTACATAGTTACAATTTCATCCTCATCATATCGGTACGCAACCCTTCCCGGGCAGGATAAAAGCATACATCTTCTGTACAAGGGTGCGAGGTATTTTTCTTCGCCCTTTCCTCTTTTCAATAACCCTTCCTCCGAATATTCAAGGATTTTACTTACAAGCTCATTAAGCTTGTTTCTCGGAGCTATAAATTCGCCTCTCACCGTCTTTTTGCGAAGATGGGAATTACTCTCTTCAATCCCTTCTTCTTTGAAAAAAGCATCAAGCAGGCTATTCACCTTGCCCATATTATTTAAAATGCCTAAATTGAACGCCGCAGGTGCAAAGCTGTCGGGGAAAAGCTGAGCACAGTCACTGCGGATTTCCAAAGTGCCCCGTCTTGTTATTTCCACATTTTTAAAGGATAAATAGCAGTTGATATCCTCTTTTCGTGCATCCTCCCTTGAAAAATACTCTTCAATTCCGCAAGGCTCAAAAACCTCGTATTTACCGTCACGGATGCGGTTGAACATACCTTTTTTCATTATATAGTCAACCAAATCCTCCCTTGATTTGAACTCCCCGTCCACCTTTCCTGTGATGTTGGGGCATTTTGAAAATGCGCTCTGCTCCCAGAGATAATCACGGTAGCAGATATAACCTTCTCTCTCAAAATCGGGGGAATTTGACAAAACCAACCCTCTTACAAAGTCAAGCTTGGAAAATAGCGTATATGCAAAAGGCAAATCATCAAGAGGCACATCAAGATGTGTTTGCGCACTTGACAAAAATGCGGGGAAATCGGGATAAGGACTATCCTTGCCGAATGTGGTAAGATATTCGTCAACCATATTATAGGTTGAAAAATTCACATGGCTCTTACGGGCATACTTCTTATAAGGATTGCTTCCCATCCCCACAAGAGAATGACCTCTCTTTTTAAAATAAGCCTGAACCTCTTCCAGCAGAGCATAAAATCTTTCTGCGATATCACACAGATTATCGCCATAATTTAAGGCAAACTCAAAATTATTATATGAATTGTCAAAGGATAAGCAATCTCCGTCTTCATTTGTTATAAAAAGAGGCTGACCCTCCTCTTCAAGCTCAATTTTAAAGCCTCTCTCCAAAAAGTAGTCAAACATTCCCTTTGCAACCTTTTCGTCAACGGGAGCTTTGTCTAAGTTAACCAAAGGGAACTCCAATTCAACACCTACATTGCCGTACTGTCTTTCTTCAAAAGGCTTCAAAAATGTATCATAAATCAGTTTTCTTGTATCCATATTTTCACCCTTTCACATTTCGTGAAGCGAAATATATCGCATCCGAAGGATATATCGCAAATAAAATTAGCGGAAGTATTCTTCCGCTAATTTTATTTATTTTGTAATTCCTTTATATGTTTTCTTAACTTCTTCGTAAGAATCGAAGCCGCCGATATCAAATCTTATACCGGGCATTTCCCATGCATAAACAGGGATTTTTTCGCAAAGATAGCACACAAAGCTGCCGGGCGCATCAACACCGCAACCATCTTCAATACCCTGTTTAATCCATTTAAGGTCTTCTTTTCTGTAATAATAGAAGGGGCCTACGCACCAGTTGCTCTTGGGCACCTGAGGCTTTTCTTCCATGGAAAGAATGCGCATGTTTTCATCAGGCACCATTACACCGCATTTCTGCAGCTCTTCAATGCTTTCCTCGTAATTTACAATAACACTGCTGCCGTCCTTTCCCTTTGCAAATTCAATAAATCTGCCAAGAGAAAAGTCCACAAGGTTATCACCTGCAATTACAAAGATGTCCTCATCAATATTGCATTCTTCAATGGCAAAGAGAATATCGCGCACGGCACCAAGCCTTGTTTCATTGCTCACAGTACCGTCATTAAGCACTCTTACAGGCTTAGTATAGTTGCTTTCCTGTGCCCATTTTTCAAAATGATGTGCAAACTTAGCGTTTGAAATAATAATGTGCTCGTTCACTTCATCAACCCTGTCCAGATCTTCAATAAGATAGTCAAGGATGCTTTTGCCGTTAACCTCTAAGAGCGGCTTGGGGAAATTTTCTGTCAAAGGATAAAGTCTTGTTGCATATCCTGCCGCGAGAACTACTACTTTCATGATCAATTCCCTCCATATTAATATTTTTCAAGAATCAGAATTCAAGCATTTTTGCCATATATGCGTCCAGTTCTTCAATCTTTACTCTGGTCTGAGCCATTGTATCTCTTTCACGGATTGTTACGCATCCGTCCTCAGCTGTTTCAAAGTCAACAGTGATACAAACAGGCGTACCGATTTCATCCTGTCTTCTGTATCTCTTACCGATAGAGCCTGCCTCGTCAAAGTCGCAGGGATACTTCTTGATAAGCTTATTGTAAATTTCCATTGCGGAATCAGAAAGCTTCTTGGAAAGAGGAAGAACTGCCGCCTTAACAGGAGCAAGTGCGGGAGAAAGACGGAGTACAATTCTTGTATCGCCTTCGCCAACCTCTTCTTCGTCATATGCTTCGCAGAGGAATGCCAAAGCAACTCTGTCAGCACCCAAAGAAGGCTCGATTACGTAAGGAACATACTTCTCGTTTGTTACAGGATCCATATATTCCATATTTTCGCCGGAGTGGTTCATATGCTGAGTAAGGTCAAAGTTTGTTCTGTCAGCAATACCCCACAATTCGCCCCAGCCGAAGGGGAAGAGGAATTCAAAGTCTGTTGTAGCATTGGAATAATGACTCAATTCCTCGGGAGAATGGTCACGAAGACGAAGGTTTTCTTCCTTCATTCCCAACTGGAGAAGCCACTGCTTGCAGTAGTTCTTCCAGTAAAGGAACCATTCCATATCTGTACCGGGGGCACAGAAGAATTCAAGCTCCATCTGTTCAAACTCTCTTGTTCTGAAGGTGAAGTTACCGGGTGTGATTTCGTTACGGAAGCTCTTACCGATCTGACCTACACCGAAGGGCACCTTCTTACGTGTTGTTCTCTGGATATTCTTGAAGTTTACGAAAATACCCTGAGCTGTTTCGGGACGGAGGAAAATTTCGCTTGTCGCATCCTCTGTTACGCCCTGGAAGGTCTTGAACATAAGGTTGAACTTACGGATATCTGTAAAGTTCTTTGCACCGCACTTGGGGCAGGAGATACCGTTTTCAGAAATATATTCAAGCATCTTTTCATTGGACCAGCCGTCAACTACGATTGCTTCACCCTTTTCAAAGCAGAAATCTTCAATAAGCTTGTCCGCTCTGTGTCTGCTCTTACATTCCTTGCAGTCCATAAGAGGGTCGGAAAATCCGCCAACGTGACCGGAAGCAACCCATGTCTGAGGATTCATAAGTATTGCAGAGTCAAGACCTACATTGTAAGGCGACTCCTGTACGAATTTCTTCCACCAGGCCTTTTTAACGTTGTTCTTGAATTCAACACCCAAGGGGCCGTAGTCCCATGTGTTGGCAAGACCACCATATATTTCACTACCGGGATAAACGTAGCCACGACTCTTACAGAGTGCAACTACTTTATCCATGGTTTTTTCTTCATTTCTCATCTGTATCATCTCCTGATATATTAAATTATACTACTTCTATTGTAGTATCTTTCCTCAGTTTTGTCAAGAGACATCTATCATATCAAGGTATTCCTTGCCGTGCTGAGCAATATAATCCTTTCTGCCCTGCAGATTATCGCCTAAAAGCAGTTCAAACACCTGTGCAGTTTCCTCTGCATCCTCAGGCGTTACCTGAATAAGACGTCTCGTTTCGGGATTCATGGTTGTCTGCCACATCATCTCAGGCTGGTTTTCACCAAGACCCTTACTTCTCTGGATATTTACCTTCTTGCCCTCAAGAGAGGTTAAGATATCCACCTTCTCCTTTTCGCTGTAGGCAAAATAAGTTTCGTCCTTATATGTTATTTCAAAAAGGGGCGATTCTGCTATAAATACCTTCCCCTCTTCTATCAGCGTGGGCATCAGGGCATAAATCATGGTTAAAATAAGCGTTCTTATCTGGAAGCCGTCCACGTCCGCATCGGTACAGATAATAATCTTCGCCCAGCGGAGATTTTCCATATTAAAGGAATTTATATCCTTGTTGTGCTTGCTTTTTACTTCAACACCGCAGCCCAACACCTTAACAAGGTCTGTTATAATCTCGCTTTTGAAAATCTTTGTAAAATCAGCCTTAAGACAGTTAAGGATTTTACCTCTTACAGGCATAATAGCCTGAAATTCACTGTCACGTCCCATTTTACAAGAGCCTAACGCAGAGTCACCCTCCACGATGTAAACCTCTCTCTTTGTGATATCCTTGCTTCGGCAATCAACAAACTTTGCTATACGGTTTGTAATATCAATATTACCCGTAAGCTTTTTTTTCATGTTTGTTCTTGCCTTTTCCGCATGCTCACGGCTGCGCTTATTTAAAAGCACCTGCTCAACAATCTTCAACGCATCCGCTCTGTGCTCTATAAAGTATACATCAAGGCTCTGGCGGAAAAACTCTGTCATAGCCTCCTGTATAAACTTGTTTGTAATACTCTTTTTAGTCTGGTTTTCATAGCTTACCGTTGAAGAGAAGCAGTTTGTAACAAGAACTAAGCTGTCGGAAATATCGTTGAATGTAATCTTGCTTTCATTCTTTGTATACTTATCCTCTTTACGGATAAATGCGTCCAGCGCCGCCACAAAAGCGCTTCTTGCCGCCTTATCGGGCGCACCGCCGTGCTCTAAGAAGGAGGAGTTATGATAATACTCAATCAGGTTAACGTCGTTACTAAAGCAGAATGCCGCCGACATTTTAACCTTGTAATCCTTCATGTCGGGTCTGTCACGGCCGATTTTTTCACCCTCCCGGAAATGCACATCTGTCATTCTCTTTTCACCGCAAAGCTCTTCAACGTACTGGGTGATACCGTTTTCATAAAAATATTCGTACTTCTCACCCTTGTAGTCAAGCTTGAAGGTTATACCCTTGTTTGAAATAGCCTGCCTTTTGAGCATTTCCTGGAAATATACAAGGGAAATATTGATATCGGTGAAAACCTCTAAATCAGGCTTCCATTTAATTGTCGTACCCGTATGGCGATACTTCTTTTCTTCCTTGTACAGTCCGCCCACGTTTTCGCCCTTTTCAAAATAGAGCTTATGCTCGTAACCGTCACGGTTAACAGTTGCCTCCATATATTCCGAAGCAAACTGTGTTGCGCAAAGACCAAGACCGTTAAGACCCAATGCATCAGCATATTCGCCTTCGCCCTTGTCGTACTTACCTCCCGCATAAAGCTCACAGAAAACCAAATCCCAGTTGTATCTTTCTTCCTTTTCGTTCCAGCCAACAGGGATACCTCTTCCGTAGTCACGCACCTCAACGCTTAAGTCCTTGTAATATGTTATTTCAATAACCTTGCCGAAGCCGTCCTTTGCTTCGTCAATGGAGTTTGACACGATTTCAAATATACTGTGCTCACAGCCCTCAATACCGTCCGAGCCGAATATTACACCCGGGCGTTTTCTCACCTTATCAGGGCCCTTCAAGCTTACGATACTCTGATCGCCGTATTCCTTCTTTGCCATTCTCATTTCCCTTCCTTTTGCTTTTATCAAAAGTAATTATCAGGATATGCTATCCGTCACGTTTTCCACAGGAGGCATAAGCCCCGGAGGCATTGCATCGTCAGTTGGTGCCTCAATAATTTTTGTACCAACCGTAACAACCGTCTTTTTAGGGTTATACTTGCTTCTCACCAAGCCTTCGCGGGACACTTCAACGCCATTTGAATATACAACTCTTGTTGCATCAACCACGTATCCTCTTGAACCCTTCTCCGTCTTTGTGTAGCCAACCTCTTTTTCAATATCCTCGACTGTTTCCACAGGCGGCTCCAGTACAGATACAGTATTTGTCACTATTTCAACCTTCTTGTTTTCGACAGTTTCCGTACCGATAATTGAAATAGTCACGTTTCTTCCGTTTATTGTACCTGCTATTTTAACGGGATATTCCGTATTATTTTTAAATTTAAAATCTGTTGTACCCCAGTTAACCGTTGCATCACGTCCTATGGGCACATAGCTTACAGTCATCTGATGGCTTCGTCTTTCGGTTATTTCAAGGTTAGAGAGCAAAACTGCGTTGTAAAGGGTGCTGGATACCTGACATATACCTCCGCCTACCTGGTCAACTGTTTCACCTGCCACATAAGCACCTGCTGTTTTGTAGCCTCGTTCAACAGTTCTCTTACCCACCGTATCATTGAAGGAAAATACATCCCCCGGCATAAGTATTACATCATTTATACTTCCCGTACACACACCGATATTTGACGCTCTGTTTGCACTTGAAGAAGAAAAGTTTGTTTTATACTCACCTAAATTATCCCTGAAAAGTGCCTCTTCAAGCTCTTTTTTTGTATGACGGGGGATTTTAACCTCACAGGGGATAAGAAATTCCTCCCCCTCATCAGCATGCCTGCTCATCACACCAAGCGCCTCATCCATATCAAAAACAGCACCCACCGAGGACTCTGTAACAGCAATATTGCCCTCTTCGTCCATTATGTACTCCGCTTCCTTGAACTCTCCTGTCAGCTCCGATAAAATTTCACCATCGGAAGGACCTTTTACAGGTGATACCGTATACTCCATAACGATTTCTTCACTCGCACCGCCAAAGAAGCCTTCAAGCTCCTCTGTAAGCTTTTCACGGTTAAGCTTTTTTTCACTGCAGCCGTTTGTTATTAAAATACCTTCCTCTGTAATTCTTGCACTCTTAGCCTCTCCCTCTGTTTCAAAGGGTGTAAGTGCCTCTGTCAGTAATTCTTTGTCAATGTCAATGGAGGGTGTGTACTCCTTTTTAAATAAGCCGGAGAAAACCCCCTGACTACCTTCAATAATCTTGTCAACAGTCTTTTCTGCATTATATTTTGCGCCCATATCTCCTGCGGTAAGGACTATTTTTTCATCACCTGCGGTAATAACTGCCTTTTCATCCTTGCCAAGCTCAATGCCTTCAAGCGCACTTATTGCCTCTTCTCTGTTCATGGAAGAAATATCCACACCAAGAACGCTTACCTTGTCAGCCACATACCCTTCCTTAGTGCAGCCGGACAGGAATAAAACTGCCAACAAGGCACATATTAAAAGTATATATTTAACCCTTTTGTTCATACGCCATCATCCTTTTTTATCAAATTACATACATAGGGATATTATATCACACTTTAGCCGTTTTTGTAAAGATTTGTTGGCAAATTCTTTGTTCTGCTTGCAAAAACATGTATTTACAGGTATAATGTTTATAAATATTTTTGAAAGGTCGTGAAGCTATGACCGAAAACGAAGAAAAAGTCACCCGTGCAATACTGTGCGGTGTTCATACAGGCAGCTTAGACGTTTTGTCCGACACAACGGAAGAATCCATAAAGGAACTGGAAGAGCTTGCAAAAACTGCAGGCGCCATTGTTGTGGGCATTTTAGTACAGAATAAGGATAAGCCTGAGAACAAAGCCTATCTGGGCGAAGGCAAGCTTGAAGAATTACGCCTTGCCGCAGAAACCTTAGAGGCTGACCTCATAATCTTCGATGACGAATTAACAGGCATACAGACACGAAATATCGAAGAAATCACAGGTGTGCGCACTATTGACCGCAGCATGCTCATACTTGACATTTTCGCCCTCCGTGCAAGAAGTAAGGAAGGTAAATTACAGGTTGAGCTTGCGCAATTAAAATACCGTCTCCCCCGTCTTACAGGCATGGGCACTGCCCTCTCCCGTCTCGGCGGCGGTATCGGTACACGAGGCCCCGGTGAAACCAAATTAGAAAGTGACAAGAGACACATCCGCCGCCGTATTGAAGCCTTGGAGGAAGAATTAAAGGATATTGAACGCCACAGAAATCTTATCCGTGCAAGAAGAGAAAAGGACGGCATTTTAACCTGTACATTGGCAGGCTACACAAATGCAGGCAAGTCATCTTTATTGAACGCACTTACTCAGTCAGAAGAAGTATATGCGGCAAATCAGCTTTTTGCCACACTTGACCCTACAGCACGCTCTATCACTCTTCCCGACGGCAGAAGCGTCATGCTGGTTGATACGGTAGGCTTTATCCGTAAGCTTCCCCATCACCTTGTAAAGGCTTTCCGCTCCACATTGGAAGAAACTATCGAGGCAGATGTAATACTCCATGTTATTGACTCTGCCGATTCTGATATGTGTCAGAATATAAAAGTTGTTGACTCACTTATCCGTGAGCTTGACTGTAAGGCAGAAAAGATAATTGCAGTTTTCAACAAGTGCGACATTGCACCCGCCCTTTCTCCCCGTCCCGAGGGGCATTATACCGACTATGTGTCCGTCAGCACCGTAACGGGGGAAGGTCTGGATGCTTTAATCGACAAAATCTCCGATGCCCTCCCCGGCAAAAAGAAAAGAATAGAGGTTTTAATCCCCTATTCCGACTCGGGTGTTGCCGCTAAATTACATGACGGCGAGGTTATCTTCTCGGAGGAATATACCGACACAGGCATTAAGGTAGACTTACTTGCCGACGAAATCCTTGAGGCTAAATTAAAGGAATATATTATAAATTAGTGCTGAATGCAGAATAAATGTTGAAACTCCGTTTGCGGAGTTTCTTCCTTCAATTCCTCATTCCTAATTCCTAATTCCTAATTTGATTTTGGTGCGAGTGTCCCACTACGGAGTATTTTTTCCGTTCTCCGCTTTGTTGCCACAGCGCACGTTCGTATAGTACGGGGACACTCCCTACCCACAGCCAACCCACTATCTCGTTTTTCCGCAAGTTAAATTATAAATGAATGAATGAATGGGAGTGTCCCCCTTCAATCCCGCTTTGTTCCCTTACTTGCTGCGTTGCCGTTGCGCACGTTCGTATAGTACGGGGACACTCCCTACCCACAGCCAACCCGCTATCTCGTTTTTCCGCAAGTTAAATTATAAATGAATGAATGGGAGTGTCCCCCTCAATCCCGCTTTGTTCCCTTCCTTGCTGCGTTGCCGTTGTGCACGTTCGTATAGTACGGGGACACTCCCTACCCACAGCCAACCCACTATCTCGTTTTTCCGCAAGTTAAATTATAAAT
>JAFYPR010000044.1 GCA_017547445.1 Clostridia bacterium
CTTCTGTTGTGTAATACATCGCATCATTAGGATGTGTGTCGTAACGTACTTCCATTGGTTTCTCCTCCTTTAAAATATCCCACCCGCTCAAAAAGAGCCGCTATGCCGGCTCCCTCGTTGAGGGAGCTGTCACCGCAGGTGACTGAGGGAGTGTATCAATTACGGTTAATTTTAATTTAAATCGGCAGACAGGCATAAGCCTGCCTGCCGCAGTTTTTTGTTTCTTTTAAGGCTGTTTACCTATATAAGCAAGTATACCGCCGTCAACGTAAAGCACATGACCGTTTACGAAGTCAGATGCATCGGATGCAAGGAATACTGCAGGACCAACAAGGTCTTCTGTTCTGCCCCAACGTGCAGCAGGAGTCTTACCGATGATGAAAGCATCAAAGGGATGACGGCTGCCATCGGGCTGTCTTTCGCGAAGAGGAGCAGTCTGAGGCGTTTCGATATAGCCGGGGCCGATACCGTTACACTGAATATTCATTTCGCCGTATTCAGAGCAGATATTTCTTGTAAGCATCTTCAAGCCGCCCTTTGCAGCAGCATAAGCAGATACAGTTTCACGACCAAGCTCACTCATCATAGAGCAGATGTTGATAATCTTACCGTGACCCTTCTTAATCATGGAAGGAATAACTGCCTTTGCGCAGATGAAGGGAGCATTAAGGTCAACGTCGATAACCTGGCGGAAATCAGCAGCTGACATTTCATGCATGGGAATTCTCTTGATGATACCTGCATTGTTAACGAGAACGTCAATAACGCCGACTTCTTCTTCAATCTTAGCTACCATAGCATTAACCGCATCTTCATCAGTTACGTCACAAACATAACCCTTGGCGTCAATGCCGTCAGCCTTGTAAGCTTCAAGACCCTTATCAACAAATTCCTGCTTGATATCGCAGAAAACAACCTTTGCGCCTGCTTCAGCCAAACCGGAAGCGATTGCATAACCGATACCGTAGCTTGCGCCTGTTACGAGAGCAACCTTGCCATCAAGGCTGAACTTATTCAAAATACTCATTATAGCTATCTCCTTTTAAATTACTTCTTGGGTACGCCTTCCCAGTCCTTAAGGAAGCGTTCGATACCTGCATCTGTAAGAGGATGCTTGGACATCTGAACGATTACATTATAGGGAACCGTAGCAATGTGCGCACCGAGACGGGCAGCATCAACAACGTGGATGGGGTTACGAACACTAGCTGCAATAATTTCTGTTTCAATACCGTGTGTATCAAAGATATCAACAATTTCTTCGATAAGGTTCATACCGTTCATGCCGATATCATCAAGTCTGCCTAAGAAGGGAGAAACATATGTAGCGCCTGCACGAGCCGCAAGAAGAGCCTGTGTGGAGTTAAAGATAAGAGTAACGTTTGTCTTGATACCCATGGAAGTTAAAATTTTAACTGCCTTCAATCCTTCAAGAGTCATGGGAATCTTGATAACGATATTCTTGTGAATCTTAACAAGCTCCTTTGCTTCTTCTACCATGCCTTCATGGTCAAGAGCGATAACTTCTGCACTGATGGGACCGTCAACGATAGATGTAATTTCTGTAACAACTTCCTTGAAATCTCTGCCTTCCTTGGCAATAAGAGAGGGGTTTGTTGTAACACCGCAGATTACGCCCAGGTCGTTTGCCGCCTTAATATCGGCAACATTGGCTGTGTCAATAAAAAGTTTCATACCTATTCATCCTTTCAAATTATAATATTATGAGTATATTCTATCATATTAAATTCAAATAAACAAGTAGGAATTTCGTTATATACCTAAAAATTCCATTAATTTTTCATCGGGATAAAATTCATAGGTTTTTCCTCTGTGCTCAATCTTATCCTTATAAAACTTTGCCTCGTCAAAAGGGAAAACCTCGCATTCCCACTCTATCCTTCCGTACCTTCTTATAAATATCAGTTTATCATCAAAAAGCGCATATGTAACATCAAAAACAGTATTGCTTAAAAGACGGTGTATGGATATTGCACCCAGGACAAACACAACAAGTGTCAGTATTCCGCTGTAGGGAAGAAGGTTTGCAATCACCAACAGCACGATAAACACCGCCGTCAGAAGCACAAAAGCCAAGCTTCTGCTTTTTGCATTGCCCTTTTCGGGTGCTTTTTGTTTGTATTCAGCCTTCTCAGTCACTTTTCTTCACCTTCAGTCTGTCGTATATAATCCTCAACCCGTCCAAGGTAAGATTAGGCTCAATTATATCAATTGTACTGCTCTCTTCGCTTATCATACGGGAAAGTCCGCCCGTTGCGATAACCTTTGCATTACTGCCCATTTCCTCACGCATCAGCTTAACCATATAGTCAACCTGACCAACGTAGCCGTGGATAACACCCGACTGCATACTCGAAACAGTGGTTCTTCCTATAACCGTCTTTGTGGGAGTCAGTTCAATTCTGGGTAATTTACTTGTTTTTGAGAAAAGCGCCTCAACGCTTATCTTCACTCCGGGGCAGATTGCACCGCCTAAGTAGTCGCCATCCTTTGTAAGTGCGCAAAATGTGGTTGCAGTACCAAAGTCAATAATAATCGTGTCGCACTTATACTTTTCCCTTACCGCCACCGCATTTACAAGCCTGTCAGCACCTACCTCACGGGGGTTTTCGTATTTTATGTTAAGTCCTAAATCCAGCTCGTTTGTAACAACTATCGGCTTTTTGCCCAGATATTTTTCAACCGCCCTCTCCAGAGAATACATAACAGGAGGCACAACAGATGAAATTATAACATCCTCAATAGAGCCAACCTCAATGCCGTTAAACATCAGAAGCTGTAAAAACATCATGCCGTATTCATCACGGGATTTTTCATAGCTTGTGGCCACACGGAAGCTTTTTACCAGGCTTTCTCCCTCAAAAGCACCAAGCACAATGTTTGTATTACCAACGTCAATTGCAAGAAGCATTTGTTTTACCTCCCTCATAACCAATCACAAAGGGCAAATTTCACTTCGCCCTTTTCAATTTCCATAACACCGACAGAATATTCCCCCATCCTCGGTCGTGAAATACTGCCCGGGTTAAAGACGTGTACATTATCGTATATTTTGTCAACACTCACATGGCTGTGCCCGAAAAGCGCAACAGTACAGCCTGTCTCTTCCGCCCTTTTTGCAATACGGGCTCCCTCATCCCATACGCCGTAAAGGTGCCCGTGGGTCATAAAAATTTTAACGCCCTCAAGCTCAATAACCTTTTCAGCCTCCCGCCTTACCCACGGGTCGTTATTGCCCAACACGGCATAAAGCGGAATTTCGGGATGTACAGCCTCTAAATATTCAACATCTCTTTCAATATCCCCAAGGTGTATTATCACATCAGGCATGGTTGCCGAAATCGCCTTTTCAAACCTTTTTGTGTCACCGTGGGAGTCAGATATAATCAAAGCTCTCATAACATTCACCACATATTATTTTACACCTAAAAACTCTCTGTGTCAACAAATGGAAAAGGTGAATATCATATATGGAAAGGATGATTTATATGGATATATTCTCTATGCTTAAAAACATGGACCCCGACACCTTGCAAAAAGGCATAAAGCAGGCGACGGAATTTCTCTCAACCCCGGAAGGGCAGAATGCGGCAAAAATGATATCGGAAGGCAAAATGCCCGACGGCGGTGCAATCCCCGACTCCTTGAAAAATCTTGCCGACTCGGTAAAAAATGATGAAAAGGCGCGTGATGCATTGGGGGAGTATCTGAAAAAGGGTTTAAAAACACCCTGATGCCAAGCCTTTCCTCTCTTATGCCCGATGACGAGCGCACACGTCTTTTGCTTGCCCTGAAGCCTTTTTTATCGGAAAAGCGTGCCCCTTATATGGACAGCGCCGTAAACATACTCCGCCTTGCCTCCATGGGTAAAATCGGCAAGGACTTAAAGCTTTTTTAGGAGGATTATTATGCGCGTAATTCAGATGAATCCCTCCTCCCGTCCGAAGGAAATTAATTTCACCGTCCCTCCGTCTCCCGCACCCTCTTTTGGCGAAAAGAAGGCTCCCTTTGATATAAAAAGCTTCAAAAAGGATGACTGGATTCTTATCGGAATAATCCTTGTCCTTATTTTAGAAGGAAGCGATGATTATATTCTCTTGTGTGCTTTGGGCTACCTCTTTATAATGGGACTTTAAAAAGGTTGCAAAAGGGCTTTTTTTGCTGTATAATAACTGTATGATAAAATATACGCAAAGGATGATAAGCTTGAAAATAAAACCGGGTTATATATTAAAAAAAGTAATGGGCAGTTATATGCTTGTTTCCACCGCAGGTGAGGTTAACACCATGCAGACCATGAACGAAACAGGCGCCTTTTTGTTTGCCCTTCTTCAGGAGGGCATGACAGTTGATGCCATGGCAGAAAAGATGGTTTCCGAATACGAGGTTGATTCAGCTACCGCAAAGAAGGATATTGAAAAATTTGTATCTCAGCTTAAACAAGCCGGTCTTTTAGACGAATAATTTATACGAAAGGGGCATTTTTTATGAATAAGCCCTTAAAATGGATAATATCCAACTCACTTTTTATTTTGCCTCTCCTTATTGTGCTTGTGGCAACAAATGTTGCCGTCAGCGTATGCACGGTTATATTTGCGCTTTTGTCGAAGAATGCCGTCAATGCGGCAACAACAGGCAATATGGATGCACTTTTGAAGGAAGGCATCATTTTAGCCGTCGTTATCTTGATTGAAATTGCCCTGCGGGTTATAAACAGCCGCATGACAGTCTCCTTCGGCGGCAGGATGGAAATGCGTATGCGTGAAAAGGTATTCTCCTCTGTTTTAAACAAAAGCTGGAGCGAGGTTTCCTCTTTCCACTCAGGCGAGGTTGTCAACCGCATAAAAAGCGACACAAGCGTTATAGCAAGCGGCATTATGCACATTCTCCCTCATGGTGCTATGTTTATATCAAGGATTATAATGGCACTTTTTGTGCTCTTTACCATTGATTTGCAGTTTGCACTTATCATCTGTATCATTTCGCCGTTGCTTCTTCTCTTTGGCAGGCTTTACAGCAAGAAGATGAAATTCTTCCATAAAGAAGTGCAGAAAAGCGAAGGCAGTGCCATCAGCTACATGATTGAAAGCATACAGAATTTAACTGTCGTAAAAGCCTTCGGAAGCGAAAAAAACGCAGAAAAGACGCTTAAAGCCATCCAGAAGGAAACACTTTCTCTCCGCCTTAAGCGCAACGCATGGAGTATTCTTGCAAACGTAAGCATGATGCTTCTTTTTACAGGCGGTTATGCCTTCACCATTTTATGGGGCGCATTCCGCATTGCAAAAGGTCAGTTGTCCTTTGGTGATTTTACAGCCATGATACAGCTTGTAAATCAGGTGCAGTCCCCTGCAAAATCCATGGGCTCACTTCTTGTTACCTACCAGAACATGCTTGCCTCTGCTGAAAGGATACTTGAATTTGAAGCATTAACAGAAGACGTTAAATCTCCCAAGGCTCCCCCTGCCCTTTTTGAAGACTTCTCCGAAATCGTGTTTGACTCCGTCTCCTTCTCCTACGGCGGCGATAAGATACTGGACTCGGCAAATATGTGTATTCACAAGGGTGAGTTTGTGGCACTCTGCGGTATCTCAGGCTCAGGCAAAAGTACGATTATACGTCTGCTTTTAAGCCTTATAAAGCCTGACGAGGGCGAAATTTACATACAGGGTGACGAAAAACATAATATCACCTCTTCCCTTCGTCCCTTATTTGGCTATGTACCTCAGGGCAATCTTCTTATTTCAGGCACAATTGCCGATAACATCGCATTTTACTCTCCCGTATCGGAAGAGGATATTCTGAGAGCATCACGCATTGCACAGATGGACTTTGCATTAAACCTTCCCATGGGTCTTGCTACACCTCTGGGCGAAAAGGGCTCAGGCCTTAGCGAGGGGCAGATACAGCGTATCGCTATTGCCCGTGCCATTGCACGAAAAAACCCCGTCCTTTTGCTTGACGAGGCAACAAGTGCCCTTGACGAGGAAACGGAAATCAGGCTTTTAGATGCACTCAAAGCAGAAAAGGATAAAACAGTTATCATAATAACCCACCGTAAAAAGGTTCTGGATTATTGTGACAAAATCCTCACCTTAACAGACGGCAAATTACGGATAGACTAAAAAAATCAGTTGGGATAATCCCAACTGATTTTTTTAGTCACAAGCTCTTTTTAAGTATAATTATTTCTTCAATCTGTCCGTTATATTCTTCCATGGTACACTCACTGCCGCACAGAAAGTCATATAAGGGAAGAACTCTTCCGTCATACGCAAAGCTATGCTCGCTATATCCCATTTTAACCTTTAAATATCCTACGCTGCCTTTAAATTCAATGCACTTGCCTGTAAGGCTTTCCTCGGGCAGGGTAAATGTAACCTTATTACCATCTCGTGTAAATTTTACATCTGCTTCCTTTTCATATTCGCCCACAGTAACACCGCCCACTCTTACGGGCAGACTCTCGGGATATTCATTTTTCTTCTTTTTTATGCACAGAAAGCTGTAAGGGTAGAAGGTATATGTTTTTCTCCTGAAATCGTATACTTCTTCCTTCTCCCAGTCGTAAATCACCCAATCCCCCCGGGGGAGCAAGCCTAAAGAAATCTTTTCATCAGAATTATTCACAATCAGATAACCATCTTTGTCACCCGTCTTAAATTCCTTTAAATCCACAATGGCAAAGCCCGGGCATTTTTCAAAAAAGGTGCCTGCAGCACATATCTTTTCCATGCCGTAACCCACCTTTACCAAAGGTGCCTTTTTATGTGCATATGCCTTCCATACCGCTTCGTAAACATTTTCAACGCATGGCTCATAGCTGCCCTCACCAAGGGGAGAAGGGTCGATAAATACGGATAAGCTTTTCCCCACCTTATGAGAAACACTACCCTTGCCCGTTGCCAGGATAAACTCCAGCTTGTTTTCGTCACAAAAGCGTTTAAGCGGCATAACATAGTTTCTCTCCATAGCTTCCTGAACCGCTCTTTTATACTTAACCGCATCACTCAGATCAGGTTTAACCTCTTCACTGTAGGGTAAAAGGTCATATTCCTCCCTGCAGTATAAAGGGCAATTACATAAAAAGCCTTTAAATTCATATCCGACAAACTTCTTAAACTCATTTACAAGCGGCTTGTAAATGCCCTCAATTATCATGGAGGCGCACTTTGGATTTGTCAGATCGGGCATATGTCCGTAAGGCAGAGACCCGATAGCTTCGGGGTATACCTTAACGGTATATCTGCCCTTTTCTTTGAAAAGGATTTCCTCCCCCTCAGACTCCTCACCCTTGTCCCTTACCTTTACAACCTTCTGCCATAAGGCTTTAACGGATGACAGCTCCCCAAAGCCCGTGCCCGAAAAGTCATATCTGTCATCGGCAAAATATATACCAACCTTATGTCGGTATGCCCCGCGCAGAACAGAAAGCAAAACCTCACGGTATGCGCTTTTTCTTATATCGGCATTCTCATGATGGTATACTATCACATCGTCATAGCCTGATTTTTTTGCCATCTCAAGAATATCCGAAACCTCTTTAGGGCTCATCCCTTCTTCAGTTTTAAAATACGCTAACTTTTTCATACTTTTTCTCCAAAATTTGATATATTTATTTTATATCGAAAACTCTTCCCCGTCAACCATCAAAATATTGACTAACCCTATTATTTCTTATATAATAGTTCCAAGAAAGGACTGATTGTTATGCCTATTAAAATTCCTAACGATTTACCGGCAACAAAAACTCTTATGAGCGAAAATATATTTGTTATGACAGAAACACGTGCTTTAAGCCAGGATATCCGTCCGTTGAAGATTGTGATTGTAAATATCATGCCCACAAAAATCACAACGGAAACCCAGCTTTTACGCGCTCTTTCCAATACACCCCTGCAGATTGAGCCTATTTTTATCCGTATGGACTCTCACGAATCAAAAAACACCTCCGGGGAGCATTTAAAGACCTTTTACACAACCTTCTCGGAGATTAAGAAAAACCGCTACGATGCTATGATTGTAACAGGCGCACCCGTTGAGATGATTCCCTTTGAGGAGGTTGACTACTGGGAAGAGCTTTGCGAGATTTTTGAATGGTCAAAAACCCATATAACAAGCAGTATGTTCATCTGCTGGGCGGCACAGGCTGCACTTTACTATTTCCACGGCATTAATAAGGTTATCCTTCCCGAGAAGGTTTTCGGCATTTTCGAGCATAAAAACCTTTACCCCTCATCCCGTCTCATGCGTGGCTTTGACCAGGTTTTCAAAGCTCCTCACTCACGCCACACAACCGTTTTGCAGTCAGATATTGAAAAACACCCCGATTTAAACATTCTTTCCGTAAGCGACGAAGCAGGCGTATACCTTATAAAGAGCGCGGATGATTCACGGGTTTTTGTAACGGGCCACAGCGAATACGAGTTTGACACTCTTGATAAAGAATATAAGCGTGATATGGCAAAGGGGCTTGACAATGTGCCGCTTCCCAAAAACTATTACCCTGCTGACAACCCCGAAAACACGCCTGTTGTAACCTGGAGAAGTCATAACGACCTGTTATTTTCCAACTGGCTCAACTACTTTGTATATCAGACAACACCGTATGAATTATAGAAGTGCGAGCACTTGTGTGATATGTTTGCCTTCGGCAAATGTGAAAAGGAGATAATATGAAAGACTTCTACAATAAAGTATACTCTGCCTTGGGTAACCTCACCCCCTTAAAGGGCGACTGCGGCAGAGCCTGTAATAAGGCGTGCTGTGAGGGTGACAAGGACGGGGACGGAATGTATCTTTTCCCCTTTGAGGATGTAATGTATGAACCTCTTCCCTCATGGGCGGCAATAAGCGAAACGGATTTTGAATATGACAAGGGTAGCTTTGCTCCGCTTTTTTCCTGTGACGGAGTGTGCGACAGAAATCTGCGCCCCCTATCCTGCAGAATTTTCCCCTTAACCCCCTACATAGCACGTGACGGCGAATTAGAGGTTATAGTTGACCCCAGAGCTGTCGGCATGTGCCCATTGTCCGCATTATATGTGGAGGATTTTGAGCCGGATTTTGTAAAGGCAGTTAAAAGGGCAGGGGAAATACTTTTAACAAACCCCCAAACAAAAAAATTCCTCGAATCCTTTTCAAGAATGTTAGACGATATTAATTTTATATAATAAAAGGAGGACAAACAAAATGAAAAAAGTTTTATCAGCACTTCTTATCCTCACAATGCTCTTCTCTTTAATCCCCTTTAGCGCAGCTGCCGAAGGCACATACACATACGAAGAGCTTGAAGGCTACGTAAAAAAGGTAAACGACTACTGGATAGCTACCCACACATGGACCCCCGGTTACGAGTGGGACACTGCAACCTATTATATAGGTTGTATGGATGCCTATTATCTTACGGGTATTGAAAAATACCGCGACTATGCCACCACATGGGCAGAGCACAACTCCTGGCAGGGACATGGTTCAAACGATAAGTCATCCTGGAAGGGTAACAACAACGTTTTTCATGCCGACAACCAGACCTGCTTCCAGGTCTATATTGACCTTTATAACCTCTCGGGGCAAAAGGATGAAAAGAAAATAGCACGTACAATGGAAGTCACCGATGCACAGCTTGCTACGGGGAAAACAGATTACTGGACATGGTGCGATGCCATCCATATGGCAATGCCCGTATATTCCAAGCTCTACACCTTAACAGGTGACGAAAAGTACCTTGACTTCATGTATAATTCATTTATGTGGAGCAAGAAGAGAATGTATGACGGTGAAGACGGCATCAATTACGAGGGTGCTCCCGCCAACCTTTTCTTCCGTGACCCGGGCTATATCAAAAGCAAGGTCAACAATCAGAAAAACATCTGGGCACGAGGCGTAGGCTGGGTAATGGCGGCATATGCCAGAGTTTTTGAAGATATGCCCAAGGACAGCCCCTATTATGAAGACATTAAGAAAACCTACCTTGAAATGGCAAAGGCTTGTATTGACTGCGCAAGAGTGGACAGTGAGGGCAGAGTTTTCTGGACACAGAGTATGCTTGCAGACTTCCCCAAGAGCGATATTAACCCCTACGGCTACGAAACAAGCGGTACAGGCTTTATCACATATTCACTTTACTACGGCATAAATGCAGGTCTTTTAGACAAGGCAACATATCTTCCCTATGCAGAGGGCGGTATCAAGTATCTGACAGAGGTTGCAATTCACCCCGACGGCTTTGTAGGCTACACTCAGCACATAGGCTCTGCGGCAACAAATGCCACAACAACAGAAAGCAACTTCAACTTCGGCGTAGGCGCAACACTTTATGCCCTTTGCGAAGCAGCACGTTATTACGGCGGAGTAAGAGGTGATATGTACCCTTACTTAACAAGAAAAACAATGGGCACAGTCTCCTTTAAGGTAGGCTCGGATTATGTATATAACGGCATGAAGGTAAATAAGCTTGACGCCGCACCCTTTGTAAACAATGAGGGCAACACAATGGTGCCACTGCGTGCATTGGGCGAAGCTTTAGGCGCAAAGGTTGTATGGAATGATGATCTTAAAGCGGCAACAATAGTCAAGAACGATACCGTTTTACAGTTTGCGATAAACAGTCCCTGTTACTATGTGGACTCCACCCGTTTCATGGCTGCCTCTGCTCCCGCTCTCGTTAACGGCAGAACATATCTCCCCTTAAGGGTTGCGGCAGAAGCACTTGGCAGAAAGCTTTACTGGAACGGCGATAAGAAAATTATCATAATCGGCGGTAAGGACGATATATTCCTTAACTGTCAGCTGCCCCTTCTTGATATGCTTGATAATATTCTTACAACAGGTACACTTCCCTCCCGTCCCGAGCAGGAAGGCTGGGAATATAAGGTTGTTACTCCCGAATTAGAGAGCGAAAACAAGATTGAAATAGTCTCTGCCGTTGCAAATAAGACTCCCGAAATTGAGAACCCTGCCGAAAACGCATTTGACAACGACCTTTCCACACGCTGGGCGGCAACGGATGATTGTGAAATCGTGTTCGACTTAGGTAAAGAGCAGCATGTTGAGCTTGTAGGTGTATCCTTCTGGAAGTATGCTGAAAGAAGCACAAAATACGAAATTCATGCATCAAAGGATGGTATCAACTACATAGGCTACTTCAACGGCGAAGCAAAGCAGGGTGTAGAATTCAATTACACACCCATAAAGGAAACCGTCCGTTATATCAAGCTTGTAGGTCACGGCACAAGCACAGGCCCCTGGACAAGTCTTTTGGAGCTTATCCCCTATTCAAAATAATCCCGCGAGGAAGCTATGAAAAAAATTATCATAAAAGAAAATGACGCTGATCAGCGAGCCGATAAATTCATACAAAAGGCATTTCCATCTCTTCCTAAAACGCTGATGTACAAAGCATTCCGCAAAAAGGATATCAAGGTAAACGGCAAATGGATAAAGGAAAACGTCTTTTTGCAAGAAGGAGACACTCTTACAATCTATCTTCCCGATGACTGCTTCAGCGAAAAAACCTTCACCCCTGTTAATGATAACATATCGGTTATCTATGAAGATGAAAACATCATTATCATAGATAAGGAGAAGGGCGTCCCCTGTCAGGCAGGACAGGACGGCAAAACACCCCTTTGCGATATGTTAAAAAGCTATTTATATAATAAGAAGGAATTCATTCCCCAAGAAGAGCAGAGCTTTTCCCCCGCCCTTTGCAACCGTATTGACACCAACACAGAAGGCCTTGTAATCGGAGCAAAAAACGCTATGGCATTAAGGGATATGAACGAAGCAATCAGAAACCGTCAGATAGGCAAATTTTATCTTTGTGAAACTGAAGGTATCCCTCCAAAAAAAGAAGACGAGGTAATTCTTTATTTAACAAAGGATAAAAGCAAAAACAAAATGTATGTAACAAAGGACGGCGAAAAAACAGTTACCGCCTATAGGATAATTGAAAAAACAAGTACAGGCGCAAGGGTTGAAATTGATTTAAAAACAGGTAAAAGCCATCAGATAAGAGCCGTAATGGCACACCTTAATTGCCCCTTGAAGGGCGATGGTAAATACGGCGCAACAACAAAAGGCGGGCAAAAGCTTATTTCCTATAAGCTGACCTTTGCCATCACCACACCCTTGCTGTCATATTTAAACGAAAAAATCTTCTATTCAAAACACGCCCTCTGAGGCCAATGTCATTAAGTTAGCATTTTTGTATTTTAGCCATTTCGGGACTGTCCCAACAAAACCTCGCAAGGTTTCTTTGGTTTGTCGTCTCCCGACGAACCAAAGGGGGACTGTCCCAAATGGCTTTTCTTAATTTAATGACATTGCCTCTGAGGCGTGTTTTTTTCTTGCTTTAAATGTTTTTTCATGATAAAATAGTGTTATCTATACTTATGTTTTGGAGGAAATATTATGAAAAAACTGTTATCGGCAATAATGTCAATCGTTATGCTCATGTCGCTTTTCGCAGCATTTCCCACTGTAACAAGTGCGGCAAGCATGAGCGATGCTGCATTTTTTGCAAAATTCAACTACGGCGCAAACCCCCTTCTTTCCCCCGTGAAGGAATGCGTGGACGCCGGCGATTACCAGGGTGCCAAGGCGGCTTTGCTTCAGTATTTTAAAGACCGCAAGGCAGAAGGCGTTATCGAAGGCTACGGCATAACTGCTTCCGACGAATTTTACGGAATGGCAGTTCTTCCCATGCGCAACATCCTTACAGGTCCTTACGAATTTGACATGTGGCAGGCAGAATTTACTGTTACAAGCTCTTCCTATGAAAGCTACTCCGTTGATGTAACTGAGCGTATTTCCGCAGAGCTTAATAACGGCGCAGCTTCCTTTATGCTTTTTGCAGGCGATAAGCAGCGGTATCCCGTCCTTGTGGAAAGCAAGGAATCGGGCAATGCTCCCCGCCTTAACGTAAAATACGAAAAGAACGGAGTAGTATCTGTTGCATCAATTACAACAGACAACGATACCTACATTTCGTCACAGAATACAAGCACAGCCTACGGCTCAGCTACCCCCCTTTATATTAAGGAAGACGGTACGGGAAGCGACTCCACAGGCACAAATACACGCCGTACATATATTAACTTTCCTCTTTCTTCTGTGGCAAACTCCAACATAATTTCCGCAGAGCTTACCTTAAGTGCGGCATACGCCTCCGACTGTACAACAGGCGATAAGGATGTTCTTGTTATCAATGTGGGCGATACCATGTGGGACGAAGACAGCCTTACATGGGCAGGTACAAGAGGCAGCATTTATTCCTATCAGAATGCCGAAGACCCCACCTGGGCGGCATCTGCACCCAACGCAGACAGTGAATATCACAACGTAACAAGCCGCTTCTGGTTTGGCAAACCCATGGCTTACGAATACCTCTCTTATCTTGAAAATCCCGCCGAATATAACCGCACACACCCTTACTCTGATACATACCCCGGTGAGGATTTCGGTCCCAAGCTTGTTTCCCTGATGGATGCCTTTGCATCCCAGCGCTCTTACGGCTACACAAGAACACTTGAAACGGGTGAAAGACTGAACCGCTGGGTTGATATTGTGGATGCATTTTTAGAAACAGATGTATTTGACACAAGACTCGATGAGTTCTGCAATATTCTCTCCTTTATGTGGGGTGACTGTAACTACCTTGCAGGGCTTGATATTTCAAACGGCTCCTACTGGTGGAGCAACTGGCGAATTGTTGCAAATGCAGGCTTTTTCAAGGCTGTGGAATTTCTTCCCGAATTTACAACCCATGACTCCTGGAGAGAAAAGGTTGAATATAACGTTGAATATACCTTTGACCTTTTATATAATGACGACTATTCCTTCACGGAAGCAGGTCCCTCCTATGCCGCATGGTGTGTAAAGCTCTTCGGCGACTGTATAAAAGCAGCAGATATGAGCGGCAACTCCATGAGTGCCACTTTCATCGAAAAGGTTAAGTATGCCACAAGAAATGCCCTTGAAAGCTACTATCCCGACGGCTACGACTCCAACATAGGCGACTCCAACTATCGTGACCAGATGCATTATTTTGAAATGTTAAATGACGTTTTCAATAAATCCGACGCGGTTATCAATTCCTACGTTTCAGGCGAGGATAAGGGCGCTGAATATCTCACACGATACTACGATATGGTAAACAGTGCATATATGCGCAACAGCTGGGATTGCGACGAGGCAGTTTATATAAACTTTACAAACAACCCCTCGGACGGCCACTATCACCCCGACAGTAACCAGGTTCTTATGTATGCCTACGGCTCACCTCTTCTGGTTGACTCAGGCAGATACAGCTATTCCTCCACAAACTCAATTTACAGTACACTCCGTACTGCTCAATCTCATAACACAATCGAAGCTGACGGTCTTACTTTAGGCGCACATACTGCAGCGGCAAGTGCCAATGCCCTTACCTATAAGAACACAAATGATGCTTTCGACTTTGCAGCAAGCACACAGAAGGGCTATTCTAATGTAAGCCACACAAGAAACGTGTTCTTCTCGAAGAGCGGCTTTGGTATCGTAACAGACTATGTCCAAGGCTCTACAAATCGTACATACCGCCAGAACTGGCACTTTATGCCCTCCTCTAATGCAACGGTTGAAGGCAACGTGGCAAAAACCGCTTTCTATAATGCTCCCGACATTACGCTTGCGGCGGCAAGCGCAACATCCGCCTCAATCAAGGACGGCTATCACAGTGCCGACTACGGCTTAGTTGCAAAGAGCAACTATGCATCCTTTGAAAAGAATGGTACAACAGTTAAGTTTGATACTGTTCTTTACCCCGATAAGGCAAATGTAAACACCTCCGTTACTGCCCGTGACCTTGCCGAAAGCGATACAAGCAAGGCGGCAATGGAAATTACAATTAACGGAGAAGCTTCCTATTATTATGTAGAAAACACATCCTCCTCCGACGGCACCTTCGGAAGCTACAAGACCGATGCCAGGATGGCTTATGTTTCCGATTACGAATACATGATTGCCGACGGTAAGAAGATTGAAGGCAAGGTAGAATCCCCCTCCACCATCACCTCCTTAGGTGTAAAAATCGATAACGGAACGGTTACTTTAAGCGGTGAAAAGCTTGTTGCAGATAAAAACATGAGCACCGCAATCAAAATTTATGCACCCGATGCAGCCACCGTTATCTTAAACGGAGAAGAGGTTGAATTTACCAAAGACGGCAGCTACATCTATGCCGCAGCCTCTGCCGCAGGCGAAACAGTAACCGCTACAGTAAAGGTATACCCCGATAAGGACGGCTTCGCGGCATCCTCCTCAGGCAACGAAGGCAAAACACAGACAACAATCATTCAGGCAGCAAGAAGCTGGCAGAACAGAAATGCATATATGGCATTTGACCTTTCCGATTTCAAGGATAAAACAATCACCTCTGCGGTACTCAGACTGCTTCCCACAGAAGTGGCAAACAGTCCTTCAAACCTTCATTTCTATTATCTTGACTACGGCACATGGACACGTGACAGCCTCACCTTCGTCCTCGACAGCTCAAAGATGCCCACGCATACAAATACATCAGGCGGCTTTACAGGCTATTCCTACCGCTGGAGCGGAAGTGTATCAGGCGCAAAGGTCGGCAGCTGGGTAAGTCTTACAAGTAACCTTCCCGAATATATTGCCGCAAACAAGAATTATAAGTTCACATGGGCAATTCTTGCAGAAGCGGGCAGTGTAAAGTTCAATTCGCTTAATGCCGCATCTGCAAACCGCCCCTATCTCGAAGTAACCTACAGCTATCAGACACAATCCGAAGGCTTCCCCTCGGTTGTTATAAAGCAATATCTTGACGGTGTGCTTTATTCTACAGACTCCGAATCGGGCAACCTCGGTGAGGTTTACCTCTTTGATGCAGAAAATACAATCACCGAAAACGGCAGAACCTATTACCTTGACGGGGACAATTCCCGCTTGAGTACAGTTGTTAAAAAGAGCGATAACGTAATCGAGGTTTATTACGAAAGTGCAAAGGATATTACAGTTTCATTTAAAGATATCTTAGGAAACACCCTTACAGATTCTGTTACAGTATCCGTAAGCCCCGTTCTTAATACATACACATACTCTGCTCCCTCCTCAATTGAAGCAGATGGCAATCTCTATACTCTTGACACCGCAAAATCCAATCTTACCGCGCGTGTAGGAAAGGACAGCACTCTCACCGCCGTATATCTCAAAACAATGTCAACCTCTTCCGTGAATCTTATTTCAAACGGTTCCTTCGAAGATGCAAACGGCAATTTCAGTCTGTCAGGCTGGATGAGTGCAAAAACAGGGGCTGAATTCGGCTCACCCTACTCCACAAACCACTGTTATGCAGTAACAGATACTTATATTGTAACAAACAATACAAAAACAAACCTCACAACCTCTATCCCTGACGGCAGCTGGGCATTGGGCACAAGATGGAATGACAGCTCAAGCGGTCTTTGCTCCATTAAACGCTACGTTCCTGTTGAAGCAGGCAAAACATATCTTATTTCCTATGAGGCAAAGCACAAGACAGGTTCAGACGGCGGATACATCAGAACAAGCCTTGTAGACTCCCTTGGTGCATCCGAAGCGGAAAACTACACATATCCTTCCTACGTCGGCACCGAATGGACAACAGTTGAAAGAACCTTCACTGCCACGGAGGACACAGATTACGTACTCTTCCATTTCCGCTGGTTAGGTGACAGCAGCAACTCCGGCAACGGTCCCTTCTGGTATTTTGACAATTTCAGAATTGTTGAAGTAACAGATTTTGAATACACCCACGTTACACTTGACGGCGAAGAGATTATCACAGAAGGCACACTTAATCTGGGCGTTAACGGCGCCCTCCCCGAGGGTGTTATAGGCTATCGCATAACACGAGGCGGCGAAACATACTTTACCCCTGCAGGCGAAACGAAGGTGCAAAACGGTGATGTTATCACAACAGTTTACTTCAACGTGTCAATGGTAACAGGTGCACAGGTGCGCTACGGTGGCGGTCTTGATGAAGAAGGCAAGATTTCCTCAGGCAACGGTCTGCGCTTTATCTCCCATGTTGACAGAAGCGATGTTGACGACGAGGTTACCGCCTACGGTGTAAGAATAACAACAGAAGACTCTGATAAATTTGTTGATATCGAGGCAACCAATTGGCAGGACGGTGACAGCCGCACAGTATTTACAACGGCAATCACAGACCTTGCCCCCTCAAACTACAACCGTAAATTCACCGCAACTCCCTTTGTTAAGGTAAAGTACCATGACAACAGTACACAGGTGATTTTATCAGAGGACAGTATTACAAGAAGCATCTATCAGGTAGCCGTAGGCCTGCTTAAGAATGACTCCGACCTTACAGACGGCAACGATGAAGGCTATGACACCTCTGACCATAGCCTCTACGAGGTCCTCAACGCCTATGTAAACATGGTAGGCATCCGACTTACAATGAAAGCAGACGGCGGCTTCAGTGCACGTACAGAGGGCACAGGCGCATACTCAGGCGATGTATTCTTTGATGTTGCAAGCCAAGAAAAATCAGACGGTGTATACTCGATAACCGTAACTCCCGTAGCAGAGAACTTCAATAACAAGGTACAGATTGCAGCTTATTGGACCGAATTTATCCGTATCAACAACAATAATAAGGTGGTTAAGGAGTGTATTTCCAACACAAATATCACTTCGGACGGCACAATAACCTTCGACTTTACTCTCCCCAAGTCAAATTAACACTATATATAGGGGATTGCACCATGCAGTCCCCTATTTTAGAAAAAAAACACAATTTTTTTTAAATTTACTATTGCAATTTCCCAAAACTTATGTTAAACTAACCATGTATCATTACAGAAAGGTGTGAACGAAAAATGAAAAAGTATATGACTCCCGAATTATCCGAATTGTTTACTCTTGAAGATGTTCTCGCTGACAGCGATTTCGATAACGTTGGTGGAGACCCCGCTGGCGATGACGGTTTCGATGATGAAAGCGAAGGCTTCGAACTTATTGCTGACTAATTGAGTATGTTAAAATTCAAGAAGCTTATTGTAGCCTCATTGGCAGTTGCAGCTTCAATGTTTTCTGCGTCAATCTGCGCAGGCGCTGCGCAGATTGACTGTTTAAGCATAGTGGACAACACCCTCTATGCTTCTGTCACAGCAGAAAACGGTCGTTTGTATGTAGCTGAGCGTAATGAGGGCTTATTAAGTGATGCCTTTTTTGCTGATATAGGCGATGACGGCATTATTGAATTACCTGTTGGCAAAGCTTCAGAATACACGTTGTATTTATGGGACAAGGATTCACTTGCCCCTATTTCTGCTACATATAACGTTGTAGATGGTGTAGCATATATGGACGGCAGTACAACCGCCGTGCCTGAATATGACTTTGCAGACTATACCTTCAACCAGGATGACGATGTAATGATTGTATCCGCCATCAGCGAAGATGCAATCACAGGCTTTAAGGCAGGTGTCGAAACAACATATCCGTTAACAGATACCGTAACCATCCTTGGTCTTTCCGATTCCGTTGAGGATGTTGTTCCCGGAAGCGTGGTGCTTATAGGCACCAACAAAAAAGGCGACTGTGCAGCTATCGAGCTTCTGGCAAGCATCGGCATCCCCGTTGACGAGGAGGTTTTCAAGGCAGACTACGGCACGCATAACCCCTCTGACGGCTCAACAGGCTATGTGAATATGCTTAATATGTTGTTTTCCAAATCAAGCATTAAGCTTAAGTTCATTAACGACGATAACTCCTATAGCTTTGAATCAGGCGATGTGCAGTGTTACAGAGTAGGTATTGCAATGGAGGGCGATACTCCCATTATCACATATACCGCAAGCTCTGCTTCAGCTCCCAAGACCGCCACAGTATTCAAATCTACGGCAGAATTCAGTCATTATGTATATGCAAGAGTAAACACGGAAACTTCAAAAATCACTCAGTGCGTATTTTACTGCGTACCAAAAGACTTTAACCCCGGCGCAGGCGATGATGAATATACAGATATATTCAGTCTTAAGCCAATTGTTATTATCGAATAACCCAAACCCCCGAGAAAAATTCTCGGGGGTTTGTTTTTTAAGGAATAAGGAATGGGAAAACAGAACCATAAAGATATTTAAAATTTTGCTTTGCATAAGCAAAGCCACCTTAACTTCTTCCTTATTCACTTTTATCTATTACTTTCCAAAAAATCCGTACTCAAATATTTTCAGGGAATAGTGAAGAGTGTAGAAGTAATAAGTAAAAAATCCGCACACTTTCGTGTACGGATTTTTTGGTGACCCGAGGGGGAATCGAACCCCCGATACCGCTGTGAAAGGGCGGTGTCTTAACCGCTTGACCATCGGGCCATTTATTTAGGACTCGTTTATTATAACAGGGAGTTTTTAATTTGTCAATAGTTTTTTAAAGAATTTTTTGAAAGTTAAGGTCTTTTAATACCTCTTCCCTATTCACTTCTACTTATTCCCTTCCAAAAATCCTCGTGCAATCCTTTTTCAGGGAATAGCGAAAAGGTAATTGGGAATAAGTAAAAATCCTCGCACTTTCGTACGAGGATTTTTGGTGACCCGAGGGGGAATCGAACCCCCGATACCGCCGTGAAAGGGCGGTGTCTTAACCGCTTGACCATCGGGC
>JAFYPR010000045.1 GCA_017547445.1 Clostridia bacterium
TAGCGAAAATGATATCACCCACGACGAAAACACATATAACCTGATTGCAACACCTGTATTTGAGGGAGAAAAAATAATCGGCGCAGTAATGGTGATTATTGATGTTACCGAAAGTGTGAAGCGTGAACAACTTCGTCGTGAATTCACATCAAATGTATCTCACGAATTAAAAACTCCGCTTACATCTATCTCCGGCTTTGCTGAAATGTTAAAATCAGGCGACACACCGGAGGAAACAGTAATAGATTTTTCAACATCTATTTACGATGAAGCCCAAAGACTTATCACTTTGGTATCAGATATTATGAAAATTTCTGAACTTGATGAAGGTGTGGTTCCTTTTGACAAAGAGATTGTTGATATTTTCGAGCTTTCAAAAGACATAAAAAAAAGGCTTTCTCCTATTGCCGAGAAAAGAAACATCAGTTTTAGTATACTTGGTGATACCGCAAGGGTTTACGGTGTAAGAAAAATCCTTGATGAAATGATATACAACCTTTGTGATAATGCTATCAAGTATAACAAAGATAATGGATGCGTCGATGTTATTATCAATCAGGCAAATAACAAGACAAGTATTACTGTAAAAGATACGGGTATTGGTATTCCTGCCCTTGAACAAAGCAGGGTGTTTGAACGTTTTTACAGAGTTGATAAAAGCCATTCAAAGCTTGTTGGCGGTACAGGTCTTGGCCTTGCCATTGTAAAACACGGAGCCATATATCACGATGCTGAAGTTTCTCTTGAAAGTACAGAAAATATAGGTACAAAAGTGACAATTACTTTTAGTGAAATAAAGTAACTTAAAATCACAAAAATTCCTGAAACACATTGTGTTTCAGGAATTTTTTACATAGAATTAACATACCGTTACTTTCAGAATTAACATTGCCTCTGTTAAGTTATTATTGGTTAAATTATGTTCTAATCACTCTTTACCGCATCTTAACCTGTTTTATGATAATATGAACCTAAAGTTTGGTTTATTTTACATAACTTCTGGTTTCGCTATGTAATAAATCGGTAAAAATTAAAATAAAATATGTCACGAAAGGAATTTAATTTTATGGAGAATTTATTAGGCTTTGACGTGCTTGGTCTCATTGGAGGGCTATGTTTATTCCTCTTCGGTATGAGCCTCATGGGCGACGGTTTGGAAAGGCGGGCAGGCGAAAAACTGAATGTCCTCATCGGCCGTCTTACCGACAACCAGCTCATGGGATTTTTAACAGGTATGGGTGTTACCGCAATTATCCAGTCCTCCTCCGCAACAACAGTTATGGTGGTAGGCTTTGTTAACTCAGGCGTTATGACACTTAAACAGTCCATAGGCGTTATCATGGGCGCCAATATAGGTACAACAATTACAGCGTGGATTTTAAGCCTTAACGGCATTGGAGAAGGGGCTTCTGCAGTTCTGGAGCTTTTCAAGCCCTCCACCTTTACTCCCGTCCTTGCTCTTTTAGGCATCATCATGTATATGTTCTTAAAGGGTAGCAAAAACAAGGATACAGGCGTTATCCTCTTAGGCTTTGCAACACTTATGTTCGGCATGGATGCAATGAGCGATGCTGTAAGCGCCCTTCGTGACAACGAAGCCTTCACAAGTATTCTCACAATGTTCTCAGAGCCAATCTTAGGTGTAATAGCAGGCGCGATTCTTACAGCCATCATCCAGTCATCCTCTGCGTCAGTGGGTATCCTTCAGGCATTAAGCTCCACAGGTGCAGTTTCAATCGGTGCCGCCCTCCCCATAATCATGGGTCAGAACATCGGCACATGTATTACGGCAGTTCTTTCTTCCTTCGGTGCAAACCGTAATGCAAAGAGAGTTGCCGTCGTTCACCTTTCCTTCAATCTTATCGGCACCTCTGTTCTTCTTGCCGCTCTTTACGTAGTCCGCGCGCTTTTCACTATTCCCCTTCTTTCCCAAAGTGCTGACTACGTATCAATTTCCGTTGCACATACATGCTTCAATGTGATTTGTACACTTATGCTTTTCCCCTGTGCATCTCTTCTTGAAAAGCTTGCATGTAAGGTTGTTCCCGATGCAAAGGTTAAGGAAACAGAAACAGAGCTTGACGAAAGACTTCTTGCAACCCCTGCAATCGCTCTTGAGCAGTGTTACCATTACACAGAAAAAATGGCTCAGTGCGCAGTTGACTCCTTAAAGGAAAGTATTGAATTAATCGGAAATTATTCCGATTCCAAAGCAAACCTCCTTATGGAAGAAGAAAACAGGGTAGACCACTTTGAAGACGTTATCGGCAACTTTTTGGTTAAGCTTTCAAGCCATAATCTTGATGCATCTGATAATACACGTATCGCACGTCTTTTGAAGGTTATCGGCGATTTGGAGCGAATTTCCGACCACAGCATCAACATTGTAAAGTCAGCCGAAGAAATCAGGAACAAGGATATTAAGTTTTCTGTATCCGCTCAGGGCGAAATCAAGGTCTTAGGCGATGCTGTAAACGAAATCCTCTCTCTTACTCTCAAGGCGTTTACAGAAAATGACCTCACTGCAGCCGCACAGGTTGAGCCCTTGGAGCAGGCAATTGATAAGCTTAAGGATGAAATGCATCTTCGTCATATTTACCGTTTGCAGAACGGCAGATGCAGTATCGAAACAGGCTTTGTATTATCCGACCTTCTCACAAACTTAGAGCGTGTTTCAGACCATTGCTCCAACATTGCGGGCTGTATTATCGAAACAAGCCACAACAACATGAACCTTCACGAAGGTATAAGAGCCTTCAAGGCAGAAGACCCCATGTTCAAGGAAAGATATAAGAGCTATCTTAGTAAATATACTCTTCCCGAAATGCAACGAAGCTAAAATTAATACACATAAAAGAGGGAAACCCGTTCAATATGGGCATCCCTCTTTTTTTGTGCCTTATTTTTTTACCGCGTTAAAAACCTCGTCAATATTAGCTTCGTCGTTCAGATATACGGCGATTTCATCAGCTGTTCCCGTTAAAAGAAACTGCTTTGAGCTATGTCTGCTTTCGTTATCGCATCCGTAAAGAGAATATTTCCCCCGAGGTGCTCCCTCGGCAATAAATTTCAGAAAATAACCGCCATGGCAGTATACCATATTTAAAATATCCTGATCATCCCAAAGCTCCTTCGCCGCTTTTTGCATAAGCTCGTAAATCAGCTTTCTTTCAAGCTTTTGTTCTTCCTTTTCTCTTTTTGCCCTGCCTCTTGCCATTACGCTCCCCACCTCTTACTGATTTTATCTGCAACAATATCCGTTATATACTCATCCCAAGCTTTATCATCAAAGGTATGAGTGCTGTAATAATCCGCATAAATTTTTTCAATATGGCTTGCAACAGGGAAAAAGCTCTTTGCAAACCTATTGCATATTCTTCTTCGGCTACCCGCAAATGGCAGATTTTTTGTTCTCGGCAAGCCTATGTATCTTATGTAAGTTTTTGTATCAGTGTTGAAAAAATCGTAAAAATCCACCGCGGGCTCATCAATAGCCATATCTTCAAAAAGTGCAGTGAAGCTTTCTCTGTTAAAAGGCTCTGCTTTATCACAGCCCCGCTTCTTAAAAAAATGCTTTACGGCTTCATTCAATGCCTCACCGTTTGTTTTTCCCGAAGGGCTTTCCTCCGACCACCACATACCCATTATGCTTTTAAGCTTATCCTTACGTCTGCTTCTTTGGCTGATATAATAATCAAACATTTTTTGCGGAGCAGAAAATGTTACACCCTCACCGAATCTGCCGATATAGCCATGCCACAAGGTAAGACACGAAGCCATATCTGCCGTATCCCTTCGGGCAAGAAGGCCCGGGAGGGCATGGGGCAAATCAGCAATCACCCCGCAGGTTGTCAGAAATTCCTTTAACGTCATCGCTCTGCTCCCTCCTTCTGCTTATCAAGCAAATACCGCTTATGATATTTAAGTCTTGCATATGCCATAATTTTGTTATAGTACACACCGTTGAACGCCCCTCCGACAACGCCTATGAGAGGAATCCCCTGTACAAACTTCAGAATGAGCATATCCGTCGCAAACGCCCCGGATGCCTCTTCGATACGGCTTTTCAACACATCATCGCTGACGGCAAAGGGCGAGGTTATCATTTCGTCCACCTCTGTATTGAAGTTTTTCCAATCCTCACCCTTTGAAAGGGCGGTTTTTATCAGTGAGAGTATAAAATACCTCTCCTCTGCAAAATCGTATTTATAGCCGTAGCTGAGAGACAGCTCATATATCCCCTTGAGTATCATACCCGTAAGGATTACAACATCGGGGAAGCCTATCCCCAACACGCCAAGCCCCATACCCTCTGCGGTGGCAATTGACATATTCAGAAAATCGGTTTTTTCAGCCCGTCGCCTGAGCCTTTTAAGCTCACGACGGCTTCCCTTTTTATCAACGGCATAGTTTCTGATATCAAAATCTGCAGTGATGCTGTCCTTATCATAGCTTTTTTCTATAACACCCACCCCGTGTTCAAAAATCATGCAGAAGGCTTTATGAAAAGCCTTTTGAAGCATTGTACTGACCTTACGGGGTATTTTTGATTGTATTTTATCTATCGGGAAAGCACCTGACTGACTTGCCTTTTTTGCCAGCCTTGCTTCTGCCTTTTTCACACAAGCAAGCTCTTTCCCTATTGATTTTTTCAGTTTTTCCGATGCATTCATTGCTATACCTTATTAAATATCAATTGTTTCGTCGGGGATATCATATACAACATCCTCCACTGCCTCTGCCTCTTCAGCGTGCACCTTTATTACACCGGGAAGAATACCGCCTGCAGTTGCGCCTGCGGGGCCGCCCTTAAAGAAATTAATTATAGTGCTCTTTACCTTTTCAAAGGCCTTCTTTCCCCATGAGAATACTGCAATTACGCCCTTGACAAGCTCTGTTACGGTATATTTTTCAACGTCGTAGATTGCTGTGCCCGCCTTATAGAAATGCTCAAAAACGGCAGCAAGAATATCCTCATCAAAAATTATTTCAAATACCACATAAGCCATCAATACGGCAAAAATGATATTCAGAATTGCAGGAAGACCCACCGCAATAAGGTTAATGATGCTTAAAATGCCTATTACACATGCATAGGTAAAAATCATCATTCCGATAACGGCTAAAATCGCACCGATTATTTCTCTTGCAGCATCCTCCTCAATTTCGTTGTTTTCCACCTGCAAGGCTACAGCCGCGGTGTCGAAGGAGGCACAAACCGATTCTACAATCTCGCGCATTGCCGTTTGGTCATCAAGCTCATCAACCTCGCCGTTGCAATGCTTTGCATATATCCACATGGAGTAGATAAGCTTTTCGTCAGCTGTCTTTTCGCCAAGCTCAGGGCGTACAACCTTAGCGTCGGGGTATCTCGCCATAAATTCATTAAGCGCATTCGACATACTGTCAGAGAGGAAATCAGGACTATTTAAGGCTTCCACAACCTTGTTATGAAGCACCGGAGCCAGCTTTACGGCTTCCTCTTCGGAAACCGAGAAGCTCTCGTTTGCCTTGATAAAGGCTTCGCGCTCGCTCTCACCCTTCATGCCTGTTGCAACTGCAAAGGTGAGATATCTGTGGTATATTTTACACTTTTCGGCAGCGCTCTTGTCCTCGATTTCCTTTTCCAGACCCTTTCTTATAAAGCCCTCCTTGTCTTCCATGGCCTGCGCAAGTGCTCTGTGATAAATTTCAATATCATCTTTTATTTCTTTTGTTATAAGCTCTGCGCCAACCTCGCTTACTTCCTTTTCGTAGATTTCATTTGCAATCTGCTCTGCTGTCTTTTCGCCTCTGTAATATGCCTGCATATACTCGGCAGTTTCATTTTTAATTCTTTCGAGATATTCATTTGTTAACATATTCATTTTCCTTTCTGTTTTGAATTTTATTGCCTTGCCTGATTATAATATAACACGCCGTTTTTTATTCTTCAATTCTTTCAAAACATATATCGGAGGTATCCTCTTTATCCTCTGTATTTTCACCCTGCAGGATTTTATCCGCCATAGCCTTTATATCCTCGGGCAAATCGCTCCGATTATCATCAGAGTCTTTAGGCAGCAGGGCAAGCATGCTGTAGCCCTCTTGGGGGTTTTTGGCATAGTAATCTATTGCAATAAGTGCGGAAATATGGTTAAGGCCTCTGTGCTCCATCAGGCGGTAAAAATTTATACCGTATAATACAGCGGGTATATCCACGCCCTTTTCAAACCATAAAATAAAGTGTTTTATAATATCGGGTTTCATTTTACGTAAATCCCCGATGGTTATTTTTGCAGAATGCCGTGAATAACCAAGCTTATTTATCATATATTCTTTTAATTTGAAATAATTTAATACAAGCTTTAATCTGTTCATATTCCGCCCTCCTTATCACCTGCAAGGATTAACGCCGCCATGGCGTATGCATCACGCTCTGTTGCCTGTTCACGGTACGCCTTGATATTTTCCTTCGGGGTTATAATACCTTGTCGGATATTTTTCGCAAAGCCTTCAACCGCCTTATCACCCGAGTACCATCTGTAGTCCTTTTTATCGTAGTTTAAAAGCATTTTCATCTGCACTGCATGTCGGCACTCGTGCAAAACGGTGTCAATAAAGTCTGTGATAATCTCACTGTTGTCAAAGGCTAAAAAATATGTATTAATCAGAATTTTTTTCTCCTTAGGGGAGTATTTTCCGCAGGATTTGTAATTATATTCATCATAGCAGAGCTCAAAGGTCACATCCTCAAGCTCGTAGAGCTCGCCTAAAGCCTCACAAAGGGGCTTTATCTTATCTATCCGCTCCTCAAGGGCTTTTAATTCCATAATGCCCTCAATATAGTCCTCGCCTAAAGCTTCAACTATCACCCTTTTTGTTTCCTTTATGTATTCAACATCCTTTGGCGTAGGGACAAATTCTGTATCAACACATGGCGCTGTACTCCGCTGACCCTCCGTGAAGATTTCGTCGTTTCCGAACGCCTCGGCAAGTGTACATGCAATAATAATAACTGCAGCAGCGATGGCTATAAGAATAAGCATTTTAATCGCCTCCTCGTATTTTCAGACGTTTTAAAACCTTTCCATCATGGTGTGCTGTTCGTAAAGCTCGCCTAAAACCTTCATTCGCTTGCCGATTGTCTGCCTTAAGAGGGCATCATAGCCCTCTGCCTTACCATCGTCACAGCCTCTTATGGTTACACTGAAGGAGGGGTGCGCATTTTCCTTTACTGTTTCCTCTACGATATAGTCCTCCTTTGTAAAGAGGGGATGCTCACAGGTGTTTTTAAAGCTCTTGTTAATAAGCCTTATATAGCAAAGGGCAATGCTGTCAAGATTATATCTGCTTTCGCCGTATACGGTGGTTTTCTCAAGCACCTCATATATTTTCCGCTTCCATACGTCCGAATGTATCCGATTTACAGCCCTGTCCTCATTCCAGAGGGAGCGAAGAGCCATGCTTACAATTTTATTTATATCCGCACCCGAAACAAAGCGGCTATTTTCGGCAAGCTTATCCAGTATTTCGCCGAAAATATCGTAGCATTTATCGTCAAAAAGCTTTACTTCGCCATCTGTATCCCCTTCGGCATTTGACATCTGTATTTTAAAGATATCTATACATTCCGCTCTTGTGGGCATAAATATTGAGAAAAGACCGTCAAAGCGTCCGCTTCGGAAAAATTCATCAGGAAAGCCCGACAAATCGTTTGCCGTTGCGAAAATGAAGCAGGGCTTACGACAGCTTTGCATCCAGCCTAAAAAGGTGCCGAACATTCTTTTAAAGGTACCGCTGTCGTTGTCATTACTGCTCTTTGCACCGCTGAAGGCTTTATCAAGCTCGTCTAAAAAGAGCACACAGGGAGCCATAGCCTCTGCGATTTTTATTGCCTTAAGCATATTATGCTCCGATTCGCCCAGCTTTGAGCCCATAAATCTTGATATATCCATTTTCAGCAGGGGCAGATTTAAAACCGATGCCACGCTTTCAACAGCAAGGGATTTACCGCAACCGGGAATGCCGCACATAAGAACGCCCTTAGGCGCGCCTACACCCACAGAACGCTTTAATGCCGCACTGTTACAGATACCCCTTTTCTGCTCCTGTATCCAGTTTTTAAAAACCTTCATTCCGCCCACAGAGCTGTCAAGCGCGTCAGCTTTTTTGGGAACATGTATCAGCTCAAGCAGATTATCTTTCTTAAGAAGCTGTTCCTTCTGCTTACAGATTGCCTTCATCGCGCTCTCTTCATCAACCAGACAGCTGTCGTATTTTTCGCCGTTTCTGATTTTCTTCATATCAAGATAATTTACAATCCGCTCCATCTCCATAAGGGGGAAGCCGAGAAGGGCATCGATTACACCACTGCCTGTAAAATGACCCTTTGACTGTAAATATTCTTTTATTTCCTCCGCATCGGGATAGGGCTCGTCGATAATTCTGCAGTAATTCATAATTGATGAAATTTCCGCAGGGAAGGTTACGTTTTCGCCGTAGATGATAACAATACTGCCCGTATTTAAATCATTTACAACCTCGTTTTCGATAAAGCTCACTATTTTACCCTTTATAGCTTCGCTTTTTACATCTGCTCCGTCAAGTATGTATACACTTTGAAAGCCGTCCGAAACAGGGTCAAAGCTTGCCGATTTTCCGTAATGAACGTTTATATCGTCATTATCCTGCGAAAGTCTGTTTGACTTCATAAGGAAAAGTGCCTTTTCCCCGGTTACAGGCTTATACACCACGTCCGCCTGACCTTCTGATGCATCCCTTGATATGCGCACAACAAGCTCGTTGCTCTTTATAACACGGTTTATTATCTCAAGCTCGTTTGTCCTTATATGAATAATGGGCTTGCACTCCATCAGGGCAATCTTACATTCTTCAATAATTTTTCCTATAACCTTGTCCGAAGAAGAGCTGTTATACATTTTTCATCATCTCCTTATAGCCTGTAAGCGATGTGAACCTGCCATTTCCCTTACGAACGCCGTCTATGCTCCACACTTCGCCGTTTCTTCGTAATACATAATAATTATTTCCGATGCTCATCACCTGAGCAAGGTCATCAAATTTCTTTACACCTGCTATCATATGACGTAAATTTCCGTCACCGGTGTATGCTATTTTCCCCGATAAGGTTATGTAAAGAGCACTTTTACCCCATGGA
>JAFYPR010000046.1 GCA_017547445.1 Clostridia bacterium
CATATATTTGTGATTTCTTCATAGAAAGTGTATTTGCCATGAAAAATCTTCCTTTCGTAATTAGTAGTGGGAATTTCTCCCTGATAATTTTTAATATTTTACGCCCGAACAGTAAGGGAAATTCCATTACGCGAGCGAGCTACGCTGTTAATATCCATTATATAATCAATATCAATATTACCGCCGTTTTCGTCAAGTGAAACATTTATATCATTTGCCGTAACGCTGATTGTAAAATCACCGTAAGGCGTTTCGTAATGACCTATATGACATTTCCCTTTTTCAAAAATCATATGCGTGTTAGTCTGTCCGTGGCGCATCATTGTGACAGTTCCATCAGGACAGATTTTAAGGGTTGTCGAGCATTTTTCCATACCCGAAAGTTCCCCTTCATTATAGCTTAGATAGTACTTGCCGTCCTTGTCGTAAAACTTTCCGGCAGTGGTAATCTCCATAGCATTACCATCTTCGCCATAATCCTGGCTTCCTTTTATTGATATGTAAACGTCTTTTCTCATTGTTCAAATACCTCCGTCAGATGCACGCTGGTATTTATGGTTTCTCCCAGAAAAGTGCTTCCCAACTGTGCAAAATCGTCCACAGAATCCGAAACATAAAACTCGCTTACACCCTGTTTTTTGTCGGAAAGAAGATTTTCCTTTTCAAGGTATGCCTTAGCCTCTTGCGCCGCAAGGGCACCGGGACTTAAAAGCGTTACCTCATCTCCCATTATATCCGAAATTACCTTTGTAAGCAAGGGGTAATGTGTGCATCCTAAGATAAGTGTATCCACTTTTTCATTTTTAAGGGGCAACAGGTAATCATTTGCAATAAGTTCTGCCGCCCTGCTTTCACTGTAACCGTTCTCCACAAGAGGAACAAACATGGGGCAAGCATTTGAAAATACCTGCACATTTGGATCAAGACTATTTATAAGTTCCGCATACTTTCCGCTTTTTACGGTTCCTGCGGTACCGATAACACCTACACGCTTGTTTCTCGTAACACTTACAGCCTCTTTGCAAGCGCCTTCAAGTACTCCCATGATTTTAATATCATACTTGTCATAAAGCTTTGGGAGCGCAACACTGCTGGCCGTTCCGCAAGCAGCTATGATAAGCTTAATATCGTGCCTTAGTAAAAATTCTATATCCTCTTTTGTGTAACGGATAATGGTTTCACGGCTTCTGTTTCCGTAAGGAACACGCCCGGTGTCACCAAAATAGATGATGTCTTCACCGGGCATAATTCTCTTAATTTCTCTCACTGCCGTAAGTCCGCCCAATCCGCTGTCAAACACTCCGATAGGGCAATTTTTCATAAACATTCTCCAGTCCGGGCGCATAAAAATGCACAAATATGCACTTTTTTCGGCCCTTAGGGTAACAGAAGCTATCCAATCCTCGATTTTTAAAGGTTAATTTTTGCTTCTGCCACGTTAAAATACTCGGTAATCCGTCAGGATTATCTGCGTTTTTGCCTTGCAAAGATGACAAGCCGAAATACACCGAAATTACGCTGTTTAAGGCGTGGCTTAGATAATCCTTTGAGGGTTACCCTAGGTTCTCTCTTATTTAATAAGGCTTTCACCTGTCATTTCGGAAGGCTTCTCAAGACCCATAATATCTAAAAGAGTGGGCGCTATGTCGGCAAGTCTGCCGCCTTCGCGAAGACTGCATTCCTTACCTACTACCACAAAAGGCACAGGATTTGTAGTATGTGCCGTAAATACATCTTTTGTTTCGGGATCAACCATCTGATCAGCGTTTCCGTGGTCAGCTGTGATACAAACAATACCACCCTTTGCCTTTATCGCATCTACAACCTTGCCAACACATTCATCAACTGTTTCTACAGCATTTACCGCACACTCAAATACACCTGTGTGTCCTACCATATCACAGTTTGCAAAGTTAAGAATGATAACATCATACTTTTCACTGTCAATTCTCTTTAATACTTCCTCAGTAACCTCAGGAGCACTCATTTCGGGTTGAAGGTCATATGTTGCAACCTTGGGTGATGCAATAAGTGCACGATCCTCGTTTGTATAAGGCGCTTCCACACCACCGTTAAAGAAGAATGTAACGTGTGCATACTTCTCTGTTTCAGCAATTCTGAGCTGAGTAAGACCTTTTTCGGCAATATATTCACCGAAGGTGTTTGTGAGAGATTCAGGCTTGAATGCTACATCTACATTTGGCATCTGTGCATCGTACTGTGTCATACAAACATAATATACGGGGAAGAATCCGTTCTTTCTTTCAAATCCGTCAAAATCACCATCAACAAATGTACGGGTAATTTCGCGGGCACGGTCAGGACGGAAGTTGAAGTAGATAACGCTGTCATTTTCACCGATTGTTGCTCCTTCTGTAATAATTGTGGGAACAACAAATTCATCGGTTACTCCGTTATCATAAGACTTCTGCATAGCATCTACTGCATCGGAATTCTTCTCCCCTTCGCCGTAAACGAGTGCAGCATATGCCTTCTCTACTCTTTCCCAACGGTTGTCACGGTCCATTGCATAGTATCTGCCGGAAAGAACACCGATTTTACCTGTACCGATTTCTTCAAGCTTTTCGGAAAGAGCACGTACAAAATCAATACCGCTTGTGGGAGAAACGTCACGTCCATCCATGAATCCATGAACATATACCTTCTCAAGACCATTCTTCTTTGCCATCTCAACAGCGGCATAAAGATGTGTAATGTGGCTGTGTACACCACCGTCTGACAAAAGGCCGTAAAGGTGAAGTGCGCTATCGTGTTTTTTGCAGTTTTCGATTGCTTTCACAAAAGCATCTTTTGTAAAAAAGTCACCATCTTTGATAGCCTTTGTAATTCTTGTAAGTTCCTGATAAACAATTCTTCCTGCACCGATATTGGTATGTCCTACTTCACTGTTACCCATCTGTCCGTCGGGAAGACCTACGTCCATACCGCTGGCATTGATGAGAGTGATTGAGCACTCTGCC
>JAFYPR010000047.1 GCA_017547445.1 Clostridia bacterium
AATTCTACCGCAATTGCTCATTGCTAATTGCTAATTTCTCATTGCTCATTGCTCATTCCTAATTCCTAATTATCCCGGCTTGTTCTGATCTTCGATCAGAACAAGCCGGG
The DNA here is from genome assembly GCA_017547445.1 of Clostridia bacterium. Taxonomy (GTDB): domain Bacteria; phylum Bacillota; class Clostridia; order UMGS1883; family UMGS1883; genus RGIG1927. The sequence continues at coordinate 111 of JAFYPR010000047.1, forward strand.
AATGCTCATACCGCCTGTAATACGGCTCATAGAGCTTGTTGCCATTTCGTCAGCCTTTCTCATAGCTTCGTTAACTGCAGAAACGATTAAGTCCTGAAGCATTTCAACATCATCGGGGTCAACTGCTTCGGGCTTGATATTTATTGAAACAAGCTCCTTCTTGCCGTTTGCAACAACTGTTACAACACCGCCGCCAACGCTGGCTTCAACTGTCTTTTCTCCAAGCTCCTCCTGAGCCTTAAGCATTTCCTCCTGCATTTTCTGTGCCTGACGGATCATGCCCTGCATATTTCCTCCGCCCATATTCATCCCTCTGGGGAAACCGCCTCTTGCCATAATTTATACATCCTTTCTGTATTTGTTTATCATATTTTAATTATTAACCCAGGGAAGTGATGCAATCTCGTCAAAGGGATCGACTTCCCCTGCATTATTTTCATTTGCATCAAAATCGCTTTCCATCTTAACGGTCAGCTCTGCATCAAGCCCCGTTTCCGACAAAATAATCTCTTTGATTTCACTAAGACCGCCCTCAATCATATCACGGAGCACTGCACCCACACCATCAGGGAACACAATTGCAACCTTTTCACCAAAGCTCCTCAGAGAGCTGTTTTCCAACGCCATGTAAAGGTTCAGGCTTCCGCCCATTGCAATAGCGCTCATAATCTCGGGCCACTTTTCCTTTATTTTAGCCACAGCCTCACTGTCAGCAATCTTTTTTGTCTTAGCCCTGGGCTTTTCTGCCTCTTTCTTTATCGACTCTTCCTTTTTTTCTTCCTTCACGGCAGGAATACTCTCAGGTGCAACGCTGATGCCCCTTGCAATTTTCTTTTCCAGCTCGCCGATTCTCGCCTCTAAGGCTTCCATACTTCCCTCTTCCCTGAGATTACAAAGCTTTAAAAGACTCGCCTCTATAAGATATCTGGGAAAGCTCATATATTTCGCCTTCGAATATGCCTCCGACAAGACATTTACTGCTAAAATCGCCTTGTCTACGCCCATATTATCCGCCGCAGGGAGCAGTCTCTCCCAGTCCTCGTCGTTTTCGTTCAAAGGCTTTTTCCTTGTTATGGCATAAACCATAATATTACGAAATCCCTTTATCAAGGACTCAACAAAGGGGTTAAGATTTCTGCCCGAAGCACAAACCTCTTCTATAATATCAAGAACCTTTTCGCCGTTATTTTCGCTTACCGCAAGGCAAACCTCTGCCACATTCTTTTTTTCGCCAAAGCCTAAAAGACTTTTTACATACTCTGTTTCAACTATTTTACCCGAGGAAATACAAGGCTCCAGTATACTCAGTGCATCACGGAGCGACCCGTCTGCCGCCTCTGCCACCATACGTATAGCCTCAGGCTCAATCTGTATCATTTCCGCCTCACATATTTCATCAAGGCGGGAAAAAATATCATTCTTTGTTATTTTATTGAAATCAAATCTCTGACAACGTGAAGCAATAGTATCTAAAACCTTGTTTGCCTCAGTTGTTGCAAGAACAAACTTAACATGCTCCGGAGGCTCCTCCAGAAGCTTTAAAAGTGCATTGAAGGCATCCTTACTCAGTGCATGCACCTCGTCTATAATATATACCTTATATCTTACACTTGCCGCCGCATAATTTGCTTCATCACGAAGTGAACGGATATTTGCAACACCGGAGTTACTTGCCGCGTCAATTTCCACAACGTCCATAATGCTGCCCGAAAGTATCCCCTTACAGCTTTCGCACTCATTACAGGGGTTTCCGTCCTTGTTATTTGTACAGTTTATGGCTCTTGACAAAATTCTCGCAGTAGATGTCTTACCCGTACCTCTCGTACCGCAAAACAGGAAAGCGTGTCCCACATTCTGCGAGGCTACTTCATTTTTAATTGTCTGCGCAACATGCTTCTGACCTACGATATCGTCAAAGGTCAAAGGTCTCCATCTGCGGTACAACGCCTGATATTCCATAGTTTCACTCCGTTCAAATGAATAATTAATGATGTATAATTAATAATTATCGAAAAATTTCCGCATGAGGAATTTCTCCTGAACTATTCACTATTCATTTAATTTTCTCTAAAATTTAAAAAGCCGTACACCCCAAAATCGATACCCAATCATATGCGGCACCACTGCAGTTAGCTCGAATCGGGCAACCTTGCGGCACACAACCGTTACCGCTTATTGCTGCTCCGTTCCCGGCCTGACAAGGTTCACGGGCGATTGTTGCGCAAGACCCGATTGTCAACACCACTTACAGTTACCAGCCATACGAAAAAAGCACCTCAATTGGGGAATTAGCCTCCGCTGCAGCGGATTGCGGATACAGGGCACCGCTACCTCCCCGGTTAGTACGACTTCATTATTATACACTATTTTTTCCCGATTATCAATACTTTTTTTCAAAAACGTTCTTCAAAGTAGTAGGACTCATCCTCCACATCCCATATAAATTTATTTTTTTCCTCTTTCTGTCTTTTCGCCTCCATAACAAGAAGGTATCCGTCCGTAATTATAAATTCTTCATTTCTCTGTGTTTTCATAATATCTACCCCTTTCCCAATGTCATTAAGTTAACGTTTTTGCATCCGTCCATTGGGGACTGTCCCAACAAACATCCGCAGATGTTCTTTGGTTTGTCGTTGCCCGACAATACCAAAGGGGGACTGTCCCCAATGGGAATTTACTTATCTTAATGACATTGACCCCTTTCCTTTGTCTTGCTTGAATGCAAAACTAAACCCAACTGAAATATCGTCTGATTACACAAAATCGATTATAGATGCAAAATTTTATCAAAAAATGGTGTCTTTTTCTTCATAATGTGATATAATACACTTGTTCTGGAAAGCAGATATG
>JAFYPR010000002.1 GCA_017547445.1 Clostridia bacterium
AACTAACCCTCACGTGCCGAAGGCACATATCACACACGGAGTGTATATCACAATCAGGCAAAGCCCGATTATATCACAAAGCCAAAGGCTTTATATCACAAAAAATGCTATTGCTTAATTAAGCAATAGCATTTTTTATCTTAAAGTCCTGTATCACTATACTGTTTATTCGGGTCAAGCTCAACCTTCTTGGGTTCTTCCGCCTTAGGCTCTTCAACCTTTTCTTCCGCCTTAGGCTCCTCAGCCTTTTCTTCAGCCTTTTCTTCAGCCTTTTCTTCATCCTTGGTTTTTTCCTCAACCTTAACCTCTTCTTTTTTTACTTCTTCTTTCTTTTCTTCTGCTTCAGGCTTCTTTTCAGTCTTTACTTCTTCTTTTTTATCTTCCGCCTCAGGCTTCTTTTCTTCCTTTTTTTCTTCCGCCTTTGGCTTTTCTTCCGTAATCACAAGGCTTTCAAGCCCGTCTGCCACATCGGGAACAACTATTTCCGCCGTTTCTTCCTTTTTGTTGTCACCATAAAGATTACGTACAACAACTGTGCTTTCTGCACTCAAAGAAGGTGTAACTCTTGTAACGGGGGTTTCATCATTTAATTCAACCTCTGTATTTGAAGCTACGGGCGGTGTTAACGGTGCAACTGTCTCGGTAGCCTCTTGCGTATGCGAGTCTCTTTCAAGAATAACAGAAAATGTGACAACTGCAGAAATTATAAAAACAAGTATAAAACTTACCAGGCATATTAAAAACCAAGATAACTTTCTCATATCGGCCTCCAAAACAAAAACTTTATATTTCTATTATATCACCATTTAAAAACATGTAAAGACATTTTTTGGCGCAATTTTGCCCAAAACGGGTAAATATCGCAACCTCATAAAGCTCCAGCTGTTTTTTATAACGCTTTATTATCTCTTCTTCGTCCGTGTACTTATCTGTCTTATAGTCAAGAAGCACAATGCTTCCGTCCTCTTCTTCAAAAAGACAGTCTACAGTACCCTGTACGCAGATTTTTTCGCCTTCGCCGTCTTTATAAACATCCTTCGCATCAATCATTATCGTAAAGGATTCTTCCTTATAAATCCTCCTGGCTTTGCGCATTCTTTCAGCAACAGGCGATGCTAAAAACTTTTCAATCTTCTCAATTTCTATACATTCCGCCTGCACTCTTGTCAGAAAGCCTCTTTCCACAAAGCTCTCAACTGCACCCTTAACATCCTTTTCATTAAGGTCAATAAGCTCCATAACTCTGTGATATGCAGTACCTCTTTCTGCCCCCTCCGGAATTTCCTTATCCTTCATAAAAGATGGAATTCGCCTTTTTGGGGATTTATTAAAGAGCTTTAAACTCTCCTCATCCGTGGTGCTCATCTTCTTTATTTCGCTTACACTCATTTTGGAGGGAATATGCTTTATCCCGTCATAAGGATATGCATAGCTCAATCGGTAGATAACCTCTTCAATAATTTTATGCTCTTTTTCAACAGCTTCCTCCATCTGTTCTGTCTCCTCAATCTGAGGAAGCTCCTGTACATAATGTACATCCCAGAACTTTCTATCTACGGAACAAGCCAGATAATCAAGATAACTGCACATCTTTCTTATTCTGTAATCGCTTATCCCATTTTTGCCCATTATTGAAGCTCTGCCCACATTATCAATGTAAGTATTTGAAGAGCCTATCATTATAAGCTTTTCCTTTGCACGGGTCATTGCAACATACAAAAGTCTCATCTGCTCGGCATGAGCATCTCGCAAAAGAGTGGTGGCAACAGCCGTATACTCGGCAGTTTTAAACTTCACTCTTATTTCCCTTTCCCGCTCCGCAACAGCCATAGCATATTCGGGGTTAAGAACCAATGTTCCCGAAGCATCCTTGTCATTGAACTTCCATCCGCAGCCTATAACTATACAAACAGGGAATTCAAGACCCTTTGAACGGTGGATGCTCGTCACAAGCACAGAATCCTCATGCCTTACAATATCTGCATCAAGCTCACCTTCAAGCTCAATGGTCTTATCAATATAGCTGACAAAATTATAAAGTCCCTTAAAACGGTTCTTTTCAAAATTTGCCGCCAGGCTCATAAGCTTTCTGAGGTTTGCCAGTCTGAGCTCTCCTCCGGGCAATGCCCCTGCAAAGGAATAGTATCCGCTTTCGTCAATAACCTTGGTGAGAAATCTTTCCAATCCGACGCTCTGCGCCGTTATCCGCCAGTCCTCAATGCATTCAATAAACTTCCTGCACTTTCTGCCTAAACGGGTTTTCTCTTTCGCAGTGAGCAAAACATTCTCATAAAAAGGCATACTTCTGCCCTTTGCTCTTATTTCAACAAGCTCATTTTCCCCGAAAGAGAAAATCGGAGAGCGCATGGTGCTTGCGGTGGGAATATCACAAAGAGGGTTGTCCACACATCTCAAAACAGAAAGCACCGTCTGCACCTCAGGTGCCTCAAAGAAATTCTGGGAGGTTTCGCAGTATACAGGCACACCCATAAGCTTGAATACATTTACAATACCCTCTGCTCTGTTGCTTATTTTTGACGAGAGCACTGCAAAGTCAGAATATCTTACTTTTCTCATGCCCTCTTTGGGGTCAGAAACAAGAAAGCCCTCTTCAACCATTTGCTTTATCCTTTTTGCCGCCACAAGGCTTTCCCTCTGCTCACTCAAAAGAAGCTCGTCTTCTTCCTCTCCGTATTTATTTTTAAGTACATAAAGCTCGCTTTTGTTTTGATTATATTCTATATAATAATCGGCTCCGTGCTTTAAAATATGCTCTTCGTCATACTCCACCTGCGCAGTGCCTTCTCTCATAATCCATTCAAAAACACAGTTTACGCTATCTATAATTTCACGCCTTGAACGGAAATTTTTCGACAGCACCATCTTGCAGCTCTTATCATCCTTTCCGAATTCCTTTGACTTATGTGCAAAAACTCTTGGGTCGGAATGTCGGAAACGGTAAATGCTCTGCTTAACATCCCCTACTATAAATAAGTTTGCCTCTCCCCGCTCTTTTCTCGACATCTTGGTAAACAGAGCATCCTGAAGAGGGTTTGTATCCTGGTACTCGTCTATATAAATTTCGTCGTATTTATCTCTCAGCTCGTTACATACATCTTCACTTGTATTAAGAATTTTAAGTGCAAGATACTCGCAATCAGAAAATTCCAGCACACCTCTTGACCTTTTCTCCTCGGTATAAAGCTTATCAAAAAGACGTACACATTCAACCAACGCTTCTATCTTCGGGTAAGATATGCCTCTGGGGGAAGTATATACCTCATAAAGATGCGCTATATCCCCAAAAAGCCCCTTTGCTTCATTATGCAGCTTCTGGAGCCTCTTTTTTTCTGCTGCAAGGTCTTCTTCGCCCTTTTTTCTTCCGCCTGCAAAAGAGCCAAAGCAAAACCTATCCATTGCTTCATCCAGATTTTCAATATCACAATCCTTTAAATACTCATCAAAAAGAAGCTTTTCATTTCTGAACACATCGCTGTATGCCAAAAGACCGGCATATTCAGCCTCCCTTATACCGCCATCGAGCATATTGCCAAGCTCCTTTAAGGCATCCTTGATTTCATCCTCTAAAACCTTATAAAGCCTGTTGTTTTCATCGCTTCCCTCTCTGTGCGCTTCAAGAGTCTTTTCCAGCCATGCATCAGGCTCCTCGTAAGCACGTGTAGCAAGGTATGTTTTAAGTATAATTTCCTTTAACTCCTTGTCGCTTTTACCGTTGCCCACACCGTCAACAAGAAGTTCAAAGCCTTCATTCTCTCTTTTATACATCTCCTCTAAAACGTCAATAAGAACCTCTTCACGGAGAATTTTCATTTCGTTTGTATCGGCAATAACAAAATCAGGCGCCACATCCACTCTGTAGAAATTGCGCTTCACCAGATTGATGCAGAAAGAGTCAATAGTACATATCTCAGCATCTGCAATCATGGAAAGCTGCCTTTTCAAAGAACGTAGCTTTGTTCTTTTATACTCCTCTTCAATGGCAGCTGCAATCCTCTCACGCATCTGTAGTGCCGCCGCACGTGTAAATGTCACAATAAGTAAGCGGTCGATATAAGTATCGCCGCTTTTAATTCTTGTAACAACTCTTTCACTTAAAACCTTTGTTTTACCGCTTCCTGCCGCCGCCGAAACAAGATTTTCACTGACAGGGGCGTTAACTGCGGCAAACTGCTCATCTGTAAGCTTAACAGCCATTTTTATCAACCTATCTTTTTTTGTTTACCCGACTCCTTGGCCATTTTAAGAAGATGTCTGTACTGTGCCTCCGCCGCCTTAAGACGGTAGATATACATATCAAGCACGTCATCATCATTTACCTGGTCCATGTTTGCCCTTATCTCCCTTATTTCGTCCTTCACAGTTTCCAAAAGCGCACTTACACTGTCGCCTTTAGAGGGAGCAGAGGCAAAAGCCTCGGTAAACATCTCAAAAATTTTCTTAACAGAGCTAACCATAACATCACATCCTATTTATCAGTATATGACATCATATTCAGCCCGTCTTTTACTTATTACTTATAATTCTCTTCGTCCTTCAATCGCCCTTGCTAAGGTTACCTCATCGGCAAATTCAATATCACCGCCAACAGGTATACCATGGGCAATTCTTGTTGCCTTTATGCCCATAGGCTTTACCAGTCTCGCTATGTACATAGCTGTAGCCTCGCCCTCAACTGTAAGATTTGTAGCTAAAATAAGCTCCTCACACTCTCCCGTAAGGCGCACCATAAGCTCACGGAGCTTGATATCCTCAGGTCCAATATTGTCCATAGGCGAAATAACACCGTGCAGACAATGGTAAAGACCGTTATATTCATGGGTTTTTTCCATTGCAATAATATCCTTGGGTCCTTCTACTACACAAATGGTTTTTCTGTCTCTCTTTTGGCTTTTGCACACAGGACACACGTCATCCTCAGTAAGATTCTGACATACAGAGCATAAATGCACCTTTTCTCTCGCCTCAAGAATTGACCTTGAAAACCTTTCCGCCTTGCTTTGTTCCATATTCATCACATGAAAAGCAAGCCTGACAGCACTCTTTTTACCAATGCCTGGCAGACGCTCAAATTCTTCTATCAATAATTTTAAAGCCTCAGGATACACGAAAACACCTCCGGTGTTTTTTTAGTGAATAAATAATAATGAATAATTAATAATTCAGGTAGAATTCCGCTTGCGGAATTCTACCGCAATTGCTCATTGCTAATTGC
>JAFYPR010000048.1 GCA_017547445.1 Clostridia bacterium
CCCAAGAGACCCATTTATGGGTAGCAAGTAACAAATGCATGGCTGGCAGGCCAACAAAAAACGCACTTGTGCGTAGCCAGTAATGATTAGGGCTTTGCCCGAAACGGAAAAACCACCCGCTATTGCGGGTGGATAATTATTAGTTACGGCAATATTCGGCAAAATAATCAAATTACTTTACATTTATAATGATTTGTGATATCATGTTGAATAGAATATTGTGTGAAATTTACCTTTGATAACGAGGGGTGAATAATTATGGAGAAATTAATTGATAAGATAAAGGGCAGAGAAGAATTAATGAAGCTTAATACGGAGCAGTTATATACTTTAGCGGAGGAAATCCGTGAGCATATAATTGACTGCACGGCAGAGTGCGGCGGTCACCTTGCATCAAGCTTAGGTGCTGTTGAAATGACTATTGCCCTGCACCGCGTTTTAAGATTACCCAATGATAAAATAGTATGGGATGTAGGTCATCAGAGCTATGCCCATAAAATCCTGACAGGACGGAAGGATCAATTAAAGACCCTTCGTAAATTAGGGGGAGAGTGCGGTTTTTGTGACCCTGAGGCAAGTGGATATGATTCGTATATTTCGGGTCATACCTCCACATCGCTTTCCCTGGCATTGGGTGCCGTATGTGCACGCGATACATTAGGCGAAAAATACACTGTGGCGGCAGTTATAGGTGATGGTGCTTTAAGCGGCGGTCTGGCAAACGAAGCTCTTAACAATATCGGTCAGGAGCAGAGAAGAATGCTGATGATTTTAAACGATAACGAAATGTCCATATCCGAGAATGTGGGCGCTATGAGCAATTATCTTACAAGAGCAAGAACAAGTGCAGGCTACGTAAAGAGCAAAAGAGGAATTGATTCAGCTCTGGAGAAGCTACCCAGGTATGGTGATGCGATTGCCCGCTTTATGAGAAATGCAAAAGAGCATGTAAAGTATCTTGTATCGCCCGGTGTAATATTTGAAGAATTGGGCATAACCTATCTCGGACCTATTGACGGGCACGATATAAGAGCCATGGAAGAAGTGTTCAGAAGGGCTGTAAAGCTTGATGAGCCTGTTATTGTACATGTGGTGACAAAAAAGGGGAAAGGCTACAGCTTTGCAGAAAAGGAGCCTAAGAAATACCACGGTGTGGGTCCCTTTGATAAAAATGAGGGTGTTACCCAAAGCGGCGCTGAAACATATTCTTCTGTTTTTGGTGATGAAATTTCACGTATTGCAAGAGAAAACAGCCGTGTTGCGGTTATTACACCTGCGATGATGATAGGAAGCGGACTTGAAGGGTATGCTAAGGAATTTCCCGACAGATTTTACGATGTAGGAATTGCAGAGGGACATGCTGTTACCTTTGCGGCAGGTCTGGCAGGAAGCGGAATGGTGCCTGTGGTGAGCTTGTATTCCACCTTTGCACAGAGAGCATATGACTCAATCGTGCATGATGTGGCGCTTTCAAACCTTCATGTGGTATTTGCAATTGACCGAGCAGGACTTGTGCCCGGTGACGGAAAGACCCATCAGGGTATATTTGATATATCCTTCTTTTCATCGGTGCCGAATGTTAAAATTCTGTCACCCTGCTCATTTGAGGAGTTAAGGAAAATGCTTTGTTATGCGGTGGAAGAGTGTGAAGGTCCCGTTGTGGTAAGATACCCCAGAGGTGCAAATCAGTTTGTTAATAAAGAGTTAGGCGACTTTGTTCTTTCAAAAGCAGATGTTGTAAAGAAGGGTGATAAGGTAACTATTCTTGCAGAAGGTGTTGCAATGCCCTCTGCAGCAGGTGCCGGTGAGCTTTTGGAGGGAAAGGGTATCACCTGTGAGGTTATAAACGCAAGGACAATACAACCTGTTGATATTGGCACTATAAGTGAAAGTGTTAAAAAGACCGGCAGACTTGTTTGTGTAGAACAGTCCATGCGCCGCGGCGGTATGGGTGAGAATGTTTGCGGACTTCTTGCTCAGAGAGGCGTTGAATGTGAGTTTTTGTCTGTTGCACTGGATGAGTTTGTGACACACGGCGGATATGATGAAATTGAGAAAAAGTATGCTTTTGACAGCGAAAGTATTGCAGAAAGAATAGAAAAGGAATGGTTTGATGGCGAAGAGAAGGCTTGATTTGTACCTTGTTGAAGAAGGCTTATGTCCCAGTCGTGAAATGGCAAAGAGCCTTATTATGGCAGGCAAGGTTTTTGTTAATAACCAGAGAAGCGACAAAGCCGGTGACCAGGTTGGTGAAAAGGATAATGTCGAGGTAAGAGGCGAAGCTCTTAAATATGTAAGCCGTGGTGGCTTGAAGCTTGAAAAGGCAATGGCGACATTTCCCATAAAGCTTGAGGGCAAGGTTTGTATGGATATCGGTGCATCCACGGGCGGTTTTACGGATTGTATGCTCCAGAATGGTGCAGGAAAGGTTTTTGCCGTTGATGTAGGCTATGGTCAGCTTGCATGGAAACTCAGGTGCGATGAAAGAGTTGTCAATATGGAAAGGACAAATATCCGTTATGTGACCGAAGAGCAGATTGGAACAAAGCTTGATTTTGTGTCAATAGACGTGGCGTTTATATCCTTAAAGCTTGTTTTGCCCGTTGCCTATGAGTTAATGAATGAAGGTGCCCAGATGGTTGCTCTTATTAAGCCTCAGTTTGAAGCAGGAAGAGAGAATGTCGGCAAAAAAGGCGTTGTAAGGGATATTAATGTGCATAAGGATGTTGTGAAAACAATTACAGAATTTACTCAGGATATGGGCTTTACGGTTAAAGGACTGGACTTTTCGCCCATAAGAGGTCCTGAAGGAAACATTGAATATCTTATGTATGCTTCAAAGGAAAAGGGCGAAAAGGAAGACTTTGCTAAAGTCATCGAAGCTATGGTGGAAAAGAGCCATGTTGAAGCGAAATAATGCATATAAAAGGAATGATAAGATGCTCAGGAGATGTTTTATATTCACTCTTGCACTGATTATAGCATTTGGCGGAGTGCAAATTGAAGCTGCAGGGCTTATTACGGATACCATGACAGATTTAAGCCGTGAGGCGCAGCATTATTATAATACCTGCCTTGCGTTCGCAAATATGACAATAAGCCGTCCCGATGAAGCGACGTATCTTATTTCACATATGACTCAAAGCGGAAGGAGTGTAAATATTCACCTTTATCTGACCGAGTGGGGTACATGGAATTTAGGCGATATGAGGCTTTCAGACGGAATTAGTGAAAAGGTTGTTATCGGCGGAGGAACAGACTGGGAATATGTTTTCAGGGTGTATAATCCCATAACCGATACTTTGGATTTTGTAGGCGGTAACCACGGAAGTGAAGCTTTGAATTCAATTGAGTTCCGTGAAGGGGTTACAGGCGAGGCGTTCACTCTGAACGTGGGAGAATCAAGGTATGTGGCAAGGCTTGTTATAGAAGAAAATACAACGATTAAAATAACAAATACCGATTATCTTGATTTTGCAAATGTTACAAGGCTTTATACAATTGTGGGTGACACCGTTAACCTTGACTGCAGGGTGGCCTTTACCCGTGATGTTAAGCTGGCGCAGTCTTTTTCGGCTATGGCATGTATAAATAAGGATTTTTCGCGTTACTGTAATTTTGAAGGAATTGCGTTTTCAAAGTGCGAGCCTTACGGAAGCTTTTCAAACAAGAAGTACGGAAATGTGGCGGCATCGGTTTGTACTTTAAACGGTGATGACCCTTCTGCTACGGTGACGGTAGGCATATATAACGAAAAGGACATGACGGATAATTTCTCAAATAAGGACAAAACCTTTATATGGGACATGTCAGCTGAATTTAACAAGCTTTATTTTTCAAAGTATGACATGACAGTTTTAAACACTGTAAGAACAGGAACTGAATGGAATTTTGCGGCATATTGGAAAGTGAATGTTTTATGAGCGGAAATTTTTTCCGCTCTTTTGCAACTTTTTATTATTTAAAAAAGTATTATAAGTAGGAGAGATAAAAATGAGAGCACAAAAAGTTATAGATGAATTTATGAGGTTTTCCCCTATCCCTCACGGAAGCGGTAATGAGAAGGCTGTTGGCGAATATCTTATAAATTGGGCAAAGGAGCACAATTTAAAGTGCGAGATGGACTCTTACGGCAATGTTATTATGGAAAAGGCGGCAAGTGAGGGTTACGAGAACAGTGAAAGAGTAATACTTCAGAGTCATATGGATATGGTGTGCGTGGCAGATTCTGATAAGAAATATAATCCTTTGACTGACCCTATCGAGGTTTACCGTGACGGAGACTTTTTAAAGGCGAAGGGCACAAGCTTAGGTGCTGACGACGGAGCAGGCGTTGCCATGATGTTATATATTCTGTCCGACAATACTTTGAAGCATCCACCTATAAGGGCAATCTTCACGGTTGAAGAGGAAACAAGCATGAAGGGTGCGGAAAATTTAGACGTTAAATACCTTGACGGCAAGTATCTTTTAAATCTTGACTGGGAAGAGAAGGACAGTATTTCTTCCTCCTGTTCAAACACCGTTTCAATCATTTTTGATGATGAAGTAAAGAGAGAAAAAAATGCAAAAAGAGCTTACAGAATAAAGGTTATGAACCTTCTGGGCGGTCACAGCGGTTGTGATATTAATCTGCCCAGAGCAAGTGCAATAAAGCTTCTTGCAAACATTATAATGGATACTGATGCTACGATAGCATATTTCAGCGCAGGCAGAGTTGTTAATGCAATCTGTGCTGAGGCAGAAGCGGTTGTTGTTTGCGATGATGATATTATAAATGCGGTAAAGACTTTTGAAGAAGCGGTAAAGGCTGAATACCCCAATGAAGAGAAGGTTACCTTTATTGTGGAAGAATGTGAAGCAGAAAGTGTTCTTTCAAAGGCAGACAGCGACAAATTCATATCATTTCTTGTAAGCGTACATTCGGGCGTATTTTATATGAGCAAGTACACACCTGATTTTGTGGAAACGAGCCAGAATATAGGTATCGTAAAACTCAATGACACTTTGCATATCGAAATTCTGGCAAGAAGCTCTTCTAAATTCCATTCCGAAGAGCGAAAGAGAGCGGCAAAGGCTTTAAGTAAAATTTACGGATATAGCCTTTCTCTTCCTTCCGAAAACCCCATATGGGAAGAAAAGGGGGAGAATAACTTAATCCGCATTATGAAAAAGGCATACAATGAAGTAGTGGGTGAGGAATTAAAGGTAATCGGAGTTCACGCAGGCTTGGAATGTGCATTCTTCTCATCTGTAAAACCCGATATGCAGATGGTCAGCGTAGGACCGCAGTTATATGATGTGCATTCACCAAAGGAAAGATGGGAAATTTCCTCACTTCCCGAAACTATTGATTTTGTGGTGAGAGCATTAGAGATGATGAGGAATTAAGCACATTACAGATTGCTTTAATCAGATAATTGCAACAATTTTATAGCGGTCAACTGTACCTGCTCTGACGTCGCCAATGGCTCGTCAATCGCAGACAGTTTTCGCATACGAGCTATTCGCCTCGCTGACGCTTCGGATAGCTCAGCAAAGGAACAGGGACAGGGTAGCGAAGCGGCGACGAGGCAGTGAATGACAATCCGGTGGATTGTCAGAGCCGAGTCGAGACCGAACCGCAGTGAGACATGCTTTTCAAAGTCTTCTCCCGACTTTGAAAAGGACCTCTGCGGAGGTCTTTTCACCCGCTGTCCCGTGTTGCGGGTTTTAGGAAATGAGTGATATATATGAACTTTAAAGGTGTTATATTTGATATGGACGGGACTATTCTTGATTCCATAAGTGTATGGGACAAGATTGATGTTGATTTTCTTTCTGCCAGAGGGGTGGAAGTGCCTGAGGATTATGCACGGACTATAAGCACAATGACCGGTGAGGAATGTGCAAAATATACCATAAAAAGGTTTAGCCTTACAGACAGTGTGGAGGGTCTCATGAAAGAATGGGATGAAAGAGCGCTTTTTGAATATTCCAACAATCTTAGGTTGAAAAAGGGTGCAAAAGAATATATAAAGCGTCTTAAGGAAAATGGCATTAAAATTGCCCTTGCCACATCATCGTCAAAGACCTTGTACACGGCGGCTATGAAAAATACGGAAGTATATGAATATTTTGATGTGTTTATCTCAACGGACGAAACGGGTATAAGTAAAAAAGACCCTCATGTTTATATCTATGCGGCGGAAAAGTTAGGACTTAATATACAAGACTGTGTTATATTTGAAGATGTGCCTACTGCAGTTAAGAGTGCAAAAACGACAGGTGCCCGTGTTGTTTGTGTGTGGGACAAAAGATGGGATATGTTTAAAGAGGAAATAAAAGAGGCAGCAGATAAATATATTTACTCATTTGACGAAATGGACTGAATCCCACAACACGGGACACTCCCTACCCAAAGTCAACCCATATTCTCGTTTTGCCACAAATAAAGTAAAAATGAATGAATGGGAGTGTCGCTGTTCCTTTAAAAAGTGTTGCAGTGATCTCAGATAAAACTAAACTGAAACGGAGGAAAATTTATGAAAAAGCTATCGGCAGTATTATTGGTTTTTGTAATGGCGTTTTCGGTAATGCATGTTTTTGCTGAAGGTATTGCCGAGGATGTTCTTGTAAAGGTTAAAGGGAAAATTGAGGTGCCCCGGGAATTGACGGAGTTCAGGTATTCCGAAAACAAGTATGATGATGTGCTCAGATATGACTTCACATGGAACAGCAAGGATTACGGCAAGGAATTGTATGTTTCAACAGATTCTTTGGGCAGAATTGTTACATACAATTACTATGAGCAGATGGATTATTCCGCTGACAGGACATTGATTGACTACACAACAGAAGATGCACGACCCTTGGCAGAGGAAACAATAAAGATAATGTTTCCCGAGTACGGCATTGAAAAGCTTGTATTGAACGAGGATAAAATAACGTCAAATTACTCGGGCAGATATAAAACATTCTCCTTTAATTTTGAACGTGTAAATGACATTAAGGTTGAGTCAAACCGTGTTGTAGTAAGAATAAGAGCAACGAAGGACAAAATGTATGTGCAGAGTGTTAATGCATCACTTGACGAGGATGCAAAGTTTATATCTGTTGATGCAAAGGAGCATTTTGATACTGCAGGAGATTATGAAGAAAAGTTCCCTATAAGACTCTATTATGCTACGGATTATTCGGGTAAAGAGCCTTCCGTTAAGCTTTTTTACTCAATAGATAAGGGATATCTGGAAATAGCTACAGGCAATGCTTTACAAGAAGAATATTTTGACCGCTATGCAGGCATGACAGAGGATTCTGTAAGCATGGAAGCGGGCGGTACTCTGATGAATAAAAACGAAGCAATGTTAACTGATGAGGAAAAGGGCGAAATCGGAAAGATGGAAAGCCTTGTAAAGCCTGAAGAGGTTGAGAAGGTGCTTCGCAGTTTATCAATACTTAAAATTACCGATGACATGAAATTTTCTGAAAGCTATACATACAAGAGTGATAGTAAGTATTTTGTAAACTTTACCCTTCAGGGTGAAAAAAGGCATATGAATGTTTCCTACAACGGAGAAACAGGCGAGGTTATAAATATTTCGTCATACTTCACTAAGTATGATAGGGCAAGTGATGAAGTGATTGATTTTATCACTCCCGAGGATGAAATCAAGGTTTTGACAAAGAGTTTATCAGGTACAAAGCTTGATGAAACAAAAGTAGAATTTACGAAGAATAATAACCGTGCAGTAATGAGTGCGAAGCGCATTGTAAACGGAGTAGCATTCCCTGAAAACAATATTAATGTTACTTATGACGCTGAAGAGGAAATGGTGACACGTTATTCAATTAGTTGGGCTGATGATACATCTTCTTTCCCAAATCCCGAGGATGTAATCGGGCTGGATGCAGCACGTGAAATCATTTTCAAAGACGACGTAAGCACAGTTTGGCTTAAGCAAAAGGAAGGCTATGTTGGTGCTGTGACTATCCCCGAAGCGGTTACTATCAATGCAATTGACGGAGAAGAATTATATAAGAATATCAATGAAAAGCTTGCCTATACAGATGTCAAAAACCATTGGGCAGAGGATATAATAAATGCTCTTTGGGAGCATGACATTTATGTTGAGGGCGGCAAATTCACTCCCGATGAAGCTATAACACAAGCTGATATGATAAGACTGTTTTCTGCGTGTCGTGACAGCGGCATCATTCCCATTGGCTGGGACGATATAAGAATTTCATCATATGCCCTTGAAGAAGGCTTCGTTGAAGCGGCAGAGCCTGAGAAGTTAATGGCTCGAATTGAAGGCTTTGAAGCACTTATTGAAATCCTCGGCTACGGCGATGTTGCTGATTTTGATATCTATAAGTCAAGCTATACGGATATGGAGCCGAATGGAAGTGCAGAGATACTTAAGGCAATGGGTGTACTCGTTGGCGGTACGGCTCGTCCTGATGATAATTTAACCTATGCTGAAGCGGCGGTTATGGTATACCGTTATTTATCAAAGTAGTAAGTAATAGTGAATAGGGAATAAGTAAGGACACCAAGTTATTTCGAATGTGTTTACAATAATGAAAGTAAATGCAAAATATTTGAATATAATTATAGGTAAAAACGGTTTAAACTCGTGTTTTATACGGGTTTGAGCCGTTTTTTTTGTGTCCATAAAATGTCGTGATTGATTACAAACAAAAAGCTCACTTGGAAAAAAGTGAGCTGATGAAATAAAGAATTATAAATAGTTTAAAAAAGATTTTGTAGTAATACTGTATTAAGAACTTTTATAGCTGTGTTATAGTCAACGGGTTTGAATAAAAGCGATGCAGTTATATTTTCATAATCGGATCGATAGGCATCATTGGTGATCATTTCTTTAATCAACAAAGGTTCTGTCAGTGGTTTGAATTATAACTTTGTTTGGTATTACGATTGATTTTTTGGTGCTTTTGCGGTATGATATATATGGATTTTTGTATATAAATACAGAAATTATGTGGGGAATTAGAACTTTCAAAGCATATAATACAATTTGTGAGGTGAAAAATGTGCTTAGAAATGACAGAAAGATTATAAACAGTTCTTTAATTGTTGCCTTTTTTCTTGTGATTGCTTATTTTTTAAGAACAAATCCCATGAGGATTGACGATGTTTTTATAAATGCGATAATGATAGCCACAAGAAATGTTATACATATTACTCTCCTTGTTGCCTGGTATTATTGAAGCAAACGGACCGATTCTTGTAAGTGGTAATATGAGCGATACAATTCCAAACCTTTATGTAATAGCCAAAAAAGGCTCTGAAAAGGTGGAATATACTCCAGTGCAGTCAGGTATGGATGGAAGACTTGAAAACGGTGAAAAACTTGTCTATGATTTTACTCCATATGATAAGATGGCAGAATTTAGTGGTTCTGATGAAATTGCTGATGCTGAGTTTTGTGGCAGTTGGGTTGCGTTTGAAAATGACGGTAACGGCGAGGAAAGAGCACTCGTACTTGAACTCAATCCGGACGGAACAGTCAGCTATGCTTACGGAAGTGGCAATAGTGAAATTTTGGAACAGTCTGAAGGAACATGGGAGTTGGATGGCGATGTTCTGAAATTTTATATGTTTGGCGGACCTCTTGAAAGCTCGGAAAGTGAATATGATTGCTATCCATCATTCACATGGGTAGTTAATAGCGGCGTACTTGAACTCACACACATAGATGGCGATGAAATCCTTTACGGAACAAAAGGTGAATTGTTTGAGTTTCATGAGAATGAGAGTTAATATAAAAAATGAATACAAGAAAAACTCCGTTGAATTTGATGGGTGGTCCATGGAAAGAATACGGCGAAAAAATCAAGAAGATTGTTATAAAAGAGGGCGTAACTTCTGTTACAAGGTGGGCATTTGAAGATTGTATGAATGCAGAAGAGGTTATAATTGCAGACAATGTATTTGCTGGCACGGGTGCTTTTAATTATCTGAGAAATCTTGAAAAGGTAACTTTAGGTAAAAACTGTTATATCAATAAAGATGCTTTCAGAGGATGTACCGCAATTATGGAGATATCAATCCCCGAAGGCGCAACTGTTTGTGAAAACGCTTTTTTCAGTTGTACGGCTTTGAGTACGGTGAATCTTAATGGAGAAAATATAACCATGGAAAGTACAGCCTTTTCAAATACGCCCTACGAAACCGAGAAGGACAATAATTAAGAAAAAAAGTGCACCGCGGTGCACTTTTTTGTTCAGACTGTCGAAAAAGTCATTTTCTGCACAATAGCGAAGGGTTTGGGAAAAAAGGTTTCCCAAAATAAAATCGGAGGGGTTAATCGCATTCACCCCTCCGAAAGTGGCGATTTTAGGGTTCCCATAGGGAGTCTTGCACGAGAAATCGTCACTTTATTCCTTATAAAATTCAGACCTCAAAGTGCCGAAGGGCGTTAGCCCGCCTTTGAGGTAGCGTGTCGATAACACTTTATCGACACGCTCAACAAAAAAGTGCACCATCGTGCACTTTTTTGTTGATTTTACGCCTAAATAATGCTAAAATATGTATAACTCATAAGTTAAAAAAAGAGGGGGAAAATTAATGAAAAAGTTTATGTCACTTATGGTTGTAATTGCTATGGTTCTCTCGATGATACCTGTGGTAATTACGGCAGAGGCAGGTCTTGTGGTGGCATTTGACACAAAAGACCTCACCATACAGGGTGAAAAAGAGCTTGCCGGTACACTCTGGCTGGCAACAGAAAAGGATTGCCGTGTCCGCTGGAATCAGAACTGGACAAAGGACGGCAAGTGGGACACGGGAATAAGCGGTGATTACAGCCTTATGTTCTTTGCTTCCACAGCTCCCGGTACTGCAGATTGTACGGCGCAGGCGAATTTTATGAATTCCGCTGAGATGTTAAAGAGCGAGAATATTGTGATTTCCTTTGAATTTGCTTGTCAGGAAAAGGATAATCTTTACCAGAGATGGAATTTCAAGGACAATGACAACAATGTTTTTGCAACAATTTATTTTGATGTGAACGAAAAGGTCAGCGTTGGTTTAAAGGAAAAGGACGTTGTAACAGGTAAGCACAAGGCTTACGAAATCCGCGGTCAGAAATTTGTTGTTGAAGCAAAGAAGGACGCTGACGGAAAGTATACTGTTACATACAAGCTTAACGGAAAAGAAGTTTATTCCGAAAAGGTTGACAATGTTAACGGTTTTAAGGGTATTGAAGCACAAATTCCCATGCATAATGACCAGTGGGCGGCAGCGGCGCTTGTAAATCTTAATATAAGCTATGTTAAGAATGATGCTGTTTCTCAGGAAGAAATTGATGAATACAATCTTCTTAATACACCTCCCACTATGAATGTAAAGGGTGGAAGTCAGGATTATCTTGTAGATACGTTTGAGCCTATCACAATTACACATCCTGCAACGGGTGCAACTATTTACTATACTCTTGACGGCAGTGACCCCACAGTTAAGTCTGTCAAGTATGAAGGACCCTTCCATTGTGGTGGCGATGCACATGTTAAGGCAAGAGCTATTGCACCGAACGGAAAGCAGAGCGAAATGGTAGAAGCATGGGTTTATAACCGTCCCTGGGCGGCTACTGCGGCAGAATTCCGTATTGACGGCGAAAACACAGTTAATAACGTGAAAATTGCATGGCCTTTGTATCCCAATGCAACAAAGTATGAGGTTTACCGTGACGGTAATTTAATCGGCACAACCATAGGTGATGCCGTCGATGAATATAACCTTCCCGTAAATGTTAACGTAAAGTACACAGTCAAGGCATATAACGGGGATACTCAGATTGCAGAGGGTACTACAAATACTGTTACTACCTTTGCAATTGATGTTACAGAAACAACAGGCTATGATGATAACAGAAGAGCAGGCTGGGTGCCTACTGATGAAAACGGTGACGATGCGCTTGCAGAGCCCAGACCTTCAGGTTACCATATAAACGGGAAGTATTATTCCGTAAGAAACGTAGGTGTTTCCCGTGAGCTTTTTGAATCCCTCGGTTTGGACCCTGCTATCTGGGATAAGGGCTGCAGCTGTGTAGCATTTGAATATAAGGAAAGTGAAGACGGTTTTAAGTGGCCCGATGAGTGGACACCTATTTATCCTATCTTTATTGACCTCAGATTTGAAGGCAAGCAGGTTGGTATGCACCACAACGGAGAGGCTATTATATGGTCTGCTCATGCAGAGGGTACACATGGATATAGCGTGGCAAAGCTTTTCTTTGCTTCCTTTAAACCCGGCAGAGCTGCAGAAGAGGTAAAGCCTTATGCAATTACGGTATCGGGTAATGTAATTCTTCCTCAGGATCAGCCCTGGGAGCAGTACGAAAACTACGGAGATAAGGCAGGCAGTAACCAGTTCTCTTCCTTCTATATCGGTCGTCCCTTTGGCTATGACTCAAGAGATATGGTTAGATTTACGGAAGGGGATACAATGTATACCTTCTCTTCCACAAGAATGAATCAGGATAAGCTTGTTATTAAGCTTGACGAAGAATGGACAAAGCCTGTGGAGGTTACAAATGTTATCCTTAAGGGGCAGAGAAGAGAAGCGCCTGCGGTATTCAAAATGGACGACAGATATTATATTTACACGTCCATTGCAAACGGCTGGTTTGCATCACAGGCAAAGTACTCTTCCGCAACAGAGATTGACGGTGTATGGTCACCCGGCAGACCTGTTGCAAATGCAGCTACATTTGCATCCCAGGCAAACGGCGTATGGGGCTACGGCAGTGAAGCAGGCAGATTTGTACAGCGCGGTCACGGCTATAACTGGGGACACAGTGGCGGCTGGAGAAAATCGAATTATCAGATTTTCTATCATATGGCAGTAAATGACGGTATAGCAACAGGTAACTGGTGCTATAAGATGGAATACCATCCCTACTGGGGTGCTATCGCAGTTCAGTCGGGTGAAACAGTTTCTCTTGGCAAAAAGGCATATATTGACGGCAAGCTTTGCCCCAATCTTACGGATAACGTACAGCTTGAAAGAACAGGTGTTACAGAGGTAGGACATCTTCCTTACCAGATTATTGTTGATTTGGAAGTGCCCACGGTTGTAAGAGAGGTTAATCTTACAAACGATATATATAACGGCTCCAACTGTGCAAGCTACTTTAAGGTGTACGGCAGTAACGATGAAAACAACTGGGAGCTTTTAGCTGATGCTACAAGCAAGGAGGATGATGACCCCTCATTCCGTTCAACATGGATAACCTCTGATAAGGCATTCAGATATATCAAGGTTGACGTATTGGAGGTTAACAATATCCAGCAGCAAAACCAGTCTGCTCTCTGGGGTGGTAAGCCGCTTGAGGTTGCAATCTACGGTAAGCCCGAAGGCTGGGTAGCAGAAAACTATGACCTTTCCAAGCAGGAAGACATCTTAGTTGGCTACACTCAGAACAATATCGACTTTACACCTTACGGACAGAAGCCTGTTATTGTTAACGACAGAACGCTCGTTCCTCTTCGTGCAATCTTTGAGGCTATGGGCGCAGAGGTTGTCTGGGACGATGCAGCAAAGACGGTAAAGGCAACAAGAGAGGATACAACTATTTCTCTTGCAATCGGTTCGGACCAGCTTTATGTAAACGGTGAAGCTGTTACAATTGATGTTCCTGCACAGATTATAAACGACAGAACAATGATTCCCGTTCGTGCAATTGCAGAAAGCTTCGGTTGC
>JAFYPR010000049.1 GCA_017547445.1 Clostridia bacterium
CTGCAGTAAGCAATCTTGCCATATAATGGATTGCCGCATCAGGGTCACTTCCGCGTACAGACTTCTGAAACGCTGATAAAACATCGTAATGGTCATCACCGTCACGGTCATGGCGGAAGGATTTCTTTCTCGTTGTTTCTTCTATCAGCTCAAGGGTAATAACTCTTTTGCCGTCCCTGTCCATTTTTGCCGAAAGGGTCGCAACCTCCAAAGTGTTAAGAGCCTTTCTTACATCCCCTGAGGATGTGTTTGCAATATGCTCCTTCGCAGCCTCATCGAGCACAATCCCATCACCCAACAAGGGCAATGCCCTCTCCAGCGCCTCCGCTATATCACAGGGACCTACACCTTCAAATTCAAAAACAGTACAACGCGAAAGTATGGCATTATACACGTAAAAATACGGGTTTTCCGTTGTGGATGCAATAAGGGTAACCTTGCCGTTTTCAATGCATTCCAACAGGCTCTGCTGTTGCTTTTTGTTGAAGTTCTGGATTTCGTCCAGGTATAAAAGCACGCCGTCTGTACCGAAAATGCTTTCGCTTTCTTCGATAATCTGTTTTACGTCAGCAACCGATGCGTTTGTGGCATTAAGCTTGTAAAGGCGCTTATTCGCCCTTTTTGCTGCAATATTTGCAACCGTTGTTTTACCCACACCGCTTGGTCCGTAAAAAATCATATTCGGGATATTGCCCGACTCTAAAATATTTCTTAAAACCTTGCCTTCATCAAGAAGATGATGCTGACCAACTACCATATCCAAGCTGTCAGGTCTTATTCTGTCTGCCAAAGGACTTGCCACAATTATCACCACACACTTCAATACTTAAAAGGAATTCCGCAGAGGCGGAATTCCCAGAGTGTCGATAAAGTATTATCGACACTCGACCTCAAAGGCGGACTTTGGTCCTTCAGCACTTTGATGTCTGTAATTTTCAATGAATAAAGTACCGTTTTTTCGTACAAGGACTTCAAGGACGGACACTTGAAGTCCCTTAAAACGGCACTTTCGGAGAGGCAATGAGATTGCCTCTCCGATTTTATACGGAAACTCTTTGTTTCCGCACCTTCAGCGATTGTACAGAACTTTCAGGTTTCTCTACAATCAAGGAATTCCGCAGAGGCGGAATTCCTTCCTTAATTCCTAATTTCTCATTCCTAATTCCTAATTAATATAAAGGATACTTATCACAAAGAGCCTGAACTCTTGCTCTTATTTCATCCTGTTTTGTATCATATTCAGCTATTGTAAGATACATCAATTCTGCAATTTCCATCATATCCTCTTCCTTAAGACCACGTGTTGTAACAGCAGGTGTACCAACACGGATACCGCTTGTCACACCGGGCTTTTCAGGGTCAAAGGGGATTGCATTCTTATTAACTGTAATACCAACAGAGTCAAGACGGATTTCGTATTCCTTACCTGTAACACCAAAGGGACGAAGGTCAACAAGCATAAGGTGGTTATCAGTACCGCCCGAAACAAGGTCAAAGCCTTTTTCCAAAAGTGCATTGCTGAGTGCCTTTGCATTTTTTGCAATCTGTCTCTGATATTCCTTAAACTCTTCACTTGCCGCTTCCTTGAAGCAAACAGCCTTAGCCGCAATAACGTGCATTAAGGGTCCTCCCTGAATACCGGGGAAAACGGCCTTGTTGACAGCTTTTGCGTGCTCTTCCTTGCAAAGGATAAGACCGCCACGGGGACCGCGGAGAGTTTTATGTGTTGTAGTTGTCACAAAGTCAGCATAAGGCACGGGAGAAGGATGAACGCCTGCAGCAACCAAACCTGCAATGTGCGCCATATCAACCATGAAGTATGCGCCTACTTCCTTTGCAATTTCACTAAACTTCTTAAAGTCAATTTCTCTTGAATATGCACTTGCACCTGCCAGGATAAGCTTAGGCTTACATTCAAGAGCAAGTCTTCTGATTTCTTCGTAATCAATAACCTGATTTTCTTCTGTAACGCCGTAAGGTACAATGTTAAAATACTTACCGCTCATATTAACGGGACTACCGTGAGAAAGGTGACCGCCGTGAGCAAGACTCATGGATAAAACTGTGTCACCGGGCTGAAGCACTGCAAAAAATACAGCCATATTAGCCTGCGCACCACTGTGAGGCTGCACGTTTGCATGCTCTGCGCCAAAAAGAGCCTTTGCTCTTTCTATTGCCAGAGTTTCAACCTCGTCAACATATTCGCAACCGCCGTAATATCTCTTTCCGGGGTAACCTTCAGCATACTTGTTTGTAAGAGGACTTCCCATAGCCTCCATAACAGCTTCCGAAACAAAATTCTCGGATGCAATAAGTTCAATCTTATTCTTCTGACGGTTAATTTCGCGGCTCATAGCCTCGAACAATTCAGCGTCAGCATTCTTTACTCTGTTAAATTCCATGACAATTCTCCTTTTTGTGAAAAAATACAAAGTCATTATATAATTTTTTACTTCAAATTTCAAGCTTTTTATGGTAAAATATCAGTAAAAAGAGGTGATTTTTATGAAAAAGAAAGAACGCGCTCTTGCTTTTGCAAATGTTCTGGAAAAATTATATCCCGATGCTATATGCTCCCTTGAATATACCGACCCCTTTCAGCTTCTTTGCGCAGTGCAGCTTTCGGCACAATGCACCGATGCAAGGGTTAATATGGTAACTCCCGCACTTTTCAAAGCCTACCCCGATGCCAAAAGTATGTCAAAGGCAGATATAAAAGATGTTGAACACCTTATAAAATCCTGCGGCTTTTACCATAACAAGGCAAAAAATCTTATTGAATGTGCCAATCAGCTTGTGAACGATTACAATAACACCGTCCCCGATACTATGGACGAATTATTGAAGCTTGCAGGTGTCGGCAGAAAAACTGCCAATTTAGTTCTTGGTGATGTCTATAATAAAGGCGGCATGGTTATCGACACCCACGCCAAACGCATTTTGTACCGCATGGGTCTTACAACAAAAACTGACCCCACACAGGTAGAAATGGAAACATCTCCCCTTATCCCCACCAATATGCAGTCAGATTTTTGCCACCGCTTAGTCCTTTTTGGTCGTGATATCTGCACCGCCAGACGGGCATACTGCGAAAACTGCCCCGCAAATGAATTTTGCCCGAAGAAAAACCCGAAGAAGATTTAATCTTCCTCGGGTTTTGTCATTCAATATAAAATTTTTCTCTGACCTTTTCATACATGCTCTCGCCTATAATTCCCTTAAGCTCGCTGACGCGGGAAAATCCGCCATGGCTTTCCCTGTAATCAACAATTTTTCCGGCATATACTTCTCCTACGCCTTCAATATTTTCAATCAATTCGTCGTAGCTTATGGTGTTAAGATTATAACCGCCTCTTTCCCGAGAGCCTCTGAAGGGAATGTAAATCTCTTCACCGTCTTTAACGTATCTTGCAAGGTTTACTCCATCAAGATCAGCCTCCGGCAGAAAGCCGTCTGTATATTCACCAAGGTCGTTAACTCTTGTGCCCCAGGGGACATAGTACACACCGCTTTTGCCAACAGCACCTTTTACGTGTACGCAGACATCCGCTTTCGTTTCGTCCTCAATGTACACATCCTGTTTTTTATAATCATTAAACAGAGCCGCCAGCAGTATCAGAGCAATTGCCACAACAAAACAAATGCCCTGTATAAGCCTTTTCTTCTTTGCTTCCTGCTCTTTGATATTTATATGCTTTTCTTCCATAACTTACCCTTTTTCGTAAACCTCGTCATGCCGGAGGTTATCGGAATTATAAGCCTCCACCGCAAGGCTGTCGCATCTTTCGTTATATTCGTGCCCTGCGTGACCCTTAAGCCATATAAGCTCCACCTCATGCACTCTCAGCTGAGTAAGCATTCTTTCCCACAAATCGGGGTTAAGTGCTTTCTTTCCGTCGCTTTTCTTCCAGCCCTTTTTCTTCCATGCATAAACCCAGCCGTTCTTTATAGCATCAACAAGGTACTTTGAATCACTGTACAGTGTAACCTTACAAGGCTCCTTCAAAGCTTCAAGCCCTACAATTGCCGCTAAAAGCTCCATGCGGTTATTTGTTGTAAGGATAAACCCCTCACTCATAACCTTCTCGCGTCCGTTAAAGGTCAATATGGCACCGTAGCCGCCCTTGCCGGGGTTACCGCTGCAGGCACCGTCTGTATATAAATTTACTTCTCTCATTTAATCACTTCGCTCATTGCCTTCGCAATGGATTCTTCACACTTTGCATCAGGTCTTGCCGCCTTTGTAAGGCTCCAGCTTTCAGTATGTGTAACACTTTCGCCTGCTTCAAGAAGACCAAGAGGAGACAAGCATTCCATTTCTGTATATCCATCACATGTGTAGCACTCGCAGTTACAGTTGTTATCGGGGTACTTTGCGCCTCTTTCAAAGCCGAACTTCTTTATAAATGCCGCATCGTTCACAAAATAAACCATGTAACCCATTTCGTTGGAAACGCCCAATTTAGCCGCCTTATCCATGTTCTTCTGTTCAGCAGTAATAAACTTGTCACCAATATAAAATCTTTCATCATTCATGGGAGTATACTGCCAGAAGCAAACCCACTTATTGGGGAAAAATCCTGTATCTGTAACATTCTGAGGAATAACACAAAGACCGCCCGTCTGACACACGGTAACAGTCCAGGGAGCAATTTCAACTGCCCACGCACCTGTATTCTTTACAGTATGCTTAAGTGTAACATCACCTTGTTCATCCATTTCAACACTTGTCGTCAGCTGCATATGTGTCCATTCCTGCTCGGGAGCTGTAAGAACTGCGCCATTTTCTGTAACAACACAATCAACCCTGTAATCATCGGGGTAGTATGTTCTGGGGTGTCTCTCAGGACTTATCCACAGTCTGTGACCGCCTACAACAGACCATGTATCGCCCTTGAAGGGAGAAGCGGACACATCATTTGTATATTTATTTTCCTTATCTTCAAAAAACATATTTTCTTCGCCCACATAACCGTAGCGCACAATGTAAGGACCTCTTTCAAGCGTTGCGATAAGCTCCTTTTCACCGTTTGTAATCTTTAAACATTCACCGTAAGCACCATATGTAACGAATGAAACTTCAACCTTTGCCATTATAAATTCCTCCTTAAAAATGATTAATAATATTATAGCACAATTTGGGTGGATTTCAAGGTGTAATTACAAAATACCGATTGGAATTATCCAATCGGTATTTTGTAATTATTCAACCACTGTTACGCTTGTAACATGGGGGTTAGCACCGTTATACCAGTAAAGGAAGCCTTCAACGTCTACCTTGTCGCCTGCCTTAAGTGTGCCGACTGTGTTGTAAACCTCTGTTTCTGTACCTGTAAGGTATACTTCAACGCAGAAGCTGTAGGGCACGCCGTTAAGAGAAAGTGTAAGATAAATATCGTCACCGGGCTCTTCGTTCTTGTATTCAACAGCTTCAACTGTCATACCCTTGAAGGAAACCAGCTTATTCTGATGGTTGATAAGCTCTTCTGTGCCGAGAAGCTCTGTTACGTCAAGCGCTTCTGCAACATATTCGCCTTCAACGATTTCAAATGTTGCATCAACGATTTCAATTTCACCGGACCATTCAGCCTTGTAACCTTCTACACGGATTTTTGTACCAACTGTGAGAAGAGCATAATCTTCTTCGGAGCAAGCCATTTCATAAAGGAAGTATGCGCCGTCTTCATCCTGAGCATATACAGTTGCCTTATTATCCCACCAGGACTGCTTACCCTGAACATAAGCTTCAACAACAACGGGTGTGTCAAGCTCTGCCTGTACGTATTCTTCGTAGCTCATAACCTTTGCTGCTTCCGCTACATCTGTCACTGCTTCTGTTGCTTCGTTTTCTGCACCGTTACCACAGCCTGCTGCAGCAAACACAAGGCAAAGTGCAAGGATTAATGCCAATGTCTTTTTCATGTTAATTACTCCTTTACAAAATGTAATTTATCGTTCATATTATACACCAAAATTTACATAAGTCAATATTTTCAGGACATAATTCGCTTTTTATTCCTGAAATACTCCCTTATCACATAACATATTATACCTATCCACACACCAAAAAGTACACCTATCAGCACAACAGATTCATAAGGCAGCGGTCCTAAATCCTTCTCACCTGTATTCATTGCACCCGTCTCATTCAGCCTGAAAAGAGATACCATATCTTCAAAAAGCTTCTCGTAATACTTATCGTCAATAGTCTCTTTTCGTCTTACGGACTTTGCCACGTTTTCAATCATCTGCCCTGCCGCATTTCTTAAGGATGCCGAGCCATTGAAAACAGGCGTCACAAAGGTATGCTCCACGTTGTCAAGGAGTATTTTTGCCGCCTTGATTTTCACATCATAGTAGGTGTCATTATCCTCACCCATCCTGGCAAGATAATCCTGATATTCTTCACTTTCCTGTGCCTTTTTCGTCACAGGCACATACCCCTCGGTCTCAGAATATGCAATCTGCACTTCATTTGTCAGAAGGTACTGCGCAAAAAGCCACGATGCCAGAACCTCGTTGGGGTCATCCTTATTAAAGAGACATATTGAAGGCCCCTGAGAAATCATCTTCGGATTTTCCCAATTTACCTGAGGTATCATCATAACCTCTGTTTCAAAGCGTGCAATATCCTCTTTGCTTATATCCGAAAGAGGCGCATCTGCTCCTATCCACGTAGCACCCGCTGTAGAGTCAATAGCAAATATACACTGGTTTGCATTTAAAAAGTTACCCGGATAGCTTGATATTTTAAAAGTTGAAAACGCATAGCTTCCCGCATGTGTTTTAACCTTTTCCAGAAGCTGCTTTGTTGTATCGTTAAAGATTTCTATACTGCCCTCGTCTGTGGAATATCCCGCATCATTCTGCTTAAGCCACTGTATCATCATATTATCTGTAGACTTATATATAAAAGGTATCAGCACATTCTGTCCGTTGACCTTATATGTCCCGTCAGTATTCTTTTCCATTGCCTTTTCGCTTACATCCCATATAAAATCCCACGTAAGCTTTTCAGGCAATGTATACCCCATCCTTTCAAGAAGTGTCACGTTTATATAGCAAGCCTCGCTTGAACGCATAAAAGGCAGAGCATAATGCCCCTCTCCAAGCACGCCTTCACTTAAAAACTGAGGTATTATCTCTTCCTTTTCCGGGGCATCAAACCTTACCTCACTTCCCGACAAACCATATTTTTCATCAATCAACAGCTCATCAAGAGGCACAACAACATTGTCCCCCTCAAGATATGTGGCAATATGGTCAGGGTATGTTATGCACACATTGGGCGTTGTTGCCGTTGCGATATTTGTTATAACATCGTTGTATATCCTCGAATAATCGGTGTAAAGCTTTAAATTGACCTTAATGTTAGGGTATAAGCCTTCAAAATCTTCAATTGCCTTTTCATATATTGCAGTCTGTACCTTGTTTGTATCATTCTTTGCCCAGAAGGATATTTCATAGTTTTTTTCTGCATCAAATGTCTCAGGCACCGCAAATCCCGAAGTCTTTTTTGACCCATGGCATCCTTGTAAAGGCAACATGCAAAGCATAAGTAAAACTGCAAAAAGCTTTTTTCTCATCCCTTTGTGCCCCCTCTCGCAACGCCTTCCATAATCTTCTTCCGGAAGATAAGGAATAATACAACCAACGGCACACTTATAACAACAACCGCCGCCATCATGGCAGGTATATTTTCTCTGCCGAAGCCGTTTTCACGTATCTCCTGAATACCGTTTGATACTAAATAATATGCCGCATCATCGGTTATAAGACGGGGCCATACATAGCTGTTCCAGCATTCAATCACCTTAAGTATTGTTATTGTTACAACAGTCGGCTTACAAATGGGAAGCATCACCTTCCACAGATATTTGAAATCCCCCGTGCCGTCAACCTTTGCCGCATAATACAACTCGTCAGGTATCTGCGCAAAGTTTTCCTTCAAAAGGTAAATATAAAACACACTCGTTACACTGGGCAGGATAAGACCTGTGAAGGTATTTCTCAGATCAAGAGCAGTAACAGTCATAAAGTTTGTAATAATCACCAATTCATTAGGTATCATCATAAGGGATAAGAACAGAGTAAACACCAGATTTTTACCCTTAAACTGAAGCCTTGAAAAAGCAAATGCCGCAGGTATTATCACGATAAGCATAATTGCCGTTGTTGCAACGGTAAAAATAATGGTATTTAAAAGGTACTGCCCCAAAGGCACAGTGGTAAAAGAATCAACGTAATTTTGTAACGTAGGGCTTGTAACATAAAACTTAGGCACAAATTCCCCGTTATATGACGAATAGCTCTTAAAGCTTGTCAGAATCATCCAGTAAAAGGGGAAAAGCACCCCTATTGCCCATAAGGTTAAAAGTGAATATGTAATTGTCTTTATAAGCTTTCCTTTTTTATCCATACTCTCACCGCCTTAATAGTGCACATGCTTTTTACTTACAAGAAGGTTAATTGTCGTAATTGTCAGCACAATAACAAAAAGTATAACCGCCGCCGCAGAGGCAAAGGACGGATATCCTCCGCTGTCGCCGTAAAGCATATCATAAATATAACCTACGATAGTGTTCATCTCCGCCGCATTAAGATTTGTGCCGAAAAGCGCTACCGCATCGCTGTATGCCTTGAACGCACCTATAAAGCCTGTGATGATAAGATAAAACATCATAGGCGAAATCATCGGCAGGGTAATTTTAGAAAAAACTCTCCATTTTCCCGTGCCGTCAACCTTTGCCGCATTGTAATAATTCTGATTAACAGATGCCAATGCGCTTGTAAGAATAAGTATCTTAAAGGGCATTACAACCCAAATGGTATAAACACACAATACAAGCATTTTTGCCCAGTAGGGGCCCGATATAAAGTCAACTCCGCTGAAGCCGAAAAACTGTATAATAAGATTAATCAAGCCGTCAGAATATGGTGTTTCCTTAAAAAGCACCATGAAAACAAGACCTACCGCCAATGTGTTTGTAACATAAGGCAGGAAAAATATTGTCTGATACATTTCCCGAAGCTTCTTTATTGAGCTTAACCCCACCGATATTAAAAGGGATAAAACAGTCGACACAGGCACCGTTATCACAACAAGTATAAATGTATTCTTTAAAGCCTGCAGAAAATACGGGTCGTGCAAAACATATGAATAATTATATCCCCCCACACCGAAAAAGGTTTGGGAAACCGAATTATACCCCTCCTCGAAGGAATATACAAAAACATCTATAAGGGGGTACACCACAAATACCCCAAGAAAAATTATGGCAGGCAGAAGATATAACCAGCCTTTTAAATTTCTTTTATCCATCTTACAGCACTCTTTCCTCAGTTTTTTTGTCAAAGACAAATACCTTTTCCTTCTTAAGGTTGAATTTTATCTTATCGCCCGTTTCATCAATCTCGGTTTCAGAGCTTACAATTGCGCGGATATCCTCATTTTCGCAGTCCTTATGCTTTGCAATCACTGTTATATCTCTGCCCATAACCTCAATTTCATCCATATCACAGGTAAGCACACCGTCAGATGCTATCACAAAGCCTTCGGGGCGTATTGCAACATAAACCTCGCCATCGGCCTTATCTGTATCCATAATGCGCTCATTGCCGATATAAAGACCGCCGTTTGCAATTTTCCCGTTAAATACATTAACAGGAGGTGTACCCAGAAACTTTGCCACGAAAAGATTTTTGGGGTTTTGGTAAACCCTTTGAGGCTTATCAATCTGCTGTATAACCCCATCCTTCATAACGACAATCAGATCAGAAATGCTCATAGCCTCTTCCTGGTCGTGTGTTACAAATATGGTAGTAATCTTTGTTTTCTTCTGTATTCTCTTAATTTCTTCTCTTGTCTGCAATCTTAATCTTGCATCAAGGTTTGACAAAGGCTCGTCCAACAAAAGCACTCTCGGCAACTTTACCAACGCTCTTGCAATGGCAACTCTCTGTTGCTGACCTCCTGAAAGCTCACCGGGCTTTCTGTCAAGAAGGTTTTCAATCTGCACCAATGCTGCCGCCATTATAACCTTCTCGTTCATTTCCTCTTTTGTAAGACGTTCCTTCCCTTTTAAATTTTCAAGCGGGAACATAATATTCCCCCTTACAGTAAGGTGAGGATAAAGAGCATAATTCTGGAAAACCATGCCCACGCCCCTCTTTTCAGGCTCAAGAGAGGTAACCTCGTCCTCTCCGAAATATATCTGCCCGTCGGTTGGCTTTATAAGACCGCATATAAGGTTAAGCGTCGTACTCTTGCCGCAGCCTGAAGGTCCCAATAAGCCTACCAGACAACCGTCAGGTATTTCAAAATCAAAATTGTCAACGGCAATAACGTCCTTGCCCTTTTTTCCCTTTGACGGGAATTTCTTTGTCAGATTTTTAAGTACAACCTTCATTTTATCGCATCCTTTTATGTAAAAGTCAAAATAATTCTATTATAACGTATTATAGCACAGTATTTTCCCTGTGGCAATATTTGGTTTCACCTTCTCCGCCAAAAACAAAAATGCAATACCTTTCGGCATTGCATTTTTGTTTTTGGC
>JAFYPR010000050.1 GCA_017547445.1 Clostridia bacterium
ATATGCACCCCAAAAGTTAGACACGTTTGGAGGTGCATATCACAAGCCGTCTTTTTCTTAGCTTAACATCGCTTCAACAATATAAGGAACAAAAAACTTTTCATATCCTTCCTGCGTAGGATGTACTCCGTCACCTTTATAAGTGTACTGCAGATACTCCTCATTTGCAGTGTCAAACTCTGTCTCAAACAAATCAACATATTGAATATTATACTTTTCAAGCACCGAGATTATTGCATCGTGATAATCCTGCCATGTAGCTTTTATACTTGCAGTAGCATGCACCTCGGTTGTGTAATTCTTTGCACGGGGTGTAATAACATAAATAACCTTTTTATCTGAATACTTTTTAACAAGGGTATCGCAGATATACTCCAGCGCTCCTATAGTGGTTGTTGTATCAAAGGGCTCTTTCCCATCACTTAACTCTCCGATAGGCCTTCCCATCAGATATTCATTAACACCGCCCTCAAACACTATATAATCAGCAGCTTCGTCAATTTCATTGACGCTTTCACAAAGCCAATGTCTTTTTGTTCCGATTTTCGCCTGTCCGCTTTCGTGCACTCCTTCAAAACCGCTTTTATAAGCCTCCCAAAGCCACATGTTACCTGTAAGATTTCCGTCCGAGCCGGTATAACACCACATTCTGTAATACTTTGTTACCGTATTTCCGCCATAGGTGGGAATATCAAACTTCAAATAAAATCTTCCCTTAGGTATTTCTTCACTATAGGGAAGTGCGGTAAGTGCGCCATCCTTCATTACATATGCCGTGGGGTAAACCCCAAATCCATTTTCATATTGCTCCTTTGTAATATTGATGGCAAAGCCTTCCGTGCCTTTATCCTCAATCGGGTCATATGAACTCAGTTGTAAGTAAAATTCATTTTCATCCCACTTCATTTCTTTTCCGTACTTCACAATATTTAAAGTGCCTTTACTTATTGTCGCACCACCGACACCGTTATTTACAAGCTGCATCCCGTACTTATCTGCAATTATCTTTCCGTAACCGCCCTTATAACCGTTACCGTAACAAATGCTGTCTCCGTCTACATAGAGCTTTTTACCGTATAATGGGTTCTCAACCTCTGTAACAACAACATCACATAAGGGTTGCATATTTTTTAAGCCCTTCCACAAAAAAATGTAAACCTTTGTGCCGATTGAACCTGCAGGAAAGGTTATCTTAAACCTGCTCGTTATATCTGATGAGCTCATGCAAACAAAATTATTCTCTGCATCAAAAAGTGCAGCTATTGCTATATTTTCTTCGCCAAAGCCTTCGGAAACAACATCTACCATCACTTGATTGTTCGACAAAACAGCTGTTGCAGATAGGGATTTTGTATTTATTTCTTGCGCAAGAACCCCGTTACTTGTCCCTAAAACGATAACAATGCATAAAAATAATGCTGATATTTTTTTGAAAGTTTTCATAACTACACTCTCCTTGTTTTTCTCAAAAATTGTACTTTTTGAGACGGCTTATTGTTTATAATTGTATACTAAAATTGTTGATATGTCAACCAAAATGACAATTTAAAAAGTGACTTTGAGTGTTTACATAACAGTTTTTAACGTAATTCCACAATTAAAAGTAAATATTTCTTTCCTTACTGTTTTTCTCAAAAAGTACACCTTTTGAGACGGCTTAATTCATGTTTTCAATCAAACAACCGTATTCTCTTACCTTTCGGTAAAAGGTTGCTCTGCTCATATTACACATACTGCATGCCTCACGTGTTTCAATTTTATTTTCCTCCCATTTTGATATTATATCTCCAAAATTATCGGGCATCTTCAGTTCCGGTCTGCCGAACCTTATCCCCTTTGCCTTTGCTGCCGCAATCCCCTGCTTCTGTCGTTTTCGGATGTTTTCTCTCTCGCTTTGCGCCACAAAGGAAAGTATCTGCAATACCAAATCTGCGATAAACGTGCCCATTAAGTCTTTACCCTGCCTTGTGTCTAAAAGCGGCATATCTATAACACAGATATCAACCCCTATATCCTTTGTCAGCTTACGCCATTGGTTTTGTATTTCCTCATAGTTGCGCCCTAATCGGTCGATACTCAGTATATAAATCAAATCACCCTTTTTAAGCTTCTTTACAAGCTTTTTGTATTGAATACGTTCAAAATCCTTTCCTGATTGCTTGTCTATAAATATATTTTTGTTTTCAACTCCCGCTTTTTTCATTTCAACCAGCTGTCTGTCCTCGTTCTGGTCAGTACTCGACACCCGCACATAGCCGTATATATTCCCCACATCATCACCCCTTATATATCATATAAAAAAACGCAGACAATTACAGTAGCAATTGTCTGCACTTTTTTATCTTCCGTACAGAAGTGTCATTTCTTTAATTTCCCGACAAAGCACATCTGTCAGTGCATCCTTATTCATTCTCCATTGCCAGTTCCCCGAATTGGTGGAGGGGGTATTCATCCTTGCATTACTGCCTAAATTCAGGTAATCCTGCATACATATAATTGCCGTATCGGAAACGGAGGCTAATGCACCTCTTATAAGCCCCTTTGCAAAGCCCTCTTCCTTGTTAAGGTTAAAATACGCCTTTGCCTTTTCCCTGTCACGCATATCTACGTTTTCGTACCATCCGATAGCGGTATCATTATCATGTGTGCCCACGTAACAAACACTGTTTTTCGTGTAATTATGTGGCAGATAATCACCTGACTCTCTTTCATCAAAGGCAAACTGCAAAACCTTCATGCCGGGATATCCCGTCTCAAGAAGAAGCTTTTTCACGCTGTCTGTCAGATATCCCAAATCTTCTGCAATAATCGGCAAATTCTCCCCGATTTCTCTCTCAAACGCCTTGAAAAGCTTCATTTTCGGACCATCAACCCATTTCCCGTTAACGGCAGTCTCTTCGCTTGCATCTATCACAAAATAACTGTCAAAGCCACGGAAATGGTCAATTCGCACCACATCAAAGATTTTAAGACTGTGTCTTAGCCTTTCAACCCACCAGCTAAACTTAGTTTTCTCAAGATAATCCCAATCATAAATCGGGTTGCCCCATCTTTGCCCCAGGGGCGAAAACCCGTCAGGAGGAC
This sequence comes from Clostridia bacterium, assembly GCA_017547445.1. Lineage (GTDB taxonomy): Bacteria > Bacillota > Clostridia > UMGS1883 > UMGS1883 > RGIG1927. The sequence goes on from JAFYPR010000050.1 coordinate 3,085, forward strand.
ATCCTGCCACAAGGTAGGGCCTGTAATCTTCATCAAGCATGAAAACCTTTGCCTCGCTCCATACATCACAGCTGTCCGAAGCGCAGTATATGGGCAAATCGCCTGTTATTTCAATACCCTTTTCATTGGCATAACCCTTAAGGGCAAACCACTGCTTGAAAAACAAGAACTGTATCGCCTTGTATATCCTTACAGCTTCCTCGTCAGCAAAAAGAAGTGCTTCGTCGCCCTTTATGCGTAAATCCTTTTTCCACTCTTCTCTGCCCTTAAAACCCATTTTCTCTTTAATTGCCATAAAGATTGCATAATCGTCAATCCAGTGCCGGTTTTCATCAAGGAAGGTGTAAAAGTTGGCAGGCGGCATGGTTAAAAGCTTTTCAGCCGCCTTCTTAAGAAGCGGAAATCTGGTTTCAAAAAGCATTCCGTAGTCAACCTTTTCGGTATCCTTTTCCCGGGGAATAGCCTCTAAATCCTTTCTTTCAAGCAAACCTTCCTCACAAAGCGTATCCAAATCAATAAAATACGGATTGCCCGCATATGAAGAATAGGACTGATAAGGCGAATCACCGTAAGAGGTATGCCCTATCGGTAACACCTGCCACATCTTCTGTCCCGCCTCGGCAAGAAAATCTATAAAATTGTAAGCCTCTTTCCCCATTGTCCCTATACCATAGGACGAAGGCAGCGACGATATATGCATCAATATTCCGCTTTTTCTACTCATTACTGATTCCTCATTACTAATTCCTAATTGTTATTATCCTTTTACTGCTCCGGATAATACACCTTCTATTATATACCTCTGCAGGAAAATATACAACAGGATAATCGGAATAATTGACAAGGTCAGCATAGCCATAAATCCGCCCCAGTCAACATTTCCGTAAGCGCCCTGCATGGTAAGCTGTACTGCTACAGGTATGGTTTTATACTTTGAGCCTAAAATAAGATAGGGCAAAAGGTAGTCGTTCCATATCCACATGGCATTTAATATGGCAACAGTTACCGTAGTTGGCTTCAAAATGGGGAAAACAATCTTAAAAAAGGTCTGCAAAGTATTACACCCGTCAATGGTTGCCGCCTCTTCTATTTCCCGGGGAATACCCTTTACAAAGCCCGAAAACATAAACACGCTGAGTCCTGCCCCGAATCCAAGGTATATAAATATAATGCCTAAAGGGTTTGAAAAATTAATTTTCACCGCCACGTAGGTTAAGGTATACATCACCATCTGGAAAGGCACAATCATCGAAAACACAAATGCAAAATAGATAAGCTTGGTTACAAGTGTTTTCCGCCTTGTAATATACCACGCCGTCATGGAAGAGCATATAATAATTGACACCACCGAGCCTACCGTCACAAAAAGGCTTATACCAAAGGCTTTGAAAAAGCCCGATGCCTTAATCCCCGAAAAATAGTTGTCAAGCCCTACAAAACTCTCGCCGAGCGGCAGACTGAAGGGTTCTGCCATAATAACAAATCTGCTTTTAAATGAATTTATCAGTATAATCACTACAGGCAGAAGAAAAAACAACGCCACAACAGACAAAAGAGAATACCAAAAGGTTTTGTTTACAGTTTTATTCAACTATACCTCAACCTCCCTTGATCTTGTGAAATAAAGCTGCACAAGTGCAATAAGTGCCACAATCACAAAAAACACAACCGCCTTAGCCTGCCCAACGCCCTGCCAGCCAATTCTTCCGTAAAACGTGTCATATATATCAAGTGCAAGCATGCTCGTCTGCTTGCCCGGGGCACCGCCTGTCAGGGCAAGGTTCTGGTCAAACAGCTTGAAAGAATTTGTAAGAGTTAAAAACGTACAGATAGTAACCGACGGCATAAGTGACGGTATTGTAACGTGCCAGAGCGCACTTCGTGCATTTGCACCGTCAATATACGCCGCTTCAACCAACCCCCGGTCAACGCTCTGTAAGCCTGCGATATAAATAATCATCATATAACCTATCATCTGCCAGTTCATCAGCAAAACCAATCCCCAGAATCCGTAATTGGCACTGAAGGTAATATCCACCCCGAAATATGAAAGCACACCGTTTATTATAACATTCCATATATAACCGAGTACAATACCGCCTATCAGATTAGGCAGAAAAAACACCGTTCTGAAAAGGTTAACTCCTTTTAAGGGTTTTGTCAGTAAAAGTGCAAGCAAAAAAGCCAGCACATTCACCGTCACTACAGACACAACAGTAAATTTCACCGTAAACCATAAGGCATTTAAAAATCCGCTATCTCCCGAGAACGCCTTTATATAATTATCAAATCCGATAAAATGGGCATTGTCAACTGTGGTAAACTCCGTAAACGAAAGTATCAGTCCGCCCAGAAAAGGAATCACAAAAAACACAGTAAATGCAAGTGTTAACGGCAATAAAAACACAGGAGCATATTTTTTCAAAAAATACCACCCCTTACTTATTGCTTTCCGATTTCCAGTCTCTTACGGTTTCATCTACAACCGTATCCCAGTTCTTTGTACCTTGTGCATACTGCAAAAGATTACTGCCCAGGTTGTTTTTAAACACCTGCGACGGGAAAATAGTAAAATCCCAGGGAATTGTGTCAACGCCCTCTCTGTTCATCCATCTTACCACTTCCCTTGCAAGGGGGTCATCGGGCACCTCATCAACTGCAAAGGTGTTAAAAGGCGTTATAAAGCCTAAGCCTTCGTTAACATACCTCTTACCTGTTTCAGAAGAGAACAGCCAGTACAAAAAGTCTTCAGCTGCCTTTTGTGTATTTTCGTCGGCTCTTTTATTTATACAAAGATAGTTTTCCGTACCTATACAAAGACCTTCGGTTTCATCTTCAATCCCAATATAAACAGGCATCATCTTAACGTCCTCTTCACGCACCTTATTGCCGCCAACCTCTTTAATCTGACTGTAACCCCAGTTACCATTCTGCACCATGGCACATCTGCCAAGTGCAAATTCAGCCATGGAATCGCCCGTAATTTTTGCGCCGAGCATTTTTTTATCGGTAACAGAATTGTTCAGGTATAAATCAAATATATTTTTGTAATTTCTGTTAAACTCAAATTTAAAGTTACTGGTCTCATCTGTTGAAAGGTCAATATCGTTTTTCTTGAACTCATAATGAACGGGCAGATTCATAAGATGGGTCTGCCATCTCCAGTCCTCCCCGGGTTTAAGGCTTGTGGATGCAAATACACCCTCAATTCCAAGCTCTTTTTTCTTCTGACTCATCTCCTCCACAACCTCTTTCAGCTTATCAAAGGATGTAATCTCTTCAACCGATGCAACATCCGTCTTCTTGTCGGGAAGGGCAAAGAATTTGCGCATTATCTCATCATTGTAAATGATGCCGTAGCCCTCTACAACATACGGTATACCAAAAACGCCCTCCTGTGTCTTCAAAAGCAAATTGTCATCAGTTATGATATCCGTAATCTGACTTTGCGACAAATCCTTGCAAAAATCCTTCCAGTTTGCGTAACCTAAAGGTCCGTTCACCTGAAAAATCGTCGGTGCTTCACTTGTTGCCATTTTGGCAGTAAGTGTGCTTTCATAAGTATTTGCAGCCGCCGTTTCAACAACAACCTTCACTCCGGTTTCCTCTTCATAAGCACGGGCAATTTCTTCATAAACCGATGCTATCTCAGGCTTAAAATTCAAAAACCTTACAGTAGCCGTTGCAGAAGAAGTACCTCCCTGCCCACAGCCTGAAAGAGCGGCACAAATAAGTGCCAATACAAGTAAAATACTAAGTTTTCTCATAGCAACCCCTCTTTTTCATACGACAAAAGAGATTCATAACGAATCTCTTTTAAGGCAAGGGGAGATTGCAGACAGGCTGTCGCCTTTCAAAATCGACAAACCGAAAAGACACCATTTTACCACAAAAAGGCATATGGGCTTCAACTCTCCTCGCCTTAAGCTGTCGCCTTTTAATAAAAGCATTGCCATTATATTTAATTTTATACCTGTTTTTCAGATGCCCTCAACAGGAATTACAAGTACATCACCGGCAGAAATCTCAGAGGTTTTCATATTATTTGCCTTTTTGATTTTATAAACAAATTCACCTGTGGAACAATTTTCTCCCTTATACTCCTGCGCTATACTCCATAAGGTGTCACCGTATACAACACAATGAGACGGGCAACTGTCATATGTTTCCATACTTACGGGTCGAATTGTAAAATAAGACATACAAAAGCATACCAAAAGAGCGCAAATTGTGAAAAAAATCCTTCTTTCTCTCTTCAGCTGCTTTTTTGCTGCTACTCTCTTCTTGTGAAAATCCATATAAGAATGATACGACGGAACATTATCCATCCAGTCATCATTAAGTATCGCTGATGTTCTTCCAATATATTTAGCTTCTGTCATTTTAATTCCGCCTCTCTTCGAACAATTGTTCGCTTTTTCTACCCTTACTATAACAGAACATTTGTTCGATGTCAATATTTTTTTGCAAAATTTTCGAACAAATGTTTGCATTTTCTGTTTTTATATGTTATACTGTAGTCAGATGATAAGTTTGGAGGCATGATTATGGCAGCTAATTTAGGCAAGCAACAGCAAATTCTTAATTTTATAGAAGACTGGACCCGTGAAAAGGGCTACCCCCCCACCGTGAGGGAAATATGCTCTGCAGTAGGTCTCAGCTCACCCTCTACCGTTCACGGCTATATTTCCCGTCTCCAGAAGGCAGGTTTGCTTGAAAAGAACGCCGCTTCATCCCGGAGTGTCCGTGTTTCTCCCAAAAATAACGTGGCACAGCTTGTTGAGCCTGACGATACAATCCTTTCCGTTCCCGTTATCGGTCAGATAAGTGCAGGCAGTCCAATCTTAGCTGAAGAGAACATTGAGCGCATGTTCCCCCTTCCTTCTGACTTTGCCCGCGGAAGCGACGTTTTTATGCTTAAAATCCGCGGAGAGAGCATGATTAACGCAGGCATCCTTGATGGGGACTATGTTATCGTAAAAAGCCAGAGCGTGGCTAATAACGGCGATATTGTTGCCGCTTTGATTGAGGACAGTGCAACGGTTAAAACATTTTATAAGGAAAACGGTCATTTCCGCCTTCAGCCCGAGAACGATTACTTAGAGCCGATTATTGTTGATACGGTTGCAATTATCGGCAAGGTTATTGGTGTATACAGAGTGCTGTAAATTTAAAACGGGATGTAAAAAACAAGCTGTTTTTTACATC
>JAFYPR010000051.1 GCA_017547445.1 Clostridia bacterium
ATTGCAACGATAGAAAAACTGTTGAATACGCTTAATTCAAGCTCAGCACCGCTGATAACGAAGAAGAGTGCAAGAAGGGGTGAACTCCATTTGTCCGCTCTGCCCATCAAATCATGAGAGAGGGGACATATGTTGCAGAAAACAGTACCCAGCATCATACATACAAGAAGGGATGAAAAACCGATATGTACACTTCCGACAGCAAAGGAAAGCTTTGAGAGAGCAACTGTTACAAATACGAATGCAATTGTCATATTAAGACGGTTTGTGTTTGAGTTGAACATCTTTTCAAGCTGAGTTAAGATATAACCCATAACGGCGCCCAGAAGAAGAGAACCAAAGATTTCAACAATGGGATTTACAATAATCGAAATGATATCGACTGTGCCTGAAATCATTGTGCGGGCGATGCCGAAGGATACTGCAAAGGCAATAAGACACACCGCATCATCCAGTGCAACAACGGGAAGAAGAATGTTTGTAAGAGGTCCCTTTGCCTTATACTGGCGTACAACCATCAAGGTTGCTGCAGGTGCTGTTGCAGAGGCAATTGCGCCTAAAGTGATTGCCTGAGGAAGGGTGAGCACATGAGGCATTGCATAATGGAATGCAATAAGTGCAATATCTGTAAAAAGAACTGCCGCAAAAGCTTCAAATATGCCTATGGCAAAAGCCTGTTTGCCTGTTTTCTTTAAATCTTCAATACGAAATTCGCTGCCTATGGAAAAGGCGATAAAGCCTAATGCAACGTCTGCAATGAGGGTGAGATTGTGAACGGCTTCACTGTTATTGAAGCCTAAGCCGTCGATACCCAATGCGCCTAAGAAGTACGGGCCGATAAGAACACCTGCTATAAGGTATGCAGTTACCGACGGCAATTTCAAGGGTTTGAATGCCCGGGTCATTAAAAGGCCGCCTAAAAGAGCAATGGATACTGATAATAATGTGCTGGACATAAAATGCGCTTCCTTTCATAAAAAACCATCTTAAATGATAATAGCACTCTTAACAGAAAATGTAAAGGTTAAAAGTGTATAATAATCAGTAAAAAAAGCGGGTATTTTTGTGTGCTTTTTTATATCGTGTCCTGCGAGCTGAAAACGAGAGTAAGCGAAGTTTGAAGCCGTCCGAACAAAGCGAGGAAAGAGACAAGAAAAAAAGCACTTCGTATGAAGTGCTTTTTCTGGCTTTCACGTACATAATAGATGCAAGTTTATTTAGTCGATATGCAAACTTCGTTTGCTCGATATTTTTGTTATCACAAAATCGATATGTTCTCGCTTTGCTCGAACTCGATATGATATAAATCTCGTCGCGTTAGCGACATATCGAGTGCGCTAGCACATATCGAGTCATTTATGACATATCGAAAATCTCGACAGAGATTTATATCGCTGAAAAAAAGACATTTTTCTTGTCGAAAAATGTCTTTTTTTCTGGTGGATCTTCAGGGACTCGAACCCCGGACCGACCGGTTATGAGCCGGTAGCTCTAACCAACTGAGCTAAAGATCCTGGCTCCTCCAGTTGGACTTGAACCAACGACATCATGATTAACAGTCATGCGCTCTACCGACTGAGCTATAGAGGAATATATTTAATTATATGCTGAACGAGTCAGCTTTATCATTATAATACCTGAGATTAGTTTTGTCAATAGGAAAAAACAAAAAACCCCGCTTAAATTTAAGCGGGGTTTGAAAATCAGTCTTCAAGTTCCTTTTCGTGAAGTGCCTGAATGTCATCAAACACAGAAAGCATAGGCTTAACATCCTTATGCTTAATCTTTCTGTCAACATAGTTCTTTGTAATCTTATAAACTGTGCCGGAAAGAACGATAACACCAATAAGGTTGGGAATCATCATAAGACCGTTAAATGTGTCGGAGATATCCCATGCGAGAGAGGACGTGAGAAGCGCACCAAGCATAATTGTAACAAGGTGGATAACCTTGTATACGGGAATTGTTTTTGTGCCGAAGAGATATTCCCAGGCTTTGCTGCCGTAGTGGTCCCAACCGAGAACTGTTGTGAAGGCAAAGAGGAACATTGCAATTGCAATGAACTTGCCGCCGACGTTCCAGAAAGAGAAAATTGTATTGAATGCATCGGCAACAAGAGTTGCATCGGAAGAGCCTGCCATTGTAAGAGCGCCTGTGGAAAGGTCATATACACCGGAGGTAAGGATAACAAGTGCTGTAAGTGTACATACAATAATTGTATCGGCAAATACCTCAAAGATACCCCACATACCCTGCTTTACGGGATCCTTGACATTGGAGTTGGAGTGTACCATAACGGAGGAACCAAGACCTGCTTCGTTAGAGAATACGCCACGCTTACAACCCTGTACAATAACTGTACCAATGCCACCACCCACAACAGAGAGGGGAGTGAAGGCTGTGGAGAAAATTGCTCCGAAAGCAGGAAGAATGTTTGCGTAGTTGATGCCTACGATGATAACACTGCCTATAATAAAGAAAACAACCATGAAGGGTACAACCTTTTCGGCAAAGGATGCAATTCTCTTAAGACCGCCGAGTGTGATAAGAGCGGCGATGATAACAAGGATTACACCTAAAATTACGCTGTAAAGAGAAACGCCTTCATAAACTTCGCCGGAGAGTGCATTGATGGGGAATGCGCTTGTTACGTTGATAACGATTTTGTTAATCTGACCCATTGCACCGATACCGAAGGATGCAAGAAGTGTGAAAATACAGAAAAGAACTGCAAGTATTTTACCAATCCACTTACAACCTTTGATTGCACCGAGACCGTCGCGGAGGTAGTACATTGCACCACCGGACCATTCGCCATCGGCATTTCTTCTTCTGTAGTAGATGCCGAGTACGTTTTCGGAGAAGTTTGTCATCATACCTAAGATTGCGGCAACCCACATCCAGAAAACAGCACCGGGACCACCAATACAGATAGCTGCCGCAACACCTGCGATGTTACCTGTACCGATTGTAGCAGCAAGAGCTGTACAAAGAGCCTGGAAGGGAGAGATGGACTTAACGTCCTTGGAGTGACCGATTACGTCTTTGTTAAAAAGAGAACCGATTGTGTGCTTCCACCAGAGACCGATATGGGAGAACTGGAAGAACTTTGTGATTACTGTTGTGAGTACACCTGTAGCAAGCAAAAGCACAAGACCGAGAGTTGTCCATACAAATGTATTAACAACGCCGTTATACTCAGCAATAGTGTTGAGAATGTTGTTCATAAAGAAACCCCTTTTCTAAAAAAATAAAGAGCCAAGCAATACTGCTCGACTCAATCACACAAAAAATAACGCAAAGTTATCCCTTTTAAAAAAGGGAATGTTTCCGTCCTTTTGCCTGAGAGATTGGAGCATATGCCACCTTGCACCTTCGGCACCCGGGTTAACCGAGCTTCTCCGGATTGCTATCAACATACAGTCCTCACCTTGCGGCACCTGAGAGTGTTACTCCTTCGGAGGCTTTCGCCATTTCCTGTATGCATCACTTAGCCCTTATTAAAATTATCCTGTTTATTATGTCACTTTTGTCGCCATTTGTCAACACATTTTTACAAAATTTACGATAATTTATGAATAAAAATGCCGCTGCGAAGCTTAGGCTCAAACCATGTGGATTTGGGAGGCATAACCATGCCCTTGTCTGCAATGTTCATAACCTGCTCAATTGTTGTGGGGTAGAGGGCAAAAGCAACCTTTGCTTCCCCTGAATTTACCCTGTTTTCCAATTCACAGAGACCGCGGATACCGCCCACGAAGTCAATACGTGAATCACTTCTTACATCTGTAATGCCTAAGATGGGCTCAATAAGCCATTTGTGAAGAATTGAAACATCAAGGCACATGATAGGGTCAGAATCATCTATAATATCAGCCTTCGCGATAAGAGAGTACCATGTATTGTCAATATACATACTGAATGAATGTGCAAAGGGCGGATTGAAAGGTGCAATGGGTGCTTCGGTGATATCAAAATTTTCTTTAATAAGATTAAAGAATGCTTCCTTTGAATGACCGTTAAGATCCTTTATTACACGGTTATAGTCCATGATATGAAGCTCTTCATCGGGGAAGAGAACAGAGAGAAAATAATTGTATTCAGCATCGGGGTCAACCGTTTTTGCTTCATTACGTCTTTTTAAGCCTACTTCTACTGCAGATGCAGTTCTGTGGTGACCATCGGCAATATAAAGCGCAGGCACTTCGGCAAAAAGCTTCTTAAGACTGTCAACGGTATCCTCCTTGTCAACGAGCCATACTGTATGAGTAACACCGTCAGTTGTGATGAAATCGTACAATGGTCTGTGAGAAGCCTTATAACGGTTGATAATGTCGCAAATATCTCTCTGTGCACGGTAGGTAAGGAAAATGGGACCTGTGTTGGCATCGCAGGTGTCTACGTGCCTTATGCGGTCTGCTTCCTTTGCCTTGATGGTAAATTCGTGCTTTTTGATAGTGCCGTTTAAATACTCATCAATGTCGCAGCAGCATACAAGACCTGTCTGTTCACGTTTGTTCATTGTAAGCGTATAAATATAAAAGCATTCCTTTTCGTCCTGTATAAAGATGCCGTCTTCAAGCATTTTGTTAAGATTTTCTGCTGCTTTGTTGTAAACCGCATCATCATAGAGGTTTACGGAGGGGTCAAGGTCAATTTCTGCCTTGTCAATATGAAGAAAGGAATAGGGGTTGCCCTCGGCTCTTTCTCTCGCTTCTTCGCTGTTCATTACATCATAGGGAAGTGCGGCAACGAGGTGAACTTTATCCTGTGTAGGTCGTATTCCCTTAAAGGGTTTAATGTTAGACATATAATCACTCTGCTTTCATAGAAAGAGCGGGATTTAAATCCCGCTCTTTAATTGTGTTTGTTATTTATTGATAATTCTTACTCTGATAACACCGGGGACAGATTTCATTGCATCAATGATGCTTTCGTCAGCCTTGCCGTCGATTGTGAAAAGTGTGTAAGCATTATCGCCCTTGTTTGCGTTAACCATATGGTCGATATTGATGCCCTTTTCGCCTAAAACGCCTGCGATGAGAGCGATAGAAGAGGGAATATTCTTATTGATTACGCAAATACGGTCCTTGCCGTTATCGGGAAGAGAGCAGTTGGGGAAGTTAACGGAGTTGGTGATGTTACCGTTTTCGAGGTAATCCATCAATTCGTCAACCGCCATAACCGCACAGTTGTCTTCAGCTTCGGGGGTAGAAGCACCAAGGTGAGGAATTGTAATGATGTTTTCAACACCTACAGTTTCTTCTGTGGGGAAGTCTGTAAGATACTTTGCAACCTTGCCGCTTTCAAGCGCTTCCTTGATAGCTGCGTTGTCAACCAGCTCAGCACGGGAGAGGTTCATTACTCTTACACCCATTTTACACTTTGCAAGAGCCTGTGCATTGATCATACCGCGTGTAGCATCATTTAAAGGAACATGAACTGTGATATAATCGCAGTTTGCATAGATATCATCAAGATTCTGAGTATAAGTAACTCGTGTTTTAAGATGCATAGCACCGTTTACGGAAAGGAAGGGGTCGTAGCCTATTACCTTCATGCCAAGCTCAACTGCTGTATTGGCAACCAATACACCGATAGCACCCAAGCCTACAACACCAAGAGTTTTGCCTGTAATTTCAGGACCTACAAACTTGCCCTTGCCCTTTTCAACTGCTGCGGCAACACCTTCTGTAAGTGTCTGCGCCCAGTTGTAACCGCCTACGATATCACGGGATGTAAGGAACAGGGATGCAATAACCAATTCCTTAACGGCATTTGCATTAGCACCGGGGGTGTTGAAAACAACAATACCCTTATCGGAGCACTTGTCAATGGGAATGTTGTTAACGCCTGCACCGCAACGGGCAACGGCAAGGAGACTTTCGGGAAGCTCCATGTCGTGCATCTTAAAGCTGCGAAGAAGGATACCTTCGGGGTTTTCCATGGAATCGGAAACCTTATAGCTGTCTGTAAGATTTGCGATACCAACGGGAGAAATCTTATTTAATGTTAAAATGTTATACATTGTTATACCTTCTTTATTTTATTTGTTGTTCTTTTCGAATGTTTCCATAAAGTTAACAAGAGACTGAACACCTTCGATGGGCATAGCATTATAGATAGATGCACGCATACCGCCTACTGTTCTGTGACCCTTAAGGTTAACAAAGCCTGCTTCTTTTGCTTCAGCTACAAACTTCTTATCAAGCTCTTCATTGCCTGTAATAAAGGGAACATTCATGAGAGAACGGTCCTCCTTAACTACTGTGCCGCGGAACATGGAAGAATTGTCAAGGAAATCATAAAGAACTGCAGCTTTTGCCTTATTTAACTTTTCAAGCTCAGCTACGCCGCCCATGTTCTTAACCCATTCAAATACAAGCTTTGAAATGTAGATAGAATAGCAGGGAGGTGTGTTATACATGCTTCTGCCTTCAGCATGTGTCTTATAAGAAAGCATTGTGGGGCAGATGCTCATTGCATCGCCGATAAGATCCTTTCTTACGATAGCGATAGTAAGACCTGCGGGACCAACGTTCTTCTGAGCGCCTGCATAGAGGATGCCGAACTTTGATACATCGAGTGCTTCACTCATGATATCGGAAGAAATATCGGCAACTAAGGGAACATTGCCAACCTCGGGGAGTGTGTTCCACTTTGTACCGTAAATTGTGTTGTTATGTGTGATGTGGAAATAGTCCGCATCGGGAGTAAATGCAGCCTTGTCAAGCTTGGGAATGTAAGAGAAGGTCTTGTCGGCAGATGATGCTACAACATTAGCTGTACCGAACCTGCCTGCTTCCTGTGCTGCCTTCTTTGCCCACTGACCTGTAACAACATAGTCAGCCTTGCCGTTCTTGAAAAGGTTTAAGGGAACCATTGCAAACTGTGTGGAAGCACCGCCCTGAAGGAATAATACTTCATAATTTTCAGGAATGTTCATAAGTTCACGGATTAAAGCTTCAGCACCGTAAATGATGCCTTCATAATCCTTGCTTCTGTGGCTCATTTCCATTACGGACATACCTGTGCCTTTGTAGTTTACCATATCTCTCTGTGCTTCTTCCAATACGGAGAGAGGAAGCTGTGAGGGACCTGCGGAAAAGTTATATACTCTTTCCATTATAACGCCTTCTTTCAAAAAGTTCTTATATACGTAATCAGCACCCCATAGACATGAGGTGCTGACTGCAAGACATAAAGTCTATTTATGATATTATATTATATGTTTGAGCATTAGTCAATGTTAAATTTGACTGTTTTTGGCTAATTTTTTGGAGAAATTTACTTTACCATAACTGTTTTTGCTTCACAGAGAGGAGTCATACTCTCTATGCTGTTCCACCGGAAAAGCTTAACATGGGTGTCTGTTTTGCCCTTTTCAAAGGCAAGATAGGCATATTCAGCGGGGTTAACTTTCGTAACGGAGACAACTTCATCGTTATTTATAAGCTTACCGATTAAAACTCCACCGTAATGCGGAGAGGCAAGCGAGTACAAAATTCAAAAGCATCATCATAAATATAAGCAACGCTGTCAGGAATCGTAATAGCGGTAAGGTCACGGCAATTTGAAAAGGCAGAGGCTGAAATCGTTTTTGTGCCTTCCTTAACTTCATATTAATAATTCTCCGGAATTCAATGTATCACCAAATAAAGTATAACATATAAAAGCTTTTCAGTAAAGGAAGAAAAAACAGGACGGAATTTCCGTCCTGTTTTAAGTTGAATGTATTATTTGAAATAGTTTACGCCGGATTCAAATATCTTCTGGTCCTTACTGAAGGGGATATTCTTGCTGACTGCATCACCCTTACGTTCACTGTGACCCATTTTACCCAGAACTCTGCCGTCGGGAGATGTGATGCCTTCGATTGCATCAAAGCTTCCGTTGGGGTTAAAGGCAATGTCGTGAGTTGGAGTGCCGTTTAAGTCAACATAACGTGTTGCAACCTGACCGTTTTCAATAAGCTTCTTAAGAAGAGCTTCGGGAGCAACAAATCTGCCTTCGCCGTGGGAGATGGGAATAGCGTGAACATCACCAACATTGGAGCCGTTGAACCAGGGAGAAAGTGTACTTACAACCTTTGTATAGCTCATATTGGAAGCGTGACGTCCGATGTTATTGAATGTAAGTGTTGCAGACTCATCTGTCATGTCGCAGATTTCGCCATAAGGTACAAGACCGAGCTTGATAAGTGCCTGGAAGCCGTTACAGATACCTAAGATAAGACCGTCACGGTTCTTAAGAAGGTCCATTGTAGCTTCCTTGACCCATGCGTTTCTGAAGGCTGTTGCAATGAACTTGCCTGATCCGTCAGGCTCGTCACCGCCTGAGAAACCGCCGGGGAACATGATAATCTGGCTTTCCTTAATTCTCTTTGCAAATTCCTTAAGAGACTGGGTAACATCATTCATTGTGAGGTTTCTGAATACGCAGATATCAGCCTCGGCACCTGCATTGATAAAGCTTCTTGCAGAATCGTATTCGCAGTTTGTACCGGGGAATACGGGGATAAATACCTTGGGCTTTGCAACCTTATTCTTAGCCACATGAATATTTCTCTTATCGTATGTATAGTCAACGATAGGAGTTGTTTCTTCCTTAGCCTTTGTGGGGAATGTCTTCTCAAGTGTCTTTGTCCATGCAGAAAGAACGTCACCAAGAGATAATACTTCACCGTTAACTGTGATTGTTTCTTCTGCTGCTGTCTTACCGATTACCGTGTAGTCGATGCCGTCAAGTGCAGATGTATCTTCACATTCAAGAAGCAATGCACCGGGAAGGAGAGAGAAGAGAAGTGTGTTATCGCAGTTAATTTCAGCACCGATCATGTTACCGAATGCCATCTTTGAAACTGCTTCACATACACCGCCTGCCTTTATAACAGATGCGGAAACAACCTTCTTGTCTACGATTGCCTTATGAATTGTGCTGTAGTTCTTGTCAAGTGTTTCCCAGTCGCAAACCATTTCAGAATCCTGAGGAAGTGTTACAAGGACGAGGGAATTACCTGCCTTCTTGAACTCGGGAGAAATGATATTGTCTGTATGCTCTGTAGTAACGGCAAAGGAAACAAGTGTGGGAGGAACGTCCAGATCGTCGAAGGAACCGCTCATGGAGTCCTTGCCGCCGATTGCACCAAGACCAAGCTTCATCTGTGCAGTATATGCACCCAAAAGTGCTGCAAAAGGCTTGCCCCAACGGGAGGGAGAATCCTTTAATCTTTCGAAATATTCCTGGAATGTGAGATAGCATGTCTTATAATCGCCACCTAATGCTACAATCTTTGCAACAGATTCAACTACTGCATAGAGAGCACCGTGGAAGGGGCTGAATGTGGAAATATCAGGATTGAAGCCATATGCCATAAGGGAGGCTGTTGTTGTTTTGCCGCTCATTACGGGAATTTTTGCTGCCATGCCGTCAACGGGAGTCATCTGTGTCTTACCGCCGAAGGGCATAAGAACGGTTGCCGCACCGATGGAGGAGTCAAAGCGTTCGATAAGACCCTTCTGGCTGCATACGTTAAGGTCAGAAACTGTTTTAAGCCATTCAGATTTGATATCTGTTACTGCCTTCTTTGCAAAGATATTGCCTTCGGGCTTTGCCACCTTAACTGCAGCATGCTTTTCTGCACCGTTTGTATTCAAGAAGTCACGGCTGATGGAAACGATTGTCTTATCTCTCCACTTCATTGTGAGACGGTTATCGTCTGTAACTGTAGCAACACGAGTGGATTCGAGATTTTCCTTTGATGCAAATGCCATGAACTTTTCTACATTTTCGGGAGCAACAACTACTGCCATTCTTTCCTGGCTTTCGCTGATTGCAAGCTCTGTGCCGTCAAGACCGTCATACTTTTTGGGAACAGCGTCAAGATTTATTGTAAGACCATCGCTTAATTCGCCGATGGCAACGCTTACACCGCCTGCACCAAAGTCGTTACAACGCTTAATCATTGTTGTTAATTCGGGATTTCTGAAAAGACGCTGAATCTTTCTTTCCTCAGGGGGATTACCCTTCTGTACTTCAGCACCGCAGGTTTCGATACTGGATTCTGTATGCGCCTTGGAACTTCCTGTAGCGCCGCCGCAGCCATCTCTGCCTGTCTTACCGCCAAGGAGAATGATAACATCGCCTGCTGCGGGAACTTCTCTTACAACATTTGCTTTGGGAGCGGCACCGATAACTGCACCGATTTCCATTCTCTTTGCTACATAACCGCTATGATAAATTTCGTTAACCTGACCTGTTGCAAGACCAATCTGGTTACCATAAGAAGAATAGCCTGCAGCAGCAGTTCTTGTAAGCTTTCTCTGTGGAAGCTTACCGGGAAGTGTTTTTTCAATTGGAACATTGGGGTCGGATGCGCCTGTTACACGCATTGCCTGATATACATAGCTTCTGCCTGAGAGGGGGTCACGGATAGCACCGCCGAGACATGTTGCCGCACCACCGAAGGGTTCAATTTCTGTGGGGTGGTTATGTGTTTCGTTCTTGAACATAAGAAGCCATTCTTCGTTTGTACCGTCATTGTCAACCTCGATAACGATAGAGCAAGCATTGATTTCTTCGCTTTCGTCAATTTCCTTTAAAAGACCGCGGCTCTTTAAGTCCTTAACTGCGATTGTTGCCATATCCATAAGGCAGAGGTTCTTTTTCTTGCCGATATAAAGTCTTGCACGGGAGTCAAGATATGCATCATAAGCATTCTTAAGCGCTGTGAAGCCGTCTTCAATATCAACAGAGTCGATAATTGTAGAGAAGGTTGTATGACGGCAGTGGTCAGACCAGTAGGTGTCAATAACACGCATTTCTGTATAGGAAGGGTCTCTCTTTTCTTCGTCACGGAAATAGTCTCTGCAGAACTTCAGATCGCCCATATCCATTGCAAAGCCCATTTCCTTTGCAAGTGAAGAAAGTGCCTCGTCATCTGCCGAGATAAAGCCTTCGACAAGCTTTACATCTTCGGGGATAACAGTTTCTTCAACCAAGGAATCAGGCTTTTCCAGTTTGGCAACACGGCTATCCACAGGGTTAACATAATACTTTGTTACCTTATCCTTATCGGCAGGAGTGATATCACCCTTTAAGATAACTAATTTTGCAACTCTTACAGTAGGCTTTGCTCCCTGAGTTAAAATCTGTACACAAACAGCCGCAGAATCAGCTCTCTGGTCATACTGACCGGGGAGATATTCTGTTGCGATAACTGTTTCATCAGGAGCAACGGTAAGCTCTTCGTCATATGCAAAGTCAACAGGCGGCTCAGAGAATACGAGGGGCTTTGCAGCCTTATATTCAGCCTCTGTAATGCCTTCAATGTCATAACGGTTTACGATTCGGACACCTGTAAGAGAGTCCATACCGAGATTTTCACGAAGGTCAGAGAAAAGTCCCTGAGCTTCAACGTCAAACCCCGGCTTTTTTTCAACAAAAATACGAAGCATAGTTAAACCTCCAATTTGTATATTAAAAAATAATTTAAAACATGTTTAACAGAATTATTATATATGTTTATTCTACAATAATCAACACATTTTTACTTAAGAGCAAGAAGTTTTGCAATAATTGTTGCCGCCTGTGCTCTTGTTGCAAAGCCTGCGGGTTCAAAGGTAGTAGCGGTCATACCGTTGATTACGGAAGCGGAGCGCATTGCATATACCGCTTCTACGGCATAGTCACGGATTAAATCGTGGTCGTCAAACAATACCGCATCGCCTGTGGGAAGCTTTTTGCCTGCGCTTGTTGCGGTTCTGTATGCTAAGGTTGCCATATCCTCTCTTGTGATGAGGCTATTGGGGTTAAAGTTGCCTGCGTAGTCGCCCTGTGTAATGGAATTGTCATAGGCTGTCATAACCGCCTTGAAAAACCAGTCGTTTTCCTTTACGTCATTGAAGGGAGAGGAAGTGGATTCTGTCTTAAGCTCAAATGCCTTTGTAAGCATTGTTACAAACTGCGCTCTTGTAACAGAGGAGTCGGGAGCAAATGTATCGGAGTCCATACCGTTTATAATGCCCTTTTTGTAGAGGGTGAGGATAGAGTCCTTTGCCCAGTGATTATCGGGAAGGTCCGTGAAGGGGTGCTCTGTGGGCTTTTCGGTAACAGGTTCTGTAGAGGGCTCTGTTGCTTCTTCCGCGGAAGGCTCTGTTATCTCTTCTGTTGCCTCTTCTGTGGGGATTTCCACTGCGGGAATTACCGTAACGTTGATGTTGGCATAGTTGTTGCTTGTTTCGAGCCAGATTGTGCTTTTACCCATCTTAAGAGCAGTAATTGTAAGGACCTTGCCTGAGTAGGTTGCATTTACAACACTCGTATCTTCAATTTCAACAGAAAGGGAAGAAAGAGATGTATCTACATTGATTTTTTCTGTTTCACCAACATGAAGAGTAGTCTTTATCTTTTCGGGAACGATAGGTGTTACAGACTGTGAGTTGTTGCCGCCTGCAGGCTTTTTGGTGGGTCTTTCGGTGGGTTCGTCGTCGTTGGGTTCGTCGTCAGGTTCTTCTGTGCGGTCAACTGTCTCGGAAAGTGTAAATTCAAGTATTTCCGCAACCTCGCCGTGCTGAACAATAATTGTCCACACACCTTCGGGCCAGAGAGGGTCACCTGATTCGCCAAGCACAATCTCAAATCCGTCCGCTAATTCTTCGGAGGAGTAGGTCAGGATTGATTTTGCCTGCTGAGCAAAATCTTCGGGATAATACAGTGCAACTGTTACAGGGGCATTTGAGTAACCTGAAACAAATACTGTTTCTCCGTACATATAAGCGTCATATTCCAGCTCGTTAAGCTCAATTACAATTTCCTGAGCGAAAGCGGGAAGAAGAGCTGATAATAAGCATAATGATATAATTACAGAAATAAGTCTTTTCATGATAAGCTCCTTTTAATTGATGTTTTTGTGAAGACGGCAAGCCTTGAGCGTGTTTTTCATAAGCATTGCAATCGTCATGGGTCCAACGCCACCCGGTACGGGTGTGATGGCAGAGGCGACAGGTTCAACCTCTGTAAAGTTAACGTCACCTGTTAATTTGCCCTCGAAACGGTTCATGCCTACGTCGATTACAACGGCGCCGGGCTTTACCATATCGGCAGTTACAAAGTTTGCTTTGCCTACTGCGGCAACTAAAATATCAGCACGGCGTGTTACCTCGGCAAGATTTTGGGTGCGGGAATGGCAGACTGTTACAGTGCCGTTTGCGTGGAGAAGAAGCATTGCCTGAGGCTTGCCTACAATATTGCTTCTGCCGATAACCACACATTCCTTACCGCTTACCTCAATGCCTGTAAGCTTTATTAATTCCATAACGCCTGCAGGTGTGCAGGGGAGAAAGTCAAAGTTGCCTATCATAATCTTGCCTACGTTTACAGGGTGGAATGCATCCACATCCTTCGTATAGTCAATGGCAAGAAGGATCTTTTCTTCGTTTATATGCCGGGGTAAGGGAAGCTGACAGAGAATTCCGTCAATATCGTCACGCTTGTTAAGAGTGTCGATTAAACTGAGAAGCTCCTCTTCGCTTGTCTCTTGGGGAAGTGCAAATTCCTCTGATTTAAAACCGCATTCCTCACATGCTTTCTTTTTATTGTTAACGTACACCCTGCTTGCGGGATTGTCCCCTACGATTATTACCGCCAGCCCCGGCTGAACGCCCTTTTGAAGAAGAAGCTGAGTTTCTTCTTTTATCTCCTGTTTTATTTTTGCTGACAGAGCCTTTCCGTCCAGTATTGTTGCCATTAAAATCGCTCCTTTCGGGTTTTATGAGGCAGTCGGGGCCGTAGCCTATCAAATCACGTCTGCCTGCTTGAATAAGTGCTTTTTTTACAATCTGATAATTTTCAGGTCTGGAGGACTGTAAAAGTGCGCGTTGCATTGCTTTTTCTTCATATGTTTTAGGTACATAAACACTTTTCATTGTCCTCGGGTCAATGCCTGTGTAGAACATTGCTGTTGAAAGAGTACCGGGAGTGGGGTAAAAGTCCTGTACCTGCTGGGGGCGGATGCCCATACGCTTAAGATACACTGCAAGCTCAATCGCCTCTTTCAGGGTGCTTCCCGGATGAGAGGACATAAGGTAGGGGACAAGGTACTGCTCCTTACCTATTTCCTTATTTATTTTATAGAATTTGTCGCAGAATTTCTGATATACGTCAAGCCCGGGCTTGCCCATATAGGACAAAACCTTAGGGGAGATATGCTCAGGTGCAACCTTTAACTGCCCTGATACGTGGTGCATACATAATTCACGGAAAAATTCGTCGTTTTTGTCTTTAATAAGATAGTCATAACGGATACCGCTGCGGATAAATACCTTCTTCACCTTGTCTGTTGCACGGATTTTGCGGAGAAGAGAAAGATAATCCGTATGGTCAACCTCGGCATTTTTACATACGTCGGGGTAAAGACACTGCCTGTCCTTGCATGCGCCGTACTTAAGCTGTTTCTTGCAAGCGGGATGACGGAAGTTTGCAGTGGGACCGCCAACGTCATGGATATAGCCCTTGAAATCCGGCATCCATGTCATTTGCCTGACTTCGTTAAGTATTGATGCATGGCTCCTTGTCTGCACTATTCTTCCCTGATGGAAGGCTATTGCGCAGAATGAACAGTTGCCGAAGCAACCACGGGAGGAGGCTACGGAAAACTTAACTTCTTCTATTGCGGGAATGCCCCCGTCTTTTTCGTAGATAGGGTGGTATTCCTTTGTATAGGGAAGGGCATAAACCCTGTCAAGCTCATTTTCCGTAAGGGGCTTACTCATAGGCATCTGCACAATGTATTTATCACCATGCTTCTGGGCAAGGATTTTGCCACGGAAGGGGTCCTGCTCTTCGTATTCAATTTTTGTTGCAAGGGCATAAGCTTTTTTATCCGCCTTTACTTCCTCGTATGAAGGAAGCTCAACAGCGCCCTTTGGCAATTCGTCGGATACATAGCATACGCCGTCGGGCACCTTGCCGTGACGGGGGTCAACACCCTCTGCCAGCATATTTGCAAGCTCTATAATGCTTCTTTCACCCATGCCGAAGGATATAAAATCAGCCTGGGAGTCAAAAATAATGCTTCGGCGCACCTCGTCTGACCAGTAGTCATAATGGGCAAAACGACGTAAGCTTGCCTCTGTACCCCCGATAATTACCGGGATTTTACCGAAGGCTTCCCTTACACGGTTAGCATATACGATTGTGCAACGGTCAGGGCGTAACCCTGCCTTTCCGCCGGGGGAGTAGCAATCTTCACTTCGGCGTTTTTTTGCGGCAGTGTAATGGTTAACCATAGAGTCAATAACACCGCCTGAGATTAATACGCCCAGTCTCGGTCTGCCGAATTGTAAGAAATCACGGGTTGATTTATAATCAGGCTGAGGAAGAATGCACACCCTGTAGCCTTCCTTTTCAAGAAGACGGGATAAAATTGCCGTACCAAAAGAGGGGTGGTCAACATATGCATCACCCGATATGAACAAAAAGTCATAATAATCCCAGTTTCGTTCAAGCATTTCTTCTTTTGTGACAGGTAAAAAGTTCTTTGCCATTGTTGTTCCTCTTTTAATTATTATCTGTACTCTGCATCATCATTTCGGCATATTCCGCACGGCTTATTAAGACCTGACGGGGCTTTGCACCCTCGTGAGGGCCTATTATACCACGTGCTTCAAGCTGGTCAATAAGTCTGCCTGCACGGCTATAGCCTACGGAAAGTCTTCTCTGTAAAAGGGAGGCAGATGCCTGACCTGCTTCTACAACAATTTCAATAGCCTTGGGCAGGAATTCGTCAGCATCGCCTGAGGATTCTTCCTTCTCAGCAGCTGTGCCGTTTTCAATCTTTTCCATTACGTCCTCATCGTAACGTATATCGTCCTGCTTTACAAATTCGATTATCTTTTCGACCTCACCGTCTGAGATGAATGCGCCCTGTATACGTGTGGGCTTTGATGCACCCATGGGTAAGAAGAGCATATCGCCCTTGCCAAGGAGCTTTTCAGCACCGCCGATATCCATGATAATACGTGAGTCAAGCTGGCTTTGTACCGCAAAGGCAATACGTGAGGGGATGTTTGTCTTGATAAGACCTGTGATAATATCGGCACGGGGAGACTGTGTTGCAATAACAAGGTGCATACCTGCGGCTCTTGCCATCTGAGCCAAGCGACAGATGGCATCTTCAACGTCACGGGGTGCAACCATCATCAAATCTGCAAGCTCGTCCACGATAATTATAATCTGTTCAAGCTTCCTTTCGCCCTGCAGCTCGGCAAGCTCGTTATACCCCTTAAGGTCACGCACATTGTTATCTGCAAACATCTTATAACGCTTTGTCATTTCCTGTACTGCCCAGTTAAGTGCGCCTGCAGCCTTTCTTGCATCTGTAACAACGGGGATAAGAAGGTGGGGGATGCCGTTATAAACCTTCAGTTCAACAACCTTGGGGTCAATCATAATGAATTTTACTTCGTTGGGGTCTGCCTTATAGATGATACTTGTGATAAGAGAGTTGATACATACACTCTTACCTGAGCCTGTTGTACCTGCGATAAGTACATGGGGCATTTTTGAAATATCGGTAACTATAGGCTTGCCGGAAATATCCTTACCTAAGGCAAAGGCAGTTTTTGCCTTGAAGTTCTTGAACTCGTCGGAGTCAATAACCTCACGAAGCCGCACCATTGTATTGCCTGTGTTGGGAATTTCAATGCCAACTGCCGCCTTGCCGGGGATAGGCGCTTCGATACGGACAGAAAGTGCGGCAAGGTTTAATGCGATATCATCTGCCAGGTTTACGATTTTACTTACCTTAACGCCTGTTGCAGGCTGAAGCTCAAAACGTGTAACTGTGGGACCCTTGCTTACTTCCAGAACCTTTGCATCTACGCCGAAGCTTTTGAGCGTTTCAACAAGGCGTCTTGCCTGTTCCCGAAGGTCAACGCCCTTGCCCGAATCCCCACGGTCGGTATTACGTGCAAGAAGGTCAATGGGCGGAAATTCGTAAGGCTTTACGGGAGCAATAAAATCATCCTCTGTAAGCTCGATTGCCACATTGGGCTCCTTCTTTTCCATAACAGAGGGAGAAGACTCTTTTTCTGAAAGGGAGACAGGCTTTTCCTCTTTTTCTTCCGCGGGAGTAACAGGTGTGTATTCGTTAAGGGGAAATTCTTCCTGCGGCTCCTGAGGGGGAAGGGTGATGTTGATTTTAATATCATCCGCTTTTTCTTCTTTTGCACTGTTGTTAGCTATATTGAATGCGGGAAGAGCAAAGCTTTCTTCCTCCTTTTCTTCCTTTTTCTTTTCCGGAAGAGCCTTTTTAACACGGTGCCTTAAGTCTGCAGATTCCTTTGCGTCCAGATCAAGCTTTGTCTGTTCAAATTTTTCCTTCTTTTCCTCTTTTGGAACGGGTGCTTCATCTATGATTGCATCATCTTCATATTCTTCTTCTGTGCGGGAGAACTTTTCATTCATCATATCAAGCATCCCTCTTGTCACCTTAACCGCCCAGATAACAGGGATAAACTTTGTTGCCTTGGCAATAAGAATTATGATTGTAAAAATAATGATAATCTGACTGCCCAGTGCACCGAAAAACGCCTTTAAGGGAATACCCAATGCGCCTGTGATGCCGCCGTCGGAGCAGGTTGTGCCACCCTCGATGAGAAGTGTGAGGGTATGGAAAAAGCCTGTTGAGCCAAGATAATCGGCAACGCCTTCAGATGCAGAAATTGTAAAAAGAAGGCTGAGGCACACAAGAGCGAAAAATGAGCATACATAAATTGTCTTGTGTGGCTTTAAAGTGTCCTTCAACGCCTTATGTATAAGCATTGCACTTATAAGTACGGGCAGGGCATAGGCACTTGCACCCATAAGGGCAAGACCGATATTCTTTATAAGACTGCCGAAAATACCGAATATTGGCGTATAGTAGCACAAAATCAAAACAAGGGAAACAAAGCCTGTTATAAAAAGCTTTACCTCACGACGCATAGGTGCGGGGGCTTTCTTCCTTGCAGTCCTTTTTGCTGTGCCTGTTCTTTTATTTGAAGTCTGTGTTGCTTTCGGTACGCACTTTCTGGGGCGCTGATTATTGTTTGCCATAATATCCTCCGGTTGTAAAATTATTTATTTCGTCATTTCTGTGTTAATATATAAAAATAAAATATCTATTATATAATAACATATCTCAAAGCGAATTTCCATAACAAATTTTAAAAAAAGTAAAAAAATTATGCAATTTGTGTTGATTTTGAATTTATTGGTTGATATACTAAAAGCATGATGAATAAAATGGGGTGAAAATGTCTTGATAAAGGGATTTATTGAACCGGATAAGAATATAACCTCCCTGATGGAAGCGTACTCTCTTGCTGAGCCTGCGGCACTGCTCAGGTGTGATATGGACACTGACGGAAGCTACGGTGAGGTCTGGCTTTTAGCTTATGAAGATTTGCTTGTTGTCATAGATGCCAAAAGCAAAATGAAACTTGATTACAGCTATGCAACAATTGAAGATTTACATAATGAGGATTTTATAAATACGGGACAGATGGTAATAAAGCGTGACGGGGAAGAGTTTCCCATTGCTTTTTACTCAAACGCTGTAGGAAGAACAGCCTCACGTTTTACTATGGTGGTTAATAAGCTCAGGGAGAAAAAGGAGCTTACGGAGGATGATTTCAAGCAGATGGGTGATGACAATGTCTGCCCTACCTGCGGTAAGCCTTACCGTGACCCAAGAAGAAAGATATGCCCCAAATGTATGAACAGAAGGGCAATAATACTGCGACTTATGGGGTATCTGCCAAAGTATAAGCTCCTGATTGCCATGATGGGCTTATGTATGGTTTTAACGGCTCTTGTGGGAGTTCTGCGCCCTTATGTAAGCGGTAAAACCTTTTATGATGAGGTTTTGACCGAGGGCGGTAAATATTTCGGGATGATTGTGCCCGTTGTACTTTGCCTTATGGCGCTTGAAGCATCACGTCTTGCAATAAATATTATAAAAGAGCGCATTGCGGCAAAGGTAAGCGCAAATATTGTTTACGACATAAAAAGTCAGATTTTTTCGGCGATGCAAAGGCTTTCAATGAGCTTTTTCAATTCCCAGCATACGGGAAGCCTTATGAACAGGGTAAATAACGATGCAGAAGAGATTTGCTTTACCATACTCTGGAGAATACCCGAGCTTATCATAAACAGCCTTACCCTTATAGGTACAGCATACGTTATGATCGTGACAAACCCCATACTTTCAATAATTGTGTTTATACCCGTGCCCTTTACGGTGTACATGATGAAGGTGGTTTTCCCGAAATTCAGAAAATTCAAGAATGCATCCTGGCAGAAGAGAAGTAAGCTTAACTCTGTTATAAACGATGCTCTTTCAGGTATAAGAGTTGTAAAGGCATTCGGTAAGGAGGAAAGCGAAATTGACCGTTTTGACAAAGCATCAGCCGAGCTCTACGAAGCAAGTGTACGTGAAGGTATACGCGGTGCAAGAACATTCCCTGTTATGGGATATATAACTTCTCTTGGCGGTCTTTTTGTATGGGCAATAGGCGGTGCTCAGGTTATGAGCGGACATAACGGAATGACATACGGTACACTTATGATGTTTATCGGCTACATGGGTATGGTTTTAGGACCTATTGACTCCATCGTAAACAGCGTGGACTGGATTACGGAATGCCTTAACTGTGCTCACCGTCTTTTTGAGATTATTGACAGAAAGAGTGACGTTGTGCCAAGCGCGAATCCTGTGAGAATGGCTGATATTGAAGGTGATATTTCCCTGAAAAACGTAACCTTCTCCTATGAACCAAACAAGCCTGTATTAAGAAATATAAATCTTGATATCAGAAAGGGCGAGATGATAGGTCTGGTTGGTCACTCGGGTGCAGGTAAGAGCACCATTACAAATATAATTACCCGACTTTACGACATTGAAGAGGGTGAATTGACAATTGACGGTGTTAATATAAAGGACATACATCCTGATGATTTGCACAGGCGAATAGGCATGGTATTGCAGGAAACGCATCTGTTTTCGGGAACGATTATGGAAAACATTGCTTTTGCACGTCCGGATGCTAACTATGAAGAAATCGTAAGTGCAGCAAAGCTTGCCAATGCTCACGATTTTATTATGAAGCTGCCTGACGGCTATGAAACGGAATTAGGCAAGCGGTCAACCAATCTTTCCGGTGGAGAAAGGCAGAGAATAAATATTGCAAGAGCAATTCTTCTTGACCCGAGAATTCTTATCCTGGACGAGGCTACTGCAAGTGTTGATACTGAAACGGAATTACAAATTCAGCAGGCGATAGAGACCTTAACAAAGGGCAGAACCACCATTGCAATTGCGCACAGGCTGTCAACATTGAAAAATGCGGACAGACTTGTTGTTATTGAACACGGCGAAATTGCGGAAATGGGTACACATGAGGAGCTTGAAAAGTTAGGCGGTATTTATGCGGGAATGCTGGGTAAACAGAAGGAAGCTTTAAAGATAAGAGGTATGGAAGATGAAGAATGATTTTAAAGAAGCGGCAAACATAAGATATCTCACAGGTAAAGATATAAAATTTTATGAGACAAAAGGGTCTCTTTTAGGTGCGGTTTTAGATGGCGAGGATATAGGAAGATGCGATATTTTAAGGCTTTTTCCCCTTCATCAGGCAGAAAGGTTTTTATCGGTGCGCCGTCAGGCACAATCTCACCGCGACAGAAATACCGAGGTGGGGATTATAGAGAGCATGGAGTCCTTTTCCGAGGAAGAAAAGGCGCTTTTAAAGCATGAACTGGAAAAAAGGTATTTTGTGCCCGAAATTACAAGGGTTAAAAATGCGAAGGAAGAGTTCGGTCACACCTACTGGGAGGTTGAAACAACTGCAGGAGAAAGGCAGTTTACAACCTTTGATATGTCCGCAAGCTTAGTGAGAATAAGCGAAAATTCCGTTATGCTTATAGATGTTGACGGCTCAAGATATCTTATCCCCGATTTAAAGAAAGCGGATGATAAAGCGATGAAGATGCTTGATATATGGCTGTAAGGGGGAGTCGGAATGATTTTACTGTGCGATTTAGGCAAAGTAATTGAAGAAAAAATAGAAAAAGCCTCCCTTGGCGATGTTATGTATGCCGTACCCTTTGATATTGACGAAAAAGGGATGTTTTCCGAAAACTATTTTGCGGTGACGGATAAATATCTTGTGAGCATCAGAAATGGTGAAATCGGACTTGTTCTGCCAAAAGGTAAGATAGAAAAGGTTAAAGCAGTTGAGCTGGTAGGTGCGGGCAGGCTTGAGGTTACGGTTGAGTCTGTTTGTCATGTGGTGGCAAAGTATACGGCGGAATATATGCCTCAGTTTGCATATATCGAGCGTATTGTTCAGGAAATTATTGACGGGGAAGAAAGGGTGCACGAAAGCTTTGATGAATCAAAAAGGTGTCCCAACTGCGGAAGAAACTATCTGAGAAATACAAGGATATGCCCCAACTGCTCTGATAAGCTCGGTATGTTCAAGCGTCTGGCAAGGCTGGCGCTTCCATGCAAAAATCTTTATATAATTATTCTTGTGCTTTTCTGGCTCAATTCGGCGGTTATGCTCATATCTCCCGAAATACAGAAAAGAATGATTGACGATGCCATAAAAAATCCCGAGGGTACAATATTGACTTTAATATTTTTTGTGATACTGACAGCACTTTGCAATATGTCTACAACTCTTATCGGCATTTTCAGAAGAATTGCTTCAGTTAAGGCAAGTAACCGCCTTGTGAAGGATATGCGAAAAGAGGTTTATACAAAGCTTCAGGGTATGGGTATCGGTAAGCTTGAGGGTAAGAAGACAGGCGATATGATGCAGAGAATTAACCGTGACACAATGCGCATAGGTCACTTTATACAAAACATAGGTATAATGGCGGCAAACGAAATTGTGCTCTTTGTGTCGGTAGCTGTTGTGCTTTTTGCCTATAATTACAAGATGGCACTTCTCATTCTGTTGCCTATACCTCTTGTTATGATGATCGTCAATAAAATACGCTCAGAGGTGAGAAGACGTTACCATACACAGTGGCGTAAAATGGACAAAATGACAAGCAAATTAAACGATATCTTGAACGGCATGAGGGTTGTTAAGGCTTTCGGCCGTGAGGCGTGGGCAATAGAGCAGTTCAGTGATGTGGCAGTTGAAGTAAGAGAGCAGAGCATTGACAACGACCGCTACTCAGGCACAATATGGCCCGTTATACGCTTCCTTATAGGCTTCGGCAGTTATTTTGTGCTTCTCTACGGCGGAAATCTTGTTGTAGGCGGAGATATGAGCTTAGGTCAGCTGACACAGTTTTCAACCTATGCAGGCTATCTTTATAACCGTCTTGACTGGTTTGCAATGCTCCCGAGGCATCTTTCGGAAGCGGCTACAAGTGCCCAGAGAGTTTTTGAAATTTTAGATGAGGAATCTGACTGTAACGAGAGCGAGGAAAAGCCTTGTCCCGAAATCAGGGGCGATATAGTATTTAAGGATGTAACCTTTGGATACAAGAGCTACAGAAGTGTTATAAAGAACTTCTCCCTGCACGTAAAAGAGGGCGAGATGATAGGGCTGGTAGGTCACTCGGGTGCAGGTAAGAGTACACTTATAAATCTTCTGATGCGTCTTTATGATGTGGACGACGGCGCAATAGAAATAAACGGCATTAATCTTAAGGAAATAGATAGGGCATACTATAAGCACAATTTAGGTATTGTATTACAGGAAAGCTACCTTTTTGCCGGAAGCATTCTGTCAAACATCTGTTACGCAAAGCCGGATGCCACGGTGGATGATGTTATCCGTGCGGCAAAGATTGCAAATGCACATGATTTCATTATGAGGCTTCCAAACGGCTACGATACTTATGTAGGCGAGAAGGGTTACAGACTTTCGGGCGGTGAAAGACAGAGAATAGCAATTGCCCGTGCGGTAATAAGTGACCCTAAAATTCTTATCCTCGATGAAGCGACGGCAAGTGTTGATACCGAGACCGAGGCACAGATTCAGGAGGCTCTTACAAGACTTGTTAAGGGAAGAACAACCTTTGCAATCGCTCACAGACTTTCAACCCTTAAAAATACAAACAGACTTGTTGTGTTGGAAGAGGGCAGAATTGCTGAGGTAGGTACACATAAGGAACTTATGGAGCGTGACGGCATTTATGCGGGACTGGTTAAGGCACAGCGGACTATGAATGCCATGAACTTCAATGCTGATGAGGGTGGACCAAGACGTGGTCCCGGCGGAAGACGTGGTCCCGGTGGCCCGGGTGGACCACCACCGAGATAATCCGTTGACAAAAGTGTAAAAGTGTGATATTTTGAAAGTGTAGTATGATTAGAAGAAAGGAGCGATATTCGTGTCTAAAATTTTATTAATGACAGACAGCGGCTCTGACATAGGGATGGAAAGAGCTGATAAATATGGAATAAGAGTTCTCCCCTTGAAATATTCTTTTGACGGTGAAAAGTACTATCTTGACGGAATCGACCAGACTGCAGAAGAATTCTATGCAATGGAAAAGGTTACGGATGAGGTTCCCAAGACAGCACAGATTTCCCCGTTGGAATTTGAGGAAGCCTTTGAAAAAGCTTATGAAGAAGGCTATGATACGGTTATTTACACGTCAATTTCAGGTAAGGCAAGCGGCACCTGTCAGAATGCAATGATGATGGGAAGACAGGTTATGGATGCACATGAAGGCTTTAAGGTTGAGGTTATCGATTCTCTTACCTATAGTGTGCTCTACGGTTTTGCGGTAATTGAAGGTGCGAAGCTTCTCAAGGACGGCAAGAATGCTGACGAAATTATTGAAAGAATCAAGAAAATCTGTTACAGCGCAAATGCGTATTTTGTAACAGATGACCTGACACACCTTAAAAAGGGCGGCAGAATAAATGCCGCAACCTTTGCTGTTGCAAATATGCTTGACATTAAACCCGTGCTTGTTTTGAAGGACGGTCTTGTTGAGCAGGGTGCAAAGCTGAGAGGCAGTAAAAACCTTTATAAGAAGCTTGTGGATTCGGCTAAGGCTATGGGTGATTTCAACGAGGGCAGAGTTTTCACAATCCATACCTGCGTACATGAAAAGGCGGCGTTTTTAAGAAATGCAATAAGTGAGCAGTATCCCAATATTATCGTGGACGATACTATTGTAGGACCCACAATCGGTTGCCATACAGGCCCTGATTTGTTTGGTATTGTTTATTTCGGCGAAAAGTTTTAAGGAGTAGATTATTATGAAGTTTGGTATTGAACATCTTGCAATCATTGCAAAGGATACAAAGAAATTAACTGACTGGTATACAAAAATGTTTGACACTTCCGTTGTTTACGATAACGGAAAGGGAACGATTTTCCTGGCTTTTTCCGATAAAAGCATGATTGAGTTTATCCCTGCAGAGGAGACAGAAAGAGAAGATTTGGCTGCAAAGCGCCAGGGTATAAGACATATTGCAATTAGTGTTGACGATTTTGACGCGGCTGTAGAACGCCTTATGGCAGAAAATGTGGAGGTTGTAACAGAGCCTTCTACAAGCGCAAAAGGCATTTCAACATTCTTCTTCCGCGATATTGAGGGCAATATTCTGCACCTTATTTATCGTCCCGAACCTTTGATTTAAACGTGAAAATGCAGGGACAATTGTCGCTGCATTTTTTTGCAAGAAAAATATTGCAATTGCGGAATAATATGTGTTATAATAACTACATATGGAAAAATCAAAAATATTTTATGAGGTGATTTGGTTATGTTAAACAAGAAAACACTTGAAGATGTTGAAGTAAGAGGCAAAAGAGTCCTCGTTAGATGTGACTTCAACGTTCCCCTTGATGCAGATGGAAATATCACAGACGAAAACAGAATTGTAGGCGCTATGCCCACAATCAACTATCTTGTAGAAAACGGTGCAAAGGTTATCCTTTGTTCTCATATGGGTAAGCCCAAGGGTGAACCCGTTCCTTCCATGAGCCTTGCTCCTGTAGCAAAGCGTCTTAGCGAAAAGCTCGGCAAGGAAGTAGTATTCGCAGCTGACAATGAAGTTGTTGGCGAAAACGCAAAGGCAGCAGTTGCTGCAATGGCGGAAGGAGACGTTGTTCTTCTTGAAAACACACGTTACAGAAAGGAAGAAACAAAGAACGTTGCAGAATTTTCTGCAGAGCTTGCTTCACTCGCTGATGTATTCGTAAATGATGCTTTCGGTACAGCTCACCGTGCTCACTGCTCCAACGTTGGTGTTGCAGAACATCTTCCTGCTGTAGGCGGTTACCTTATCAATAAGGAAATCGAATTCTTAGGCAATGCTGTAAACAATCCCGTTCGTCCTCTTGTAGCTGTTCTTGGCGGCAGTAAGGTTTCAAGTAAGATTTCCGTTATCGAAAACCTTCTCAAGAAGGTAGACAAGCTCATCATCGGTGGCGGTATGGCTTACACATTCAAGGCTGCAATGGGTCAGAAGACAGGTAACAGCCTTCTTGAAACAGATTATATCGAATATGCAAAGAAGATGCTTGAAGAAGCAGGCGACAAGATTGTTCTTCCTATTGATACAGTTGTAGCTGACGATTTCAACAACGATGCTAACACACAGATCGTTGAAGGAGATATTCCCGAAGGCTGGGAAGGCTTGGATATCGGTCCTAAGAGTATTGAACTCTTCAAGAGCGTTCTTGCAGATGCTAAGACAGTTGTATGGAATGGTCCTATGGGCGTATTCGAAATGAGCAATTTTGCAAAGGGTACAAACGAAATCGCAGCAATGCTCGCTGAACTTGATGCTGTTACAGTTATCGGCGGCGGCGACAGCGTTGCAGCTGTTAACCAGGCAGGTCTTGGTGACAAGATGAGCCACATTTCTACAGGTGGCGGTGCTTCTCTCGAATTCTTAGAGGGTAAGGAGCTTCCCGGTATCGTAGCGCTTTTAGACAGATAAATTAAAAAATAAAAGCGGTCAGTCAATCTGACCGCTTTTGGTGAATAATAGAAAGGATGAATTTTATTATGGCAAGAAAGATTTTAGCAGCAGGTAACTGGAAAATGAATATGACACCCTCCGAAGCGAAGACTCTTATTACAGAGCTTGTTGAAAAGTGTGCGGGTGCAAAGAACGACGTTCTCGTTTGCCCTCCTCTTGTTGACCTTCCCGCAGTTTTGGAAGTAGCTAAGGGTACAAACATCAAGGTTGGTGCACAGAACTTCTACTACATGGATAAGGGTGCTTACACAGGTGAAGTAAGTGCTGATATGCTCCGCGATTTGGGCGTTGAATACGTAATCATCGGTCACAGCGAAAGAAGAGAATACTTCTCGGAAAGTGATGAAATCATCAACAAGAAGGTTACAAAGGCGCTTGAAAAGGGTCTTATCCCCGTACTTTGCTGCGGTGAAAGCCTCCAGCAGAGAGAAGACAATGTAACATTTGACTTCATCCGTACACAGATTAAGATTGCTCTCCGTGGTGTTTCAAAGGAAGATATGACAAAGATTGTTATCGCTTACGAACCCATCTGGGCTATCGGTACAGGTAAGGTTGCTACAAGTGAACAGGCAAACGAAGTTTGCGCTGATATCCGTAATTGCCTTGCTGGCATTTACGACCAGGAAACAGCTGACAACACAACAATCCTCTATGGCGGCAGCGTAAATAAGGATTGCGCAGCAGAGCTTTTCGCAATGAGCGACATCGACGGCGGTCTTGTTGGCGGCGCAAGCTTAAAGAGCGAAGACTTCTCTATCATTGCTAACGCGTAAAATCTTCCGTCACCTTATGCTCTCAATTTAATTTGATTAGATAATTGCGATTTTATAAGGTAGGGGGACAGGGCTGCTTTTGACCATCGGGATACGATGCTCAAAAGGGAACCTGCGAGTTTCTGTCACCCGCTGTCCCGCCAAGTGGGTTTCAGGTGAATTTGGTGGGTAATTGCAATTCAAGAAAGGAAAGTTTACTATGAGTAAAAAACCTGTTGCGCTTATCATTATGGACGGTTACGGTATTAATCCCGAAACTGAAGGTAACGCGATTTATGAAGCGAAAACACCTAACCTTGATAAGTATTTTAAAGAAAATGCAAATACAACTATTGCGGCAAGCGGTCTTGACGTTGGTCTTCCCGACGGTCAGATGGGTAACAGCGAGGTAGGTCACACAAATATCGGTGCGGGCAGAGTTGTTTACCAGATGCTTGTTAAGATTACAAAGGATATTGAAGACGGCACAATTCTTAAGAATAAGGCTCTTTGTGATGCTATGGAAAATGCAAAGGGTAAGGCATTACACCTTATGGGTCTTCTTTCTCCCGGTGGCGTACACTCCCATAACACACACCTTTATGGTCTTATCCGTATGGCAAAGGGTATGGGTGTAGAAAAGGTTTATGTTCACACATTCTTAGACGGTCGTGACGTGCCTCCTTCTTCCGCCGCTGAATACATGGAAGAATTGCAGAAGGAAATAGATGCTATCGGTCTTGGCTCTATTGCTACTGTTGCAGGCAGATTTTACGCAATGGACCGTGACAACGCATGGGACAGAGTTGAAAAGGCATATGCCGCTCTCGTTTACGGAGAAGGTGTGGAAGAAAACAATGCTGTGGAAGCAGTAAAGAATTCTTATGCTAACGGCGTAACAGACGAATTTATGCTTCCCACAGTCTGCGATAAGGAAGGTAAGATTAAAGAAGGCGACAGCGTTATCTTCTTTAACTTCCGCCCTGACAGAGCAAGACAGCTTACAAGAACATTTGTTGACCCCGGATTTACAGGCTTTGAAAGAAGAGGCGGATACTTCCCCGTACACTTTGTGTGTATGGCTCAGTACGATGCAGAAATGCCCAACGTAACTGTTGCATATCCTCCCGAAGAATTAACTATGACTTTAGGTGAATATCTTTCCAAGTGTAATCTTACGCAGCTTCGAATTGCTGAAACACAGAAGTATGCTCACGTAACATTCTTCTTCAACGGTGGCGAAGAAAAGCAGTTTGAAGGCGAAGAAAGAATTCTTATCAAGTCTCCTGATGTTGAAACCTTTGATATGAAGCCTGAAATGAGCGCATATGAGGTTTGCGATGCGGTCTTGGAGGCTATTGAATCTGATAAGTTTGATGTTATCATCCTTAACTATGCTAACTGCGACATGGTAGGTCATACAGGTATTATTCCTGCGGCAGTAGCAGCTGTTGAAGCAGTTGACACATGCGTAGGCAAGATGGTTGATGCAATTATCAGTAAGGGTGGCGTTGCGTGCATCACAGCCGACCATGGTAATGCTGACCAGCTTATCGACCCCGAAACAAAGGGCCCCTTCACGGCACATACAACAAATCCCGTACCTTTTATCGTGGTAGGTAAGGATTGTGAGCTCAAAGAGGGCGGAAGACTTGCTGATATCGCTCCCACGATGCTTGAAATTTTAGGCATTGAAAAGCCTTCTGAAATGACAGGCGAAAGCTTAATTAAATAATTAAAACCGACAAGGGGTACGGAAACGTGCCCCTTTACTTTTAGGAGTTAAAATGGAATTTATTGTAGATTATGAGCATATTTTCTTTGACAGGTACACTCTTGAAGAAAATGAAAAGAAAAAAGAAGCGCTTGATATCGTAAAAAAAATATTTAAGGATAAGCTGAATATAATTAGCTCAGATACATTGCAGATTGACATTTCACCCTGTGGGGCAGAAGAGGAAATACTTTTTGAAAAAACGCGGGAAAAGATAAAAAGGGAGTTCTTCTTAAGGCTTATCCCTGCGATGAGAGAGGTCGAAGAAGAAAAGAAAGAGCCCCTTACGGAAAAGGCGCAAAGGTATATAAATGCTAACTATCTTTATGCCGAATTTTCCCCTGATGAGCTTTGTGACTGCTTAGAGGTAAGCAGAAAGGTTATAGACAGAGCTTTTGAGACTTCTTTCGGCAAAACCGTAACGGAATACGTGAAAGAAATGCGTATTGAATGCGCAAAAGGATTGATAAAAGAGAACAATACCCTTGAAGTTGTAGCAGATATCTGCGGTTTCGGAAGCGTAAAAACAATGCAGAGAGCATTTAAGAGTACTCTGGGTAAAACTCCGGGTATGTACAGGCACAGTCAACTTGACAGTGAGGGTATGGAATGATATAATTTATTATGTATAAGTAGTAGATTTATGTATCGGCGGTGTTATATATGGACAGCAATTTCCTCAAAGGTGAAGAGCGAAGCGGTTTTTTTGTTGACGAGACCATGAAAAAGGTCTGGCTTTGTGACGTAGAGCTTTTGGAGGTTATGGAGGATATCTGCAAAAAGCATAATATAAAGTGGTTTGCAGACGGCGGTACACTCCTCGGTGCGGTAAGGCATAAGGGCTTTATCCCCTGGGATGACGATATTGATATACAGATGCTCCGTGAAGACTATGACAGGTTTATAGAGGCTTGCAAAACAGAATTGAAGGAGCCTTACTTTTTGCAGTGGGCAGGGAGCGAAAAAGGTTTTCAGCCCTGGCATGCCAAGCTTCGTGACGACAGGACAACAGGGTCAACCCGTTTTGAAACAAATTGCTTTCCCGAGTGGCACAGAGGCATATTTGTAGATATTTTCCCTCTTGATAATGTGCCTGACGGGAAAATACGCTGTTTTTTACATATGACATATCTTAAGATTTTCCGCCTTTTGCTTTTAGGCTTTGAAGTGCCTAAATCTCCTGAGGCGAGGAAAATTTCCAAAATATTTGCACATTTTGTGCTGGGATTTTTAAACCTTTTTACGACACACGAAAAGCTTTCTATGGCGTATCTTAAAAAGGTTAAAAGTGTAAAGGGCAATACGAAAAGGGTTGGTGTGACTGCATTCCGTCCCGGTGTTAAAAAGTACGAATGGAGAAGGGAACTGTTTGAGAAAACTGTGGAATTACCCTTTGAATGGCGCACTGTGACCTGCCCTGAAAATTATCACGAGAGACTCTCTGTTCAATACGGGGAGGATTATATG
The DNA here is from genome assembly GCA_017547445.1 of Clostridia bacterium. Taxonomy (GTDB): domain Bacteria; phylum Bacillota; class Clostridia; order UMGS1883; family UMGS1883; genus RGIG1927. The sequence continues at coordinate 30,008 of JAFYPR010000051.1, forward strand.
GTCTTCAAAAAAGGCGGAGCACAGCATACGACGATAACATTTAATCCTGATAAAAGCTATAGGGATTAAAGGTTAAATATTAAATTAGCAATTAGGAATGAGGAATTAGGAATTAAGGAAAGAATTTTGCGTTGCAAAATTCGATTATATAAGGAGTGTATACGGCAACAAAAAGAAAACTTGCGAGTTTCTGTCACCCGCTGTCCCGCCACGTGGGTTTTAGGAAGAAAGAGGTCTGTTTTATGGCGAAGAGTGAGTCGAGATTAAAAAATTCAATACGAAACTCGGCTTTTGGTCTTTTTGCCGAGGTTACCACCCTGATTTTAGGCTTTTTTGTAAGAAGTGTTTTTGTAAAGACTTTGGCAGAGGATTACCTGGGTGTTAACGGACTTTTTACGAATATTCTGCAGGTTTTATCCTTTGCGGAATTAGGTATAGGCAATGCGATAGTTTTTAGCCTTTATAAGCCTATAAGGGAAAAGGATACAGACAGGATAAGGCAATTTGTTGCCTTTTACAAAGCGGCATATCGTGCTATCGGGTTTATTGTTGCAATCCTCGGGTTGGCATTGGTACCCTTTCTGAATGTGATTATTGCGGATAAGCCTGATATTCCCGATAATCTTATTCTGATTTATCTTTTATATCTTGCAAATACCGTTCTTTCATACTTTGCGGTATGGAAAAGAACTTTCATGACCGCAAATCAGGAAAGGTATATAGGCACTGTTGTTGAGCAGATTTTTACTGTTATTCAGGTTATTGTGCAGATTATACTTTTGTATACTACCCGCAATTTCATTTTGTATCTTGCAACGATGATTGTTTCAA
>JAFYPR010000052.1 GCA_017547445.1 Clostridia bacterium
CTGTATGTTTTCTCAGCCTTACCTCAACGAAAACAAGGTATTCCTTATCCTTTGCTATAATATCAATTTCTCCGACAGACGGCACATTGAAATTTCTCTCAAGAATTTTATATCCTTTTTTCTTAAGCACCTTTACGGCGATATCCTCGCCCTTATTACCTATACTTCTCATACAAACTTCTTTATAAAGGTCTTTCTGTGGACCTCACTCGCTCCGTATTTTTTAAGCATTTCAATATGAAGTGCCGTGCCGTAGCCCTTATGCTTTTCAAACTGATACTGCGGGTATTTTTCTGCCAAAGACAACATGTATCTGTCACGGGTGACCTTCGCTAAAATAGATGCCGCAGAAATAGATGCACTTTTGCTGTCACCCTTTACAACGCAGGAATAAGGATATTCGCAATCCTTTATACAATCCCCGTCAACCAATACATAGTCAATCTTTGTCTTTAAAGCTTTAAGTGCTCTGTTCATGGCAATATATGTTGCATTTCTGATGTTATACTCGTCAATCTCATCAACCGACGCAGTAGCCACCGCCCACGCAACTGCCTTTTCCTTTATTACATCGTAAAGAGCATCCCTCTTTTTTTCACTTATCTTCTTTGAGTCATTAAGACCCTCAATAATAAGCCCCCTGGGAAGGATTACCGCAGCAGCATAGACATCTCCCGCCAGAGGGCCTCTGCCTGCCTCGTCAACGCCTGCAATAACATCTACATCTTCAGCAAAAAGGGTATTTTCAATATCCCACATTGCTTCTAATCTTTTAGCCTCTTCCTCTTTCGTAAGTCTCGGCATTCTACTGCACCTTCTCCAACGTAATTTTACCAATCTTCGCACCGCGGAATTCGTCAAGCACAACGCTTGCACCACGGAGACCGTCATACTCATTGCCCTTTAAGATAAATCCGCGTTTTCTGCAAACCTTTTCCAAAAGGTCATACATACTGTCTTCACTGCTTACCTCAATCTTATACCGTGCAGTAAGCAAATCACAATATTCTTCAGCAAGTCTCTTCAAAAGGTTAGCCGCCAGCTCCTCAGTATCTAAAACATCGTCCTTGATGGAGCCTATGAACGCAAGGTTCATGGCAACCTCCTTGTCCTCAAACTTAGGCCAGAGAATACCGGGAGTATCCAAAAGCTCAATCCCGCCGGGAAGTGTTATCCACTGCTTGCCTCTTGTTACGCCGGGCTTGTCCCCTACCTTTGCCGCAACCTTACCGTTGAGCTTATTTATAAAGCTTGACTTGCCCACATTGGGAATACCGCAAACCATGGCACGGATAGGTCTGTTAACAAGACCACGGCTTTTATCGCGTTCAATTTTTTCCTTCATCAAATCACGGATGGCATTAGTCAGCTTGTCAATACCCTTGCCGTTGATACTGCTCACCGTAACGGAAGGATACCCCTCCTTCAAAAACCAATTCTGCCACTTCTGTGTTTCATTTGCATCTGCAATATCTGCTTTGTTTATGATAATTAAGGTCTTTTTCCCCTTTGCCAGCTTGGGAAGGTCAGGATTACGGCTTGCAAGAGGGCATCTCGCATCCACAATTTCAATAATGCAGTCAACAAGCTTCATATTGTCTTCCATCATTCTCTTTGCTTTGGTCATATGACCGGGAAACCAATGTATATTCATAAAATAACCTCCTCTTTGTCAAAGACCAATGGGGTTTACCCATTGGTCTTGATTGTTTTCTTCAATTACTTTACAATGCCCATTTTGTTAAGAGGCCAGAAACGGAATATAACCTTGCCTTCAATAGAATCCTCACTTACAAAGCCTACTGAATCAGAACGGCTGTCACGGGAGTTATTTCTGTTATCACCCATAACAAACACATGATCCTCGGGCACTATCCAGTAATCCGTAGAGCCATATGTTATATCAAGCATCTTTTCGGGAATGTAAGGCTCATCAATTTTTTCGCCATCTACAAAAACCGCATTCTGGTCATAATCAATCTGAACGCTCTGTCCCTCAGTTGCAATAACTCTCTTTACAAAATACTTTTTATTTTCAGGCGTAGATTCTCTTGGCTGGAAAATTACAATATCATTCCTTTCGGGTTCATATCCCAATTTCCATGTAATAAGTCTTTCCTTATCATGCAATGTATTAAGCATAGACGCACCATCAACCTGTGCAACTGTCATAATGAAGGTCTTCAAAAATAACGCTACTGATACAGCTATTACAATGCACAAAATCCATTCTGCAATTTCTCTCACCATACTTTTTCCCTCTGTAGCTTCTTCCGGAATCTCAATGTTTTTATTATCTTCCATTAAATTCGCCCCTTTTCATACTATTTTATAATATATCACATCCCACACTATATTTCAAGCTGATATTTTGATGAATTAGCTAAAAAATTGAGAGCTCCGCCATGTTTGGCAGAGCTCTCTCCTTCAGTTAATTTGTATATTCATCCTCCCATAAGCCCCAGCCGTTCATGCCTTGCTTACGGAGTCTGCCGAAGGATGCATATCTCTCGGGCATGATGATTGCCAGACCTCTCTGACGGTCACGGCAGGAATATGCCTGAAAATACATTCTTGAAAATTCCGCAAAATCCTCTGCGTTATTTGAAGCACCATACGTCGAGGGAGTATACAAATCCTGACCTATCGCCCAGCTCCATCCCGAGCCTGATGACCAATAGCCGTTGTTCTGGTCATTAACATGGCCCAGCTCATGTACAAGAGTGCTTCTCATACCTCCTCTGTCCATCTTCCAGTTAAGTCTTACATATACATCATGACCGCCGCCGTTAAAGCTGTTTGCGCTGTCATTTCTTATTTTTACATTATGAAGATGCACCCTGAACTCATGAGGTATCTGTATAATCGCCTGAAGGAAAATATTATAATTATGCTTTGCCACATCATTATCATGTACATATACCGTCAAGGTCTGCTCTTTGTTTCCGTCAGCATCGTAAATTGTAACGGGATACTTCACACCTGAGAGCTGTGTTCCTCTCCAGAAATCATAAGTACCTGCCTCTCCTTCGCCAACCTCCGTATAGCAGCCCACAGTTCCGGGCAATTCAAGGCTGACTGCTTCATAATTTGCCTGACCCGAATAGATAAAGCCGTTCGTATCGTTAAAGAATTCTTTGAATTTTGTATTTTGTTCACTAAGTGTGAAGTCGCCGGATAAAATTTCACCAAAGAGATTGTCCATTCTTATTCTGGGGTTCCATTCGGTATATCCGCCGTATCTGCCGAAAATATCGCCTGCCACGGATTCATATACACTTATCAGCATAAATCTCTGTCTGTCTGTCAGAGCATCGTATGCCTCGGTTTTACTTACCTGATACAAGGGACTTTCTTCATAAAGCGGAACAAAAGTAACCTCTGCCTTATAATCCGAACCCCTTAAGCTGAGATTTTTTGAAAGAAGTCCGTAGCCTATATAATTATCCGAATCAATATGCTTCAGGTAATAAGACAAGTTATCCTTACTCCAGTTTTCGCTTTTTTCCATAATCCAGTGCTGACTGTTGTCGTTTGTGGCATATGCACTGCTTGCAATGTTTTCGTACTTGTTTGCGGGCACGGTCATTCGGTTGTTTGATGATTTGCATACAAACGCATGGCTACCGTCACCCATATCACGGGGAATAAACTTTGCACTGTCATCCTTTACACTGTCATAATCATATGTAAGCTTACCGTTATTGCCCCTCACGTATTTTCCGTCAACCTTCATTCCGTAATATAGCCCTTCAAAACCGTCATAAACATAAAATGGTTCAAATGCCATATCGTCAGGGTCTGTAGTAACATTTAAGCCTCTGCCCGTGAAGCAGAAGTTTGAATAGCATCCGTTTGAAACAGTTGTATTTTTTCCGTTTGTAATAAGAGCAATTGAATCAATATTTTCTGCATTTGTTCTGGAATGCATAACTGCACTTGTATATCTCACTTTGCCATCGGTGATTATTACCTTATAGGTGTCATCATCTGTATTACCGCGAAAAACCACCTTATATGTCTTGTTAACCTCTGCGGGACACAAAGCTACAGCACTTGCGCTATAGGCGCCTTCACCGTTTCCGTCTCGTACCGAAAAATTATCATTATTAAAAAGAAGGGTCGCACTGCTTGTACCGTAATGAAGTACTCCATTGGCGGAATCACCTAAGACGATGGCGTTGTCGCCCTTTTTCCATATGGTCACATATATCGTAACCATGTATTCTCCCGTCACAGGGTCAAATTCCCTGTAGCCTGCAACCGCATCATTTCTGTTAGGCTGCTGATTATCCGAGAAAATAACATCATCCTTAATACCGTCTTTTGTTATAATGCTTGTTATTTCCGCCTTAGGCTCCATATTTTCTTTATCCCACACGAAGGTGTGCGCATATCCGCTGTTTTGAGTATCCACATCAAAGCTGACACTTTCACCATCACTTACGGCACTTTTCAGATTCAGAAACTCATCTTCATCATTAAACATGCCTACCATTACCTTGTCGCCCTCTTCAATGTCGATAACAGTAGCCGTAATTACATTTCCTGTCTTGTATTCACTCCACACAATCTCTGCCGCATTTACATTCAAAGCAAAAAATATGCTTATTACGATAATTAAGCTTAAAACCTTTTTCATTCTGCACCACCTCGTCCTAACTATAACACTTCTCCTATATTTATGCAATAAAAAAATGTCATCTTTTGATGACATTTTTTCGCCTATTTATGTCCTATTTATAGCTTTTTACAAAATGGCTTATCGCCTTTGTTTCCATGCCGCGGTCAATCAGCTTTACAATTTCATTGGAAAGAATAAGACCGTCGCACTTGAAGTTTTCGTCCTTTGTCACAACGGGGATATCCTTCTTTGCCTTTACCATACGGATGAGCTCTTCCATATCCTCTTTTGTATTCTCCAAAAGAGCCGTTGCATACACAAAGCCTCTGGCATCCTTCACAATTTTTTCTATTCGCTCTTCGTCAGTCGGTGCAACCGCCATAATTATATAAACGCCGTTTTTATCTGCCGCCACCTTGAATTCTTCAACCTCTTCATAGGGTACGTCAGGCATGATAATTGCATCAACACCGGAAAGTGCGCAGTTTTCAAAAAATCTTTCAACTCCATATGAAAATACGGGGTTTGCATTTGTAATAATAACTACAGGGATTTCGGTGTCCTTACGGAGCCTCTTCACACAGTCAAAAATAGTATCTGTGTTAACCTTGTTTTCAAGAGCCTTGATATAAAATTCCTGAATTGTGCTATCCTCTGCGATAGGGTCAGAGAAAGGTATGCCAATCTCGATGAAATCCGCACCGCCCTCAATCATAGAAAGGATATATTCCTCTGTCTTTTCAATATTAATATCACCGGGTGTAATAAATGCCCCCAATATATTTTCTTTTTTAAGATTATCAAGTCTGTTATTCATAAAGATTAACCCCCCTGTATCTTGCAATTGCCGCAACGTCCTTATCGCCACGTCCGGAAAGGCAGATAATGATTATATCATCCTTACTCATTGTAGGTGCAAGCTTTATTGCATGTGCCACCGCATGGCTGCTTTCAATTGCAGGAATAACGCCCTCTGTTCTTGAAAGATATTCAAAAGCGTCCACCGCTTCAGTATCTGTCACAGGCACATACTCAGCTCTCTTTGAATCGTAAAGATTAGCGTGCTCAGGTCCTATACCGGGGTAGTCAAGACCTGCAGAAATGGAATAAACCTCGTCAATCTGACCATATTCATTCTGGCAGAAATAGCTCTTCATTCCATGGAAAATACCAAGCTTGCCCTTTGAGATTGTAGCCGCATGCTCCTTTGTATCAATGCCTCTGCCTGCCGCTTCACAGCCGATAAGACGAACAGACTCGTCACCGATGAAGTTATAGAACATACCCATTGCGTTACTGCCGCCGCCTACACAGGCTAAAACTGCAGAAGGAAGCTTACCTTCCTTTTCAAGAATCTGCGCCCTTGCTTCCTTTGATATAACACTCTGAAAATCCCTTACAATTGTAGGGAAAGGATGAGGACCCATAACAGAGCCTAAAACGTAATGAGTGTCTGAAATACGGTTAGTCCACTCACGCATAGTTTCGTTAACTGCATCCTTAAGGGTCTGTGTACCGCTTTCAACGGCGTGTACCTTAGCACCGAGTAATTGCATACGGTAAACATTGAGCGCCTGTCTTTCACAGTCAACCTTACCCATGAAAATTTCACATTCCATATCCATAAGAGCCGCCGCAGTAGCTGTTGCAACGCCGTGCTGACCGGCACCTGTCTCTGCAATAACTCTCGTTTTACCCATTTTCTTTGCAAGTAAAACCTGACCGAGCACATTATTGAGCTTATGACTTCCCGTATGGTTCAGATCCTCTCTTTTAAGATAAATCTTTGCACCACCCAGGTCTTTTGTCATTTTCTCCGCATAATATAACAAAGAAGGTCTTCCCGCATAATTATCAAGAAGCTCCTTTAATTCACGATTGAACTCGGGGTCATCCTTATACTTGTTGTATGCCTCCTCCAGCTCGTTAACCGCCTTCATAAGTATTTCGGGAACATACTGTCCTCCGTGAATACCAAATCTGCCTTTTTTCACCAATACCAAATCCTTTCTTATCAGGGACAAAAACTAAAAAAGCCCCTGATTGTCAAATACAATCAAGGACGAGAACACAATCCCGCGGTACCACCTTGTTTTACTCATCTGAGTACACTTATGAGCACTAACATGCCCCTGCGATTAACGCTCGCACACGTCGCAAAATACTCAGGTTACCCCTTTAATCTGCGCCCTCATCGGTCCATTTGACAAGCTGTTACTATGGGGCTCTCAGCCACCCCCACTCTCTGTGAGCACATATCCTGCCGTTATCTCCGACTCAACGGTTTAATTTACTTACTAAATATAATACACAATATAAAAAATTTTGTCAACACTTTTTTTGTTTACTATTTCCTTGTTTAAGGAGTTGACAAAAAACTCTTTTCATTATAAAATATTGTAGATATTGAATGTCTTGTTTTTGGAGGTTCAAAATATGATTGAAGCAATCAAGCACGCAGTGCAATCCTTTGCAATTTCTGTGGTAACAGCTCTGGGCTTTTCCGCAGCAAGTGCCAACTACTTATACGTGTTTTTAATCTCTATGTTTCCTATAGTGGAATTAAGAGGTGCCATCCCCGTGGCAACAGCTTTGGGTCTTGACCCTGTTGTCAGCTACATAATAGCAATAGTGGGCAATATTTTGCCTGTTCCCTTTATTCTTCTTTTTATCACACCCTTCTGCAATATGCTTAAGAAAACCCGTCTTTTCAAGTGGTTCCCCGAATGGCTTGAAAAGAAGGTTGAAAAGAACGAAGCAAAGGTTACAAAATATAAAAACTTAGGCTTGTTTATTTTTGTTGCGATTCCTCTCCCGGGCACAGGTGCATGGACGGGCGCGCTTGTAGCATCCTTTATAGGCTATAAGTTCCGTGATGCATTCCTTGCAATATCGGGCGGTGTTCTTACTGCAGGTGTCATTATGAGCGTAGGTTCGCTTCTGGTTAAGTTTTTATTCGGATTATTCTAATTTATACAGGAGGAAAAGATTATGGAATTACAGAAGAAGTTATTTACATCCGAGTCTGTTACGGAAGGTCATCCCGATAAGGTTTGTGATATGCTTTCCGACAGCATTCTCGATGATATTTTAGCACACGACCCCAACGCCCGAGTTGCCTGCGAAACATGTGCGGCAACAGGTCTTGTTATGGTTTTCGGTGAAATCACATCTACACATCAGCCTGATGTAAGACAGATTGTACGTGATACAATCGAAGAAATCGGCTATACAGAAGGTGACATGGGCTTTTCTTTTGACTCCGTTGCGGTTTTAAATACTTTAAACAAGCAGTCTGCTGATATCGCCCTGGGTGTGGACAAGTCCCTGGAGGCAAAGGCGGGCGACACAAGTGAATTTGACACAGGCGCAGGCGACCAGGGTATGATGTTTGGCTATGCAACAAACGAAACAGAGGTTTTTATGCCCATGCCCATCTACTATGCGCAGAAAATGGCTAAGCGCCTTACAGAAGTAAGAAAGAACGGTACTCTTACATATCTCCGTCCCGACGGTAAAACACAGGTTACTGTTGAATATGACGGCGATACCCCCAAGAGAATTGATGCAATAGTTGTTTCCACACAGCACACGGCTGATGTTTCTCTTGATACAATCAAATCTGATATCAAAAAGCACGTTATTGATGCCACAATTCCCGCCTCCCTTATGGATGATGACACAAAGATTTTCATCAATCCCACAGGCAGATTTGTTATCGGCGGACCTCATGGCGACAGCGGTCTTACAGGCAGAAAGATTATAGTTGATACCTACGGCGGATATGCTCCCCACGGTGGCGGTGCCTTTTCCGGCAAAGACCCCACAAAGGTTGACAGAAGCGCCGCATACATGGCTCGCTACATTGCAAAGAACCTTGTTGCAGCATCTCTTTGTGATAAGTGCCAGATTCAGCTTGCTTATGCTATCGGTGTTGCAAATCCCGTATCCGTAAGAGTAGATACCTTCGGCACAGGCAAATTATCAGATGACGAAATCAATGCAATTGTACTTCGTGAATTTGACCTTCGTCCTGCGGCTATTATCAAGCGTCTTGATTTAAGAAAGCCTATCTATAAGCAGACAGCAGCTTACGGTCACTTCGGCAGAAATGATGTTTCCCTCCCCTGGGAAATGCTTGATTGTGTTGAAAGTCTTAAGAAATACCTTTAACCATATAGCCCCGATACGAATATAATGTATCGGGGTGAATTTAATTATGACCGATATAATCCTGTCTGTTTCTTTAGTATTGCTTGTTGTTTTTGTAATTGTATTTCTTGCTTTCAAAAGCGACGGCGCCACGGTCATCTGTAATGATTTATCTCACATTACAACGAGTGACTGTGTAATTAAAATAAAAATTCTCAGAAAAAGGAGGGGCTTTAATGGAAAAAGAAATAATTGAAGGCGAAGTGCGTGAAATCGTCTATTACAACGACGACAACTGCTACTGCGTATTTGACCTTGACTTCGGCAAAAACCTTATCACCTGCGTAGGTCATATCCCCTACCTTACAGCAGGTGAGCGGGTGCGCCTTGAAGGCTTATGGACAAGCCATGTTGACTATGGTGAACAGTTTAAGTTTGATAACTTCATCCGCACCATCCCCCAAAAGGTCAACGCCATAAGAACATACCTTGCCTCGGGCGTTATTCCCGGCATAAGAGAAGCAACCGCAATCAAGATGACCGACCTTTTCGGCGAGGACACCTTGGAGATTATAAAAAACGAGCCTGAAAAGCTCACTGTCATAAAGGGCATCTCCCTTTCAAAGGCTATGAAAATGAATGAAGCCTTCCTTATACGTCAGGATGCGGCAAATACCGTAATGTATTTTCAGCAGTTTGGGGTAAGTGCAAAAATGGCAGTTAAAATACACAAAAAATTCGGTTCACTTGCCGTTGACCTTATAAAAGGTAACCCCTATACCCTCTGTGATGAAATATCGGGGATTGGCTTTAAAACCGCTGACCGTATCGCATTCCAGATGGGCATCGCCCTCTCCCACCCGGGCAGGATAAAGAGCGGTATCCGTCATGCATTAGGGGAAGCTGCCCAGAACGGACATACCTGCTATCCCAAAGATGCTCTTTTGTCCTATTGTACAACTCTTTTAGGCTGTGATATGACAGATATTGAAAACGGCTTTTCTGACCTTGTAATGTCAGGCAAAATTGTTTTTGAAAATGCAACCGACTATTGCTACCTTACCCCTCTTTATAATGAAGAACTATCTGTTTCCTCCCGTCTTCTCACATTGGCTGAAAGGCGTAATAAAAAGCCATCATTTGATATTGATTATGCAATAGAAGAAGCAAGTGAGGGCATAACCCTTTCCGAAAAGCAGTACGAAGCGGTAAAATGCGCCCTGAAGGAAAATATAATGATAATCACAGGCGGTCCCGGTACAGGCAAAACAACAATCATAAATACCATTTTAAAAATAGCCAATAATTACGGTATGACCGTAAGCCTTGCCGCCCCTACGGGCAAAGCGGCAAAAAGGCTCGGTGAAGCCTGCAGAGAAGAAGCAAAGACACTCCACCGCCTTTTAGGTCTTGATATCATATCCGACTCGGATGAATATACATACACTAAAGATGCAAACGATACTCTCCTTTCCGATATTGTAATCGTGGACGAGGTAAGTATGGTTGACTTAAGCCTGATGAGTGCCCTTTTAAAATCCTTGAAAAAGGACGCACGATTAATTCTTGCAGGTGATAGTGACCAGCTTCCTTCTGTTGGTGCAGGCAATGTTTTAAAGGATATTATTGATTCGGGCATTTTCCCCGTAATAACCTTAACAGAGGTTTTCCGTCAGGCACAGGAAAGTATGATAGTCACAAACGCCCATCGTATAAATTCGGGCGAAATGCCTCTTTGCAACTTAAAGGATAAAGACTTTTTCTTTATGCCCCGCACCATTCAGGACGCAAGCGGTACAATTGCCGACTTGTGTGCAAAAAGGCTCCCCAATACATATTCATACAATCCCCTCCGTGACATCCAGGTGCTCTGTCCTTCAAGAAAAGGACCTACAGGCACAGTATCTTTAAATTCAATTTTACAGCAGCACCTTAATCCTCCTTCAAAATCAAAAAAAGAAAAGAAATACGGCGAAACACTTTTCCGCACGGGCGATAAGGTAATGCAAATAAAAAACAACTATAATATTCCCTATCTTAATATAAAAACAAACGAAGAAGGCATGGGGATATATAACGGCGATATAGGTATAATAGCTGATATAAACACACAAAAGTCTGTTATGATAATCGAATTTGACGACGAAAAAATTGTGGAATATGAGTTTGCATGGCTTGATGAGTTAGAGCTTGCATACGCTCTTACGGTGCATAAAAGCCAGGGCTGCGAATTTAAGGCGGTAATACTTTCCGTATCCCCTGTTGCGCCAATGCTCAGTGTAAGAAACCTTCTTTATACCGCCGTTACCCGTGCAAGGGAAATTGTAGTTTTAGTGGGAAGTGAAGAAACCGTTGCAAAAATGGTTTCCAACAACCGTGAAACAAAGCGCTACAGCGGTCTTCCCCTTAAATTGAAGAGGCAATAACATGAAAATAATTTCAAGTAAATTTTTATCTTTATTCCTACCACACAAATGCACCTTCTGCCGTGAGGCAATCAGCTATAAAAACAATACCTTTATCTGTGAAAGCTGTATGGAAAATATTCCCTTTATAAAAGGCGATGTGTGCGTAAGGTGTTCATCTCCACGGCAAAGCGGGTCAATGCCCGTCTGCAACACCTGCCGTAAATATTCCCATCCCTTTACCTCATCCTTCACACCCCTTACCTATACAGGCAAGGTAAGACGTGCGCTTTTAAACCTTAAATTTCATAATAAGGAAAATTACTGCAGAAGCTTTTCGTTTCTGATCGCAAACAATATTATGCAAAAGGGGTATCCCGATTTTGACTTTATAACATATATTCCCCTTCCCCCCGAAAGGCTTAAGGAAAGAGGGTTTAATCAGTCAGAGCTTATCGCAAAAGGCGTAGGCAGTATTTTAAACATCCCTGTTACAGATACGCTTTTCAGAGTAAACGGCAGTGCAAAGCAGTCCTCACTATCCAGTGCAGAAAGACGCAAAAATCCAAAGAAATCCTTTTTCGCCAGGGATATGAAATTAAAAGGCACGGCACTTCTTATTGACGATATCTATACAACAGGCTCCACACTTGCCTACACCTCTTCACTCCTTCTGAAAATGGGATGTGACAAGGTCTATATAGCCACAGCCGCTCTTCAGGTCAAAAAATAAATTTTACCACGTTTATTCCCCGTTTATATGCACAAAATATTCTTGTACCACTTGGTACGAAAGGTGGGAATACAATGAAAGTAAAGGATATATGCTCCTGCGAAACCTTAACGGTCTCCGCACAGGATACCATAAAGGAAGCCGCATGTAAAATGGCAAAGCACAACATCGGTGCTCTGCCGGTGGTTGACTATTCTCAAAGAGTAATCGGTATGATTACAGACCGTGATATCACTATAAGAATAACTGCAGAGGGCAAGGATGCCTCCCGTTACAGCGTAGGTGATATTATGACACACGATATCTCCTGTGTCTGTATGGATGCAGACATTGAAAGTGCGACAAAAATAATGGGCAAAGCCAAGGTAAGACGGCTTCCCGTTGTGGATGACGGCAGAATTGTAGGTTTTATCTCATTAGGCGACATTACAAGAACAGGTAAATTTGACATGGAAGCAGGTCACGCACTTTGTGAAATTTCTTCCAATCATAACTGCTGTAAAAAGCACTAAAAAAAGCGGCTTATGCCGCTTTTTTAGTGCTTATTTTAATTTTACATTTCTGCTGCCAGTGATCTCTTTGCAATAATTAAAGCTTCCTGAACAGTGCAGTTACCTAAGGGGTTAATCTTGCCTTCGTCAGTACCCTTGATTAATTCTGCAAGAACCATAAACTTTACGGAATCCGCCGCCCATTCTGATACATCAGTACCATCCTTGAAGGTGTCAAGTGTAGGGAGGAATGCTTTAGCCGCCTCAAGATTGAAATCAGGAACAAGCTTTTCGGCAATTCTTGTAAGCATTACACAAATCTGTTCACGTGTAACATTAGCTTCGGGGTTAAATTCATTATCACTTACGCCCTTAACAAGACCTAAGCCGTAAGCTGTCACAACTAAAGGATTGTTACAGTCAGTAAAGGGGTTTTCGATGCTCATTTCGGGCAATTCCATATCCGCTGCCGCCGCATAAACATAAAGAGCAACGATTGCGAATTCTTCACGTGTAATTTCCTTCGCATAGTCAAGCTGTCCTGTAGCTGCCTTCAGAAAGTCAGCCGCACGGTAGTCAACCTCGTTAACCGCCCATTCGCTGGGTTCACTCTGCGCAAAGCACGCAACTGAAACGGAAAATACCATTACCATTGCAAGAATTAATGCTACCAACTTTTTCATTTTTCATTCTCCTTTGTGAATTAATCTTCTTTATGAGAGTTAAATCTCAGATATTCATTAATAAATCCGTCAAGGTCACCGTCCATAACAGAACCGATATTACCAACCTCAAAGCTTGTTCTGTGGTCCTTAACCATTGTATAGGGATGGAATACATAAGAACGAATCTGACTGCCCCATGCAATTTCCTTCTGTACACCCTTGATGTCCTCAATCTTTTCCTTATGCTCAGCTTCAGCCATTTCAGCAAGCTTCGCCTTAAGCATCTTCATACACATATCCTTGTTCTGGAACTGGCTTCTTTCGTTCTGACAAGCCACAACAACGCCTGTGGGGATATGCGTAAGACGAACGGCGGACGAAGTCTTATTAACGTGCTGACCGCCTGCACCGCTTGCACGGAACACGTCCATCTTGATATCCTCAGGACGGATATTAACCTCAATTGTATCGTCAATATCGGGCATTACTTCAACAGAAGCAAAGGATGTATGTCTTCTGCCTGCAGAATCGAAGGGAGAAATTCGAACTAAGCGGTGAATACCCTTCTCGCACTTTGCATAACCGTAAGCATTATCACCCTCAATTAAGATTGTAGCGCCCTTGATTCCGGCTTCATCACCGTCAATGTAGTCAATTGTGGAAACAGAGAAGCCTCTCTTTTCCGCCCACATCTGATACATTCTCAGAAGCATTGACGCCCAGTCCTGAGCCTCTGTACCGCCTGCACCTGCATGCAGGGTTATAATTGCATCGTTTTTGTCATAGGGACCTGACAAAAGTGTTTCAAGCTTTGTTGTTTCAATATCGCTTGTGAGCTTTTCAAAGCCTGATTTAACCTCGTCAAGAAAGCTCAAATCATCCTCTTCCTCAGCAAGCTCAATAATTGTAAGAAGGTCCTCTCTTTCAGCCTTAAGCTGATTAAAATGCTCAATCTTGCCCTTAAGCTGCTTAAGCTGCTTTAATGTCTTCTGACTTTTTTCCATATCCGAGTAAAAGTCAGGATCCATAGTGGATTTTTCCATTTCTTCCGCCTGAGCAATCACATTTTCAATGTGAAGTGCCCTACCAAGCTCCTCAATGTCATCCTTCATGCCATTGAGGGACAATTTATACTGATCGTATTCTACCATTTTAAATCATTCCTTCCCGTGTGTCTGCGCTTATTCGTTGAGACCGCAACACTGCTTATACTTCTTTCCGCTTCCGCAGGGGCAAGGGTCATTTCTTCCCACCTTGGGCGCAGTACGCCTTACAGGCTGAGCCTTCTGAGGAGTATCGCTTCCTCCGTTTGTTGAAGCCTTTCTTAAATCAGGTCCCGTGATGGGAGAAGGTGTCTTCTCCCCGCCTGCCTTGGCATTTTTAACAGCCTCTGTCACTCTTACATTCATTGCAGGCACAACGCTCATAACATATTTTACAGTATCCTCCTGCATTGATGCAACCATTTCTTCAAACATATCAAAGCCAATCATCTTGAACTCATCAACAACATTATGGTTGCCGTAAGCACGAAGACGGATTTCTCTCTTTAATTCATCCATTGCAGACACATGCTCAATCCAGTGATTGTCAACAGCCTTGAGCATAATCTTTCTTTCAATCTCGCGCATTCTGTCAAGCCCGAAAACTTCTTCCTGCTCACGGTAGCGCCTTTTGGCAGCTTCCTTTATTTCTTTTCTTATCTCTTCACGGTCAATTTTATTAATATCTCTTGACTGCAAATCAATAATACCCTTTTCGTGGAAGATAGTTTCACAGTATTCCTCAAATTCTGCCATAAGCCAGTAATCTGCGTGCTCATCATTTAAGAATTTCACAACAGCATTATCAATAAGTCTGTCAATCATCTTTTCAATTGCAGGCTTGATATTTTCGCCGTTTAAAACCTCTCTTCTCTGGTTGTAGATAATAGTTCTCTGTGTGTTTACAACATCATCATACTGAAGCACGTTCTTACGCATATCGTAATTTCTGCCTTCAATATTCTTCTGTGCATTTTCAATAACACCCGAGAGAATTTTTTCGTCTATAACATCGTCCTCGTCAATCTTCATGGTACTGAGCATTCTCTTAACCCTGTCACCGCCGAAGAGTCTTAACAAATCATCATCAAAGCACACGAAAAATCTGGACTTACCGGGGTCACCCTGTCTGCCGCTTCGACCCTGAAGCTGATTGTCAATTCGCCTTGACTCGTGTCTTTCCGTACCTAATACATAAAGACCGCCTGCGGCAATAACCTCAGCCTTTTCAGGCTCGATTTCCCTCTTATATTCTTCATAATACTTTGTATAAGTTTCTCTCGCATTGAGGATTTCTTCATCATCTGTTTCGGCATAGCCTGTAGCCTCAACAATCATTTCATCGGAAAATCCTTCCTTCTGCATACGGTTTTTTGCCATGTACTCCGCATTACCGCCTAAGATAATATCAGTACCTCGTCCTGCCATGTTGGTAGCAATGGTAACGGCACCCTTTTTACCTGCCTGAGCAATAATCTGCGCTTCAGCCTCGTGGTATTTTGCATTCAAAACTCTGTGAGCGATACCCGCTCTCTTAAGCTCTCTTGATAATTCCTCGCTTGCATCAATTGTTGCCGTACCTACAAGTACAGGTCTTCCGATTTCACTCTGCTCCTTAATCTCGCGTACAATAGCACGGATTTTACCTGCGTGAGTCATATAAACAGCATCGTTACAGTCCTCACGGATAACAGGTGCGTTTGTGGGTATAGCCACAACGTCAAGAGCATAAATACCACGGAATTCCTCCTCTTCGGTAAGAGCAGTACCTGTCATACCCGAAAGCTTATCGTACATTCTGAAATAATTCTGTACGGTAATTGTGGCAACAGTCTTGCTTTCATTCTTTACCTTTAAGCCTTCCTTCATTTCAATTGCCTGATGCAAGCCGTTGGAATATCTTCTTCCGTAGGAAAGTCTGCCCGTAAAGCTGTCAACTATAATAACCTCGTCGTCCTTTACAACGTAGTCTGTATCAAGCTTCATAACGCCGTGAGCCTTTATTGCCACGTTTATATGATGTGCAATACCCATGTTGTTGGGGTCTGCAAGGTTTTCAATATTGAAGAACTCTTCCGCCTTCTTTGTGCCTCTTTCTGTAAGAGTTGCACTTTTTGCCTTTTCGTCAACAATATAATCGCAATCAAGGTTAACACTCTCTGTTTTTGAATCAAAGGACTCAAACTTCATTACCTTCAAGGTGCGTACAAATCTGTCAGCCGCCATATAAAGCGCATCAGCTTCAGCCTCAGGTGTTGAGATAATATGAGGTGTTCTCGCTTCATCAATCAGGATGGAGTCAACCTCATCCACGATAGCGTAATTATATTCTCTCTGAACAACATCCTCTTTGCTTGTTCTCAGGTTATCCCAAAGATAGTCAAAGGCAAGCTCACTGTTTGTACCGTAGGTAATATCAGCCTTATATGCTTCTTTCTTTTCCTCCTGACTGCCCTGAGGGATAATAAGACCAACCGTTAAGCCTAAATAACGGTAAACCTTACCCATCCATTCACTGTCACGCTTTGCAAGGTATTCGTTGGCAGTTACAATGTGAACACCCTTGCCTGTTAATGCATTAAGGTATGCAGGGAGTGTTGCAACCAGAGTTTTACCTTCACCTGTTTTCATTTCGGCAATTCTGCCCTGATGAAGAATAATACCGCCGATAATCTGTACAGGGAAATGCTTCATTCCCAATACTCTCCAGCTTGCCTCTCTCACCGTTGCAAACGCTTCGGGAAGTAAGCTGTCAAGACTTTCACCATTATTAAGTCTCTCTTTAAATTCATTTGTTTTGCCCTTAAGAACTTCCTCGCTTAACTTAGAATATTCCTCTTCCAATGCAAGGACCTTTTCCTTTAAAGGCTCTATTTTTTTAACCTCTTTGGTGGAATAATCACCAAAAAGCTTTGAGAAAAAACCCATTTATATCACCAATTCAAAAATATTTAACGGACACTTGCCCATTTTTCTTTATTTTACCATAAGTATACCCTTATGTCAAATTAAGAAAATATTAATTATATAGCTTTTGTCTCTTCCCTGAGCCATGCCTTTTCCTCATCTGTAAGGTAGGGCGAAAGCTTCTCGTAAACCTTTTCGTGGAAATTATTAAGCCATTCAAGCTCTTCCTTCGTCATAAGGCTTACGTCAATTGCTCTCGTATCAATGGGGCAGTATGAGAGCATATCAAAGCCGTAGAATTCTCCGTCACCTGTCTCCATTCTCTTTTCAACCAGAACATCATTTTCTATTCTTATGCCGTACTTTCCTTCCGCGTATACACCGGGCTCAACGGTAAGATTCATTCCAATCTCCAACGGATACGTGTATCTCATCCTCGGTCCTATACCCTGAGGGCCCTCGTGAACATTCAGCAGAAAGCCTACACCGTGACCTGTACCGCACTTGTAGTCAATGCCCTCTCTCCATAAAAACTGTCTTGCAAGCACATCAAGGCAGCTTCCTGTTGTACCCTTAAAAAATACTGCATTGCAAACTGCAATATTACCCTTTAAGGTAAGTGTATATCCACGTTTTTCTTCTTCTGTTATATCGCCTAAAACAAGGGTTCGTGTAATATCTGTCGTGCCGTCATAATACTGACCGCCCGAGTCAATCAAAAGCATGCCTTCCTTATGAAGAACGGCGCTATCTGTCTCATGGGGTGAATAATGCATCATAGCCGCATTGCTCTTGTATGCCGCAATGGTGTCAAAGCTTGCACCTAAATTACCCTCCATTTTTCCTCTCTCGTCTAAAAGAAGGTCGCATACATCCTTTTCTGTCATAGCTCCGTCAGGGGCATTATATATCTTATAAAAGCCCTTAACAAGTGCCACGCAGTCCTTTATATAGGCATTTTTAAGATTTTTATTTTCAGTTTCATTCTTTACAGCCTTCATGTTTTCGATAAAGTCGGCAGTTTCTCTCACCTCACACTTAGCAGAGGTATAAAGCATATAATTTGTGCTTGCCGGTTTAAGCGCAAGCTTCTCATTCTCATCAAGAGAGGCAACATCCTTATAAATGTCATCATAAGGCTTTACTGCAACAGAATTCTTGTCAAGATATTCTCTCACAGAATCCGTTACCTGCTTGTCGGACACATAGAAAACTGCCTCATCCTTTGTTACAAGAGCATATGAAAGGGCAAAGGGACAACAGTGTACATCATTTGCTCTCACATTGTAAAGCCACATTATATCATCAAGAGTGTTTGTCACAAAAGCAGTTGCACCTGCCTCTGCAAACTTTTCACGCAACCTCTTCACCTTGCTATCTGCACTTTCACCTGTGTGCTTTTCATCAAGCACAAAAAGCTCTGTATAAGGAAGTGCAGGTCTGTCCTCCCATATATAGGACAAATCGCAATCAATCACAAGCTCAATTCCCTTTTTGTTAAATTCCTTCTGAATATTTGTTACAGAGCCCTTGCTGAAAAGCTTTGCATCAATACCTACTCTGTCGCCTTCACCAAGCTCATTGCAGAAAAATGTTATAAAGCTTATAACACCCGGCTCATATGCCTTATAAAGCTCACATTCACTGCCGGAAAGCTGACCTTCTGCCTGGATATAATATCTGCCGTCTGTCCAGAGGCCGCTTTTTTCATGCGTCAGCGCAAATGTGCCTGCACTGCCTGTAAAGCCTGAAATCCAATGACGGAAACGGTAAAAATCCGCCACATATTCGGAAATGTGAGGGTCCCCTGTAGGCACAATATAACCCTGCAGGTTGTTTTTATTCATCTCGCCTCTTAAAAGAGCTATTTTTTTATTTGTTGTCATAATTATCATCCTTTCAATATACTTCGATTAGGTAATTGCAACATTTTTTAAAGGAACAGGGACACGCCTGTTTCGCTAAAATATATTTGTGCAATCAGTATGGTCTAATCGTGGGTCAGGCATGTCCCGTGTTGTGGGTTTCAGTAAGCATTTGTGCATCACGCATTAGTCCAGCCTCAGCTGGGGTACAGCATTTAATTCAAGGTTTCCTCTTACACCCTTTTCATAGTTAAGATACCCTGCACATGAAATCATGGCACCGTTGTCCGTACATAAATCAATTGGCGGACAGTAAAATTCCATTTTATTTTCCTTAGCACCCTCCTCCATCATTTTGCGAAGGAAGGTATTGGCGGCAACACCGCCTGCAAGAGCAATCTTATCACAACCAACGCTCTTTGCTGCTTCAATTGTGTTTTCAACCAGGCAGTCGCAAACAGCCTTCTGGAAAGAAGCCGCCACATCAGCCTTGTTTATCTCATTGCCGTTCTGCTCTTCCTTATGAACGTAGTTAATAACGGCAGTTTTAACACCTGAAAAGCTGAAATCAAAGCCAGACTTGGGACGGGGGAATTTTATAGCCTGCGAATCCCCTTCTTCAGCTAATTTATTAACCTTAGGTCCACCGGGGTAACCCAAGCCCAACACTCTTGCCACCTTGTCAAAGGCTTCACCTGCCGCATCGTCATGTGTCTGCCCGAGGATTTCAAAATCGTGATAATCCTTCATGTGCAGAATATGGCTGTGACCGCCAGACGCAACCAGGCATACAAAGGGAGGCTTTAAATCGGGATGGGCAATATAGTTTGCCGCAATATGCCCCTGAATATGGTTAACGGGCACAATGGGCTTACCAAGGCCATATGCCAGAGCCTTCGCCGCACTTACACCAACTAAAAGCGCACCCACAAGCCCCGGTGAGTACGTAACGGCAATGGCATCCAGCTCCTCTTTTGTTATACCCGCCTTATTTATCGCTTCGTCAATAACCCAAATTATTTTGTCAATATGCTTACGGGAAGCAATCTCGGGCACAACACCGCCGTAGAGAGTGTGTATATCAATCTGCGAATAAACAACGTTACTTAAAACCTCTCGCCCGTCACGTGTGACGGATGCCGCCGTTTCATCGCAGGATGTTTCAATTCCTAAAATTAAAGCCATATCATTCATCTCCAATTTGTAAATCCATCAGAAGTGCATCGCAAACGGGGTTTTGGTAATAGTTTTTCCTTAACCCAACCTCTTTAAAGCCCAAAGATTTGTAAAGAGCAATTGCCGATGTATTATTACTTCTCACCTCTAAAGTAAAAAAGGTAATCCCGTTTTCTTTTGCTGATTTTATAACTTCATGAAAAAGCTTTTTTGCAAAACCCTTACCTCTGTACCTTGGGTCTGTCGCAACAGAAATTATCTGTCCCTCGTCAAAAACCTTTTCAAAGCTTATAAAGGATATAATATCCTCCTCAGAAAGAGCATAACAAAAATAACTATCCCTATCCAGATCCTTTAACATGGTCTCTGTTTTCATAGGGTCAGCAAAGCTCTTTTCTTCGATTGAGTAAATTTTGTCAATATCATCTTTTGTGCATCTTTTAATCATTTCAATTTTTCAACAACTCTTTCAATATATTCGTATAATTCTTCAGCGCACTTTTGGTAAACTTCCTCACTTCCCCCGTAAGGGTCAGTAATGTCTCCGCCGCCAATATATTCACCCAATGTAAAGACCTTTTCTTCGCAATGAGGCATGGCAGATAAAATAACCGCCTTGTGCCCACGTGTCATTGTCAAAACAATATCAGATTCTTCTACATCCTCTTTTGTAAGCCGGGC
>JAFYPR010000053.1 GCA_017547445.1 Clostridia bacterium
GGTTATCGAATGCATTAAAAAATTGCTCTGAATTTTCAGAGCAATTTTTTTAATTTCTATTTCTTTTTATTCTTTCTCAGAAGCACCAGCGACTGGATAAGCAGGAACAGGCATATCATCGCCGCAACGGTGATATTTGTCCACCATGCTTCATCAAGACCAAGGGACGAAACGATGTTCTTTATAGTGCTTAAGCTTAAAACACCAAAGAATGTACCTGCGATATTACCAACACCGCCGCTAAGCATTGTACCGCCGATAATAGAGGATGCAATAGCATTCATTTCAGCACCGCTGGCGTGTGAAACCGAGCCTGAGCCTACATGCATGAAGTATACAAAACCTCCAATTCCCGCCAATGTACTGCACAGAAGATGGGCAACAAACTTTGTTCTTTTTACGTTTATACCAAGCATGGTTGCGCTGTTAATGTTACCGCCTACTGCATAAAAGTTTCTGCCGGTCTTGGTCCATTTAAGCAATACAAACAAAAGAATAACCAGTAAAAGTGCCACAATAACACCCGGCTCAACATACGCAGGCACATATTTTCCAAGCTTATTAACAGAGCCCATTCCCGGTACGTAAATACGTACCGCCTTAAGAGCCTTGAAGCCTTCATGTGCCACATTGAACTGAGTGGAGTTAACAATCGTTGTCATACCCTTTGCAAAGAACATGCCTGCAAGTGATACAATAAACGGCTGAATTTCAAGATATGCTACAAGATATCCCTGAACCAGGCCAAATGCCACACCGATACCGAGAGCTAAAAGCATTGCAGTTATAACACTGCCGCCCTGATAATCAAGATGTACCGCACAGCTCATGCAAACAAGGGCTGTCAATGTACCAACCGAAATATCAATGCCGCCCGTTATCATAACTATGCTCATGCCGCAGGAAAGAATGATAAGCGCCGCATTGTCATTAAGTATGTTAAAAAAGGTCTGCGGCTTTGTAAAGCCTGAGCCGAGGAACAGTACTGCGCTCACATACATCAAAAGGAACACTGCAACAGTAATCACAAGCAGTAAGTTCGTGTCGGATATTCCCCTGATTTTCTTTAAAGAAATGTTTTTCATATTCTCACGCCTCCCCTGTTGCCTTTTCAGGCGCTATCTTTTTGCGTAACTGACCCAGCTTTTCACGTACAATAGGAGCAGATAAAACAACAAGAATAATTACAACTATCGCCTTATAAGCAGGCAAAGCATCTGAAGGCACTTCGAACTTATAAAGGGTTGTTGTCAAAAACTGAATAACATATGCACCCAGGATTGATGCTGTCATGCTGAATTTACCACCGCCTAATGCATTACCGCCCAAAGCAACCGCCAGAATAGCATCCATTTCAATATCCTTTGCAATTACGGAATAGTTAATGGTTGAAATACGGCTTACCTTTATAAGCCCTGCAACCGCAACGCATAACCCCATAATCACATATGTAATAAACTTAATAAATTCAGGATTAAGACCGTTAAGACGGCTTGAATGCGAATTAATACCTACCGCCTGCACATACAGTCCGAGGTTTGTAAGCTTTAAGACAAGCGCAATTATTATCATACATAAAATTGCAATAAATACAGGGGTGGGGATTGGTATTCCCGGAATATAGTTACCGAAATAGCCAAAGGAAACATCCTTTATAACAGGAAGCTGATTATTATTAATCCACGCCGCTATACTTCTGCCTGCAGTAAACATAATAAGTGTTGCAACCATTGGCTGGATTTTAAAATATGATACCAGAACACCATTAAATGCACCAAAAAGCATTGTTACAACACAAGCAACCAGAAATGCCACAATAATAGGCGCCTGCATACTCTCGGGGCGGGGGCCCTGTGCTCCGCAAAGAATGCGAAGAATAACACTGCCCGCAATGGCGATTGTTGCACCGACTGAAATATCCTGTCCGCCCGATGCCGCCGTAACAAGCGTCATACCGATTGCAAGAATTGCCAGTTCTGATGCATTGTTGAAAATAGTCATAAGATTTCCCGATAAAATCGGGTCACCTGCATTATTATGACCAAAGGTTATTTTGAAAAACGAGGGATCTGCAACAAGGTTAAAGATAACCAATATAAGAAGTGCCGCAATGGGGATAAAAATCTGATGACGGAACAAACCCAGAAATGCACTTTTTACAGAATTCTTTTTCATATCACTTGTCACCTCCCGCAATTGTAGCCATAATATTGTTCTGTGTCAGCTCGTCACCTGTCAGAGAGCCAACAACCTTTCTGTCACGCATAACGATAAGACGTGAGCATGTACGGAGCATTTCATCAATTTCCGAAGAAATAAACGTGACACTCTTACCTTCATCTGCAAGCTTTAATACAAGCTTCTGGATTTCAACCTTTGTACCTATATCAATACCTCTTGTAGGCTCATCAAGTATCAGGTACGAGGGGTTTGTAAGAAGCCATCTTGCAAGGATAACCTTCTGCTGATTACCACCCGACAATGACTTTATCGGTGTATTTACAGATGCAGTCTTAATCTGTAAAAGCTTGATGTATTCATCAGCAAAGGCTTCAGCCTGAGCTCTTGAAAACGGCTTGAAAAATCCTTTCATTACCTGAAGCGCTAAAATTATATTTTCTCTTACAGACAAATCCCCTATAATACCATCACGCTTTCTGTCTTCGGCAAGATAGCCTACGCCGTTTTTCATTGCATCAAGAGGCTTATTAATCTTAACCTTCTTTTTGCCTACGAAAACTTCTCCGCCTGCAGTCTTGTCAGCACCGAAAATAGCTCTTACGCATTCACTTCTGCCCGAGCCTAAGAGACCTGTAAATCCGTTAACCTCGCCCTCATATATTTCAAAATCAAAGGGTTCAACGCCCGTAGTTGACTTAAGACTCTTAACCTTAAGCACTGCCACCGAGTCACTTTTTTCGCTTACTTCTCCGTCACGCTTGATATCGGATAAATCGTCAAGCTCTTTACCAAGCATCTTCGAAACAAGCTGTACTCTGGGCAATTCGTCAATGGGATATTCACCAACAAGCTGTCCGTCACGGAGCACGGTAATAGTATCGCACACCTCATATACCTGTTCTAAGAAGTGGGTTACAAATATTATACCCACGCCCTTCGCCTTCAGATCGCGCATCAGTTTAAAGAGCTTCTGTACCTCGTTATCGTCAAGGGAAGATGTAGGCTCGTCTAAAATAAGCACCTTACATTCCATATCAACGGCACGGGCAATGGCAACCATCTGTTGTACTGCGATTGAGCATGAGCCAAGCTGCTGAGTAGGCTCTGCAGGGATTTCCAAAGATTCCAGAATTTCCTTCGCTTTAGAGTTCATACTCTTCCAGCTGACTCCCACACCCTTTTGTCTGCCTATATACATATTTTCTGCAACAGTCAGATTAGGGCACAGGGTAATTTCCTGATATACAGTACTTATACCTGCATTCTGTGCATCCTGAGGCGAGCGGATTATAACAGCTTCATCGTTTATAAATACCTGACCGTAATCTCTCTGATAAACGCCCGTAAGAACTTTTATCAAGGTAGATTTGCCGGCACCGTTTTCTCCCATCAGCGCATGAATTTCACCTTCCCGTAAAGTAAAGTCAACATTCTGAAGAGCTTTTACCCCCGGGAAATACTTGCATATTCCCCGCATCTTCAAAACGATATTCTGACCACTCACACAATCGCCTCCATTCTATAAAATAAACGTAACTACACTTTTTGTATTACATTACGGGAAAAACATTTTCCCGTAATGTAATACACGCGGTGCGGACCATATATCCGTACCGCGTGTGCAGTTTATATTATCAAACTAAAATCAAATTATCAGATACCATACTGATCAACGTCAGCCTGTGTGATTGTTGTAGCATCAAAGCCCTTTTCTTCCATGATTACAACCTTTTCAGCAGGAGCTTCGCCCTTTTCAAGACCTTCGATGATTTCATCGATATAGTCAGCCTGGAAGGGGTTGCACTGACCGTCATAGTTCCAGTTGCCGTTAAGGAGTTCTTCAAGAGCCCACTTGTTGCAGTCAAAGCCCATGATGATAACGTCGCCGTCAACACCGTGAGTGATACCTGCAGCGTCAAGAGCTGCAACAGCACCCTTAGCCATGTCATCGTTTTCAGCATAAACAACGTTGAATTCCTTACCGGAGTCGATAACTGCCTGAACGATCTGCTGAGCTGTTTCAGCGTTCCATTCAGCTGTCTGCTGTGTTACGAGATTCCAGTTTTCATTTTCAGCTACCATAACGTCAAGAGCGCCTGTACGACCAATCTGTGCAGCGGAACCCATAACGCCCTGAATATGGATAACATTGTAAGCTTCAAGAGCCTGAGAAGCAAGCCAATCTACAGCTGTCTGACCTTCCTTCGCCATATCGGAAACGATAGAAGCAACGTAAAGGCTTTCGTCAGCATCAATTGTACGGTCAAACAAAATAACCTGAATACCTGCGTCCTGAGCATCCTTAAGTACTGTGTCCCAACCTGCTGTACCTGCAGCAGAGATAAGTAAGTAATCAACTTCGTCCTGGATAAACTTCTGAGCAGCTGCAATCTGTTCATCGTTCTTCAAGGAATAAGCAAAAGATGCTTCATAGCCGTTTTCTTCTGTGAACACTCTCTTCATGTCAGCATCATTAGCTGTACGGTAACCGGATTCATTGGGGTCGTTGTTGATAATACCAACCTTAATTAAACCTGCTTCTTCAGTGGGATCAACCACTTCTCCGCCACCGCCGCAAGCTGCGAGAGCAAAAATCATTGCAACTGCCAACATAAGACTAAGTAACTTTTTCATGTTTCATCCTCTTCTTTCTTTTTTGTTTTTGGGGTTACTTATTTATATGTCCCCTATACCCATATTAAACCACAGTTTCATTTTTATGTCAACACTTTTATAAGTTTTAATTAAATTTTCTTTTATTTTTTGTCTGTTTTTGTGCATTATTCACAAAAACAGACAAAAAATAAATGTCGGATGCCACCGACATTTATTTTACTTTTTCATGGTTTTATAAAGCTTTGCCAATCCGCCTTCGCTTGTTTCTCTGTATCTTTTCTTCAAATCCTTACCCGTCTGATACATAACCTCCACAACCAGATCAAAGGAAATCTTTCTCGTCTCACTTAAGAAGTTTGCAAGACTTATGGCATTGATAGCTCTCATTGCCGCCACGGCATTTCGTTCAATGCAGGGTATCTGCACCAATCCGCCAACAGGGTCACAGGTCAGACCCAAATGATGCTCCATTGCAATTTCTGTTGCATATTCAATCTCATCTAAGCTTAAATTGAAAAGCTCACCCAATGCTGCAGCCGCCATTGAACAGGCAGACCCGATTTCCGCCTGACATCCGCATTCCGCACCTGATATAGAGGCGTTTGTTTTGATAATGTTGCCCACAATGCCCGCCGTAGCAAGAGCCTTTACAATTTCTTCATCCGTAAAGCCTCGTGTTTCCTGTTCATAATAAAGTACCGCAGGCAATACCCCTGCACTTCCGCAGGTAGGTGCAGTTACAATTGTGCCGCCGTCAGCATTCTCCTCACTTACCGCAAACGCATATGCGCATACAAGGCGGTTTTCCTTTGTCTGTACACTTTCGTCAATGTGCCGCGTGTTAAAAAGCTTCTTTGCCTTTTTGTGCACCTCCAACCCTCCGGGAAGCATTCCGTCAGCTTTAATTCCTGCCTTTACACTGTTCTTCATTACATCCCAGATGGTATTAAGATATTCAAAAATCCCATCGCCCTCTTCTTCAAGGACATATTCCCAGATGCGGATATCGTGCTTTTTGCAATATTCACTTATATGCGAAAATTTAGTGAAACGGTACACGTCCTGTGAAATCACACCCGGCTCATTCATTATTTCAATCATACCGCCGCCCACACTCATTATCCTCTCATGCCCCATCTCAACCCCATTCTTTATGGGGTATACATCCATAGTGTTAGGGTGAGGTATATCACTTGCCTTTATATCAAAGATAAGATCAACACTTTTGGGCGCAAAGGTCTCACGTATAATTCTGTCAGTACCGTGTCCTTCGCCTGTTTTACTGAGAGACCCGTAAAGGATAACCTTAAAAGACTCCGCATCGGGGTATTTACTTTTACAAAAATTACACGCCCTCTCAGGTCCCATTGTGTGACTGCTCGAAGGCCCCCTGCCTATTTTGTACAATTCACGAAGCGATTTCATAGACTTTCTCCTTACAATACATTATATTCATATTTTACACACTTTTCTCCGTCTTTTCAACTATAATATACAAAAAGAAGAAGTTTCACTCGGAAACCTCTTCACTCTTTTTCAGATTCATTTTTTCCATTGCACCTACAACCTTATTCCTTGGGAACAAAAAGTTCACAATAAGAGCCACAAGCACGCCGATACCCGTGTCCAAAATACGGCTTATTGAATAAACAAGATAATTATCCTGAGGTGTTGTGAACAACAAAATACAAAGCATTACACCACCGGGCTGGATTGCACCGGGCCACTTAAAGGTAATACTTGTTAAAATAAGAATTATCACACCGATTGCCAAAAGTAAAAGTATCAAAGGATGGTATTTTACAGTTTCACTTGCAGGATATCTCAGAATTTCCGCATCAGGATAAACTGTTATGTAAATTTTAAATAAAACCATACCTATTATACCGCCGAAAACAGTACCGAAAAACCTGTTGCCGCCGTTTAATTTGCTGTTTTCCATATCACTGCCCACGCCGAAAATTGTACCTATACAGGCAAATGTGGGATTTCTGCCGGCAAGCAAGTATATAAGCGCCGTAAAAGTTGTTGCCAAGGCTGTTTTGATATTACGCATACCAATGTGCAACACCCATTTATCGCCTTTTTTCTGCATATATATCGCCTCTTATGTTTTTTATTTTTCAACCTCAACCATTATAACAACTTTTATTACACCTTGCAACAAAAAATCTTTACCGAAAATTAATTCTGTCACTTTACACAAAAAAGGGACTGCATCTGCAATCCCTCTTAATTAATTTATACCAAGTATTTCCTTAGCCTTTTCGATTTCTTCCTTAGACGGTGTCCGTACATCCTCCAAAGGATAATCTATACCGAGCTTTTTCCATTTAAAAAGACCTAATGTATGGTAAGGAAGAATTTCAACCTTTTCCACAGTCTTAAGACTTTTAATGAATTCACTAAGCCTTTTAAGTTCATCCTCACCATCAGTTAATCCGGGCACAAGAACACGTCTTATCCACATAGTCTTACCTTTGTCCGACAAGTATTTTGCCATATCTAAAATATTTGCATTACCAAACCCTGTAACCTTTTTGTGAAGCTCACTGTCAAATGCTTTTAAATCAAGCATGACAAGGTCGGTATACTTCATAAGTTCATCAAACTTTTCAAGGTAAGCACTATCGTTACTGAATGGCTGCCCCGATGTATCGAGAGCGGTATGTACACCTTTTGCCTTCGCAATTCTGAAAAACTCCGTCACAAAATCCATCTGGAGTAATGGCTCGCCTCCCGAAACGGTAATACCGCCTCTGTCCATATTTTTGCCCCAGTATGTCTTATACTTATATGCCTTTTCAAAAAGGGATTTTGCATCCCATTCTTCCGCTTTCCATTCATCATTGCCCATAGCCCATGTTTCCGGATTGTGGCAATACATACAGCGCATTGCACAGCCCTGTAAAAACACCACATAACGAACACCGGGGCCGTCAACGGCCCCGAATGTTTCATGAGCATGAACAAGACCTTTAATATTACAGTCTGTCATGGCAAGTACGTGCGATAACGTCAAGCTGCTGTTCGCGCGTCAAGTCGATGAACTTTACAGCGTAACCGGATACACGGATTGTGAAGTTTGCGTATTCTTCCTTTTCGGGATGTTCCATAGCATCGATAAGCTTTTCTGTACCGAATACATTGATGTTTACATGGTGACCGCCCTGGTCAAAGTAACCGTCAAGAATCTGAGCAAGCTTTTCTGTCTGCTCGGCTTCTGTAGCGCCCAATGCTGCAGGGTTAATTGTCTGAGTATTACTAATACCGTCAAGCGCCCAGTGATAGGGAAGCTTTGCAACGGAGTTAAGAGAAGCAAGAAGACCGTTCTGCTCTGCACCGTAAGCGGGGTTCGCACCGGGAGAAAGAGGTTCGCCTGCTTTTCTGCCGTTGGGCATGTCAGCTGTAGCCTTACCGTAAACAACGTTACTTGTAATTGTAAGGATAGATGTAGAGGGTTCACTTTCACGATATGTGTGATGCTTCTTAATCTTTTCCATGAATGTACGGAGAAGCCAGATAGCGATATCGTCTGCACGGTCATCATCGTTACCATACTTGGGGAAGTCGCCTTCGATTTCGAAATGCTTAGCTACGCCGCTTTCGGGATCACGGATAACCTTAACCTTTGCATACTTAATAGCAGAAAGGGAGTCAACAACGTGGGAGAAACCTGCAATACCTGTTGCAAAGCTTCTCTTAACCTCTGTATCAATAAGAG
Organism: Clostridia bacterium; assembly: GCA_017547445.1. Lineage (GTDB taxonomy): Bacteria > Bacillota > Clostridia > UMGS1883 > UMGS1883 > RGIG1927. Next base: position 8,522 of record JAFYPR010000053.1, read on the forward strand.
CCATTTCAGCTGCTTCATAGAAGTATTTATCATGCATGTAATGGATTGCGTTAAGTGTATGAACATAGAGCTTAGCAAGCCATTCCATCATAGCAACATACTTTTCGATTACTTCATCATAATCAAGGTATTCGCTTGTAATGGGCTTATAAGCGGGACCTACCTGCTTTAATGTCTTTGCGTCAACACCGCCGTTGATAGCGTAAAGAAGACACTTTGCAAGGTTGGCTCTTGCACCGAAGAACTGCATTTCCTTACCTGTCTGTGTAGCGGATACGCAGCAGCAGATGGAGTAGTCGTCACCCCAGATGGGCTTCATAACATCATCATTTTCGTACTGAACGGAGCTTGTTCTGATAGAAATTTCGCTTGTGTACTTCTTGAATGTTTCAGGAAGTGCAGAAGAGTAAAGAACTGTAAGGTTAGGCTCGGGAGAGGGACCCATGTTTTCAAGTGTTCTGAGGAAACGATAGTCAGTCTTTGTAACCATGCTTCTTCCGTCCATACCGATACCGCCAACTTCAAGTGTAGCCCATACGGGGTCGCCTGTGAAGAGCTGGTTGTAGTCGGGTGTACGAGCGAACTTAACCATTCTGAGCTTCATTACGAAATGGTCTATAAGCTCCTGAGCATCCTTTTCTGTAAGGATACCCGCATCCATATCTCTCTTGATATAGATATCAAGGAATGTAGATACTCTACCAACACTCATCGCAGCGCCGTTCTGTGTCTTGATAGCAGCAAGATAGCCAAAGTAGAGCCACTGAACAGCTTCACGAGCATTTGTAGCGGGCTTGGAGATATCGTAGCCGTAAGATGCAGCCATTATCTTCATATCTTCAAGAGCCTTAATCTGCATAGCAACTTCTTCTCTTGCACGGATAACGCTGTCACGCATACTGCTTTCGCCGCAGGCTACCTTATCCTTCTTCTTTTCCTCAATAAGGAAATCAATACCGTAAAGAGCAACTCTTCTGTAGTCGCCAACGATACGGCCTCTGCCGTAAGCGTCGGGAAGACCTGTAATAATCTTGTTGCTTCTTGCAGCTCTCATTTCGGGTGTGTATACATCGAATACAGCCTGGTTATGTGTACGGCAGTATTCTGTGAAAATCTTAATAAGCTCGGGGTTAGGTGTATAACCGTTTGTTTCGCAAGCCTTTACAGCCATGTTGATACCGCCAAAGGGCATAAATGCTCTCTTTAAGGGCTTATCTGTCTGAAGACCTACAACCTTTTCCAAATCCTTCATGGATTCGTCAATATAACCGGGGCCGTAAGCTGTGAGTGTGGCAACCTTTTCTGTTTCCATATCCAGAACGCCGCCGTTTGCTCTTTCTTCCTTCTGTAATTCGGAAAGTCTTCCCCAGAGCTTGTTTGTTGCATCTGTGGGGTCTTCAAGGAAAGAAGAATCACCATCATAGGGTGTATAGTTCTTCTGAATGAAGTCTCTTACGTTAACTTCAAGCTTCCAGATTCGGCCGTCAAAGCCTTCCCATGCCTTAAAATCAGTCATGTTAATTACCTCCTCTTTATATGAAAAAAAATTAAATATAAAACCTTGGATAACCTACGTTACCACTAATCATTATACCGCACAATTCACCCTTCGTCAATCATTTTATGTACTGATTTGACAAATATTTTCAGCTATTTTTTGAGCAGTTTTACCATATTATTTTCAGTAAAAACCTCTATGCCGTTTTCCTTAAGAAGCCGTGCTGTAATTCCGTCACCTTTTGTAAGAGTACCCGAAAAGCTTCCGTCATAAATCTCCCCGCTTCCGCAGGACGGACTTTTCGCCTTTAAAAGAGCATATTTCACATCAAAGAGCTTTGCAAGATGCAAAGCCTCTCTTGCCCCCTTTTCATACTGTGCCGTCACATCCAGCCCTTCACGGTTAAAAACTCCGTTTTCTCTTATTTCGCTGGGCACTCTCGGCGTAGGAAGTCCACCGTAAATTTCAGGGCAGATGGGTATAAGATTAAACTTTTCCTTTACGTCCTTTAAATCATAATCTCTGCTCTCCCCGTCATATCGGCACGAAAGTCCCAACAAACAGGCGCTTATAAGTAAATTGTCCATCTCTTATCCCCTCCCTTTGACTATACTATATCATATTCAAAAATGATAATCAATACTATTTTGCAAAAACCTATCAAAAAACTATGTTTTTGTGAAAACTGCACAAAAACAGTCATCGAAGCATAATGCCCGATGACTGTTTTTTAAAATTTACTACCCGTATTTATACGATTTATCGCTCTCTTAAGCTTTAATTCCGCAAGACGGAATTCAAACTCCGTGGCATTGTTTTTCAGTCTTTCTTCAGCCTTTTCCTTGGCTCTCTTTGCTCTTTCAAGGTCAATCTCATCGCTCCATTCAAAGGTATCCGCAACAATTGTTGTCTCTCCCCCTGTTACAACCAAAGTACCTCCCGAGCATGAAGCCGTGCGCCATTTTCCGTCAGCTTTCACCTTGATTTCTCCGATTGCCAGCGGTGCGATATACTCGGTGTGCCTTGCAAGAATGCATACATCGCCCGCCTGGGTGCGTGCAACAAGCCTTTCTGCGAAAGAATCAAAAACCATTCTGTCAGGGGTAACAATTTTCAAACGGTATTCACTCATTTACTCTGCCCCTTTTCCCTTGCCTCGTCAATAGTTCCTACAAAGAGGAATGCCGACTCAGGCAAATCGTCGCATTTACCTTCAATGATTTCCTTGAAACCGCGTACAGTCTCACTAAGAGGCACATACTTACCCTGCATGCCCGTAAACTGTTCAGCAACAGAGAAGGGCTGAGAGAGGAATCTCTGCACCTTTCTTGCCCTTGCGACAATAAGCTTGTCCTCTTCACTCAATTCATCCATACCCATAATTGCAATAATGTCCTGCAATTCGTTATATCTCTGGAGTATCTTCTGTACACTCTTTGCAACGTGGTAATGCTCCTCGCCCACAATATCAGGGGTAAGAATTCTCGAAGTGGATTCAAGGGGGTCAACTGCAGGGAAAATACCCATCGAAGAAATCGCTCTCGACAAAACTGTTGTTGCATCAAGGTGTGCAAAGGTTGTTGCAGGAGCAGGGTCCGTCAGGTCATCGGCAGGCACGTAAACTGCCTGAACAGATGTGATAGAGCCCTTCTTTGTAGAAGTAATTCTCTCCTGAAGCTGTCCCATTTCAGTAGCCAGTGTAGGCTGATAACCAACAGCCGAGGGCATTCTGCCCAAAAGTGCGGAAACCTCACTTCCTGCCTGTGTAAAGCGGAAGATATTATCTATGAATAAAAGCACATCCTGACCTTCTCTGTCACGGAAATATTCAGCCATGGTAAGACCCGAGAGTGCAACTCTCATTCTTGCTCCCGGAGGCTCGTTCATCTGACCGTAAACAAGGGCAGTTTTATCAATAACTCCCGACTCCTTCATTTCGTTATAAAGGTCATTACCTTCTCTTGTTCTTTCGCCGACGCCCGAGAAAACAGACAAACCGCCGTGCTGCTTTGCAACGTTGTTTATCAATTCCATAATAAGAACAGTCTTACCAACACCTGCACCGCCGAAAAGGCCAATCTTACCGCCCTTTGCGTAAGGGCAGATAAGGTCAACTACCTTTATACCGGTCTCCAGTATACCGCTTGACCCTTCCTGTTCTTCATAAGAAGGTGCAGGACGGTGGATACACCATTTTTCTTCACATTCGGGAGCCGGAAGATTATCAACAGGCTCACCAAGGAGATTAAAAATTCTGCCAAGGGTGCTTCTGCCTACAGGCACACTGATACCGCTTCCCGTATCTGTAACCATACTGCCGCGGCTTAATCCGTCTGTTGAGCTCATTGCGATACATCTTACGACATCATCACCTATGTGCTGAGCCACCTCAACAGTTATTTCTGTATCTTTATTTTTTACTATAAGGGCATTATTAAGGTTAGGAAGCTCTCCTTCGAACCTTACGTCAATGACAGGGCCCTCCACACGGACAACTCTGCCAATTTTATTTTCTGCCATAATTACACCTCATTTATCAATTCTCACTGCCTGCAACAATTTCTGTAATTTCCTGAGTGATTGCACTTTGTCTTGAACGATTATACTTCAATGTTAAATCTGCAATCATTTCGTCTGCGTTTTTATTTGCCGCCTGCATCGCATTTCTCCGGCTTGATAATTCCGATGCAACAGAGCTTGTTACGGCACCGTATATAATACCCGAAATATACTGAGGGATAAGCTGATTAAAAACAGCATCTACCCCACCTTCATATATTGTCAGAACTCCTGCCTTCTTCTCTCTCTCCTCATTGGGAGCAAAGGGCAACAGAATTTCCGTATCGGGTTCAAAGGTTAAAACATTTACAAATTTTGTATAGCTCACATCAACTCTTCCGAATTTACCCGCCTTGTATTCATTCGCAAGAAGACGGGCAATCTGCATACAATCGCTTGAGCGCACATTTGCCGCAAGAGCATAGGCATTTGTTAAAACGGTCACATTTTTCTTTGCAAAATATTCCGTAACCTTTTTACCTATCGGAAGGATAAAATCCCCATCCTTAACCTCAAGTGAACGGAAAAGGTTAGCGTTGTAACCGCCTGCCAGACCTCTGTCACCTGCAATTATAACATGACAGGAGGGTTTTTCATAATCACCTTTACAAAAGGGCGATGAAAAATCGGTATTATGCTCCATAATATCCTCAGCCAATTCTCTCAGCGATTCAAAGTAAGGCTTAACCCTCTCCATATTGTCCTTGGCACGCCTTAATTTGCTTGTGGCAACCAATTCCATTGCCTTTGTAATCTGCTTTGTACCTTCTACGCTTTTAATTCTGTTTTTAATTATTTTCGTGGATTGAGGCATTTAATCACCCCGTCAGTTCAGAAATTTATTTTTCGAATCTTCAATTGCAGTGATAACAAGCTTCTCAGTTTCTTCATCAAGATCCTTGCTTTCGCCTATTCTTTCAATAATCTGCATAAAGTTATTCTGTACATTTTCAAACAGGAACTGTTCAAATTCCGCTACACGGCTTACCTCAATATCCTTGAGATAATCGTTTACACAGGCATAGATAATCACTACCTGTAATTCTACCGGTACGGGCTTATTTCTGCCCTGCTTTAAAATTTCAACAATTCTTTCACCCTGAGCAAGTCTTCTCTTTGTATCATCATCCAGGTCAGAGCCGAATTGAGCAAAGGAAGCCAATTCACGGTACTGAGAATACATAAGCTTCAACTTGCCTGCAACCTTCTTCATTGCCTTAATCTGTGCACTGCCGCCAACTCTTGACACACTGATACCGGGGTTAACAGCAGGCATAATTCCCGAGTGGAAAAGCTCTGTTTCCAAGAATATCTGTCCGTCCGTAATAGAAATTACGTTTGTGGGAATGTATGCAGATACGTCGCCCGCCTGTGTTTCAATAATGGGAAGGGCAGTCAGAGAACCTCCGCCGTATTCGGGCGCAAGTCTTGCCGCTCTCTCCAGAAGACGGGAATGAAGATAGAAAACGTCACCCGGGTATGCTTCTCTTCCCGGAGGACGGCGTATAAGAAGACTCATTGCCCTGTATGCAACTGCGTGCTTTGACAAATCATCGTATATAATAAGCACGTCCTTACCCTGATTCATAAAGTGCTCGCCCATTGTGCATCCGGAATAAGGTGCAATATACTGAAGAGGCGCACTGTCACTTGCCGTTGCAGACACAACGATAGAATAATTCATTGCGCCGTTCTTTTCCAACGTGTCAACAACCTGTGCAACTGTAGACTTCTTCTGTCCGATTGCAACGTAAATACAGATAACATCCTTACCTCTCTGGTTAATGATAGTATCTGTGGCAATAACAGTTTTACCTGTCTGACGGTCACCTACAATAAGCTCTCTCTGTCCTCTGCCTATAGGTATCATGGAGTCAATAGCCTTGATACCTGTCTGCAAAGGCACAGATACAGATTTTCTTTCAATAATACCTGCCGCCTTAACCTCAACGGGACGGTAAGCTTCATACTTTATCTCACCCTTGCCGTCAATAGGTCTGCCCAAGGCATCCACAACTCTGCCTATAAGAGTTTCGCCAACTCCAACCTCTACAACCTTGCCTGTTCTTTTAACGATACTGCCTTCCTTTATCTCGGCATCGGAGCCTAAAATACAAAGGCTTACAGTACCCTCGTCAAGGTTTAATGCCATTGCCTTTTCGCCGTTTTCAAATTCAACAAGCTCATTTGCCATGCAGTTATCAAGACCTGTTGCAGTTGCGATACCGTCACCAACCTCAATAACTCTGCCTGTTTCGGTTTCTGTAGTTTTATTTGAATAATTCTTTATCTGTTCTTTTATAATACTTGCAATTTCATCTGAATTAAGTCGCAAACATATCATCTCCTACGCTTAATTTTTGCTCATGAATCTTCTCAAAGATTCAATCTTGCCTGTAACGGATGCATCAAAATTTGAGTTTTCCGTCCGGATAACAATACCGCCGAGGATTGTTTCATCAACAACAAATTCAGGTATAATCTTTTTCCCTGTTTTGTTTTCTATTTTCTCTGCAATGCTTTTTTTCTTTTCTTCGTCAAGCACCATTGCAGTGGTTATTACAACTCTTTCAATATTATTATCCTTTAAATACGACCTTTCGTATTCCTCAGCCACAGCCTCAAAAATACCCATAAGCCTCTTTTTTGCAAGAAGCTTCATAAAGTTAAGAACATACGGATGTGCGCTCTTAAAGGCTTCCTCAACAAGCCTTTCTCTTTCACCCGAGTCTATTGCCGCAGATGAAAGAATACGCTTATACTCGTCAAATTCACCTAAAATATTTTTTACGTCAACGAGGCATTCATAAACCTCACTCTGACAGTTATTTTCCCTTGCAACATCATAAAGGGACGAAGAATACAGTTTAACTCTCTCATTCATCCTATTCACCCAAACCTTCCAGGGCTCTTTCGATAAGGATTTCATGGTCCTTTTTGTCAATATTCTTCTCGATTATCTTACTTGCAATATCACAAGCCATCTGAGAAACATCCTCTTTTAAAGCTGCAACGGCAGACTGAGTCTGAGCGTCGATATTTTTTTGCGCTCTTTCAATCATACCTGTCGCCTTTTCCTCGGCTTCCTTTACTATTGCATCGCCCCGAAGAGATGCGCTTGCAACTGCATCAGAAACTATCTTGTCAGCCTTTTCGTGAGCAGAGGCAAGCTTTTCTTCATATTCTTTCCGCATCTTGTCCGCACTTTCCTGCGCATTTTTTGCTTTGGAATAATCAGTTTCTATCTCTTTACGTCTTGCCTCAAGCATATTATTCATAGGCTTAAAGAAAAGCTTTTTCACAAGTAAAAACAAAATCAGAAGATTGACCCATGTGAAAATGAGAGTCCATGTATCCAATGTTACAAATGATAAATTATCCATGGATATCCTCCCTTATTTGCAACTTAAATCTGACCTACGAAGGGATTTACAAACAATAAAATCATTGCTACTACAAGACCGTAAATACCTGTAGATTCTGCAACGGCACAACCAAAGAGCATTGTAGATGTAATATCACCCTTTGCTTCAGGCTGTCTGCCTACTGCTTCTGCCGCCTTACCCGCAGCATAACCCTGACCTATACCGGGGCCTATACCTGCAATCATCGCAAGTCCCGCACCGATTGCGCTGCCTGCCATAACTATTGCTTTTGCTAATGTTGTATCCATAACAATACCTCCATAAAACTTATATTATTTTAAATCAAATTTTGCTCTGCAAAATTTTTACATTAACTCCTAACTCCTGATTCCACTATTCCCCTGCACCTGACACATTTACCATTGTCAGCATACAGATAATGTAAGCCTGCAAAAATCCTGTAAAAAGGTCAAAATAAATTGACAGTACAGCAGGAAGACCAACCTGCAGAATGGGTATATTTGCAATAAATTCAACAGGTATCCATCCTAAGATAAGATTACTTGCCGCAGCCAATGCCGCATACATCAGGCTCGTAATAACAATACCTGCCGCAATATTACCAAAATGACGGAACGCCATTGAAACGGGGTTTGCAATTTCACTTATAATATTAATCGGCGTTATAAGAGCCACAGGCTGGGTATAGCTCTTCAGCCATCCGAACACACCATTAGTCCTTATATTTGTAGCAATAACCATTATCGTTGTCAATATTGCCATTGCACCCGTAGTTGACAAATCCCCCGTAACAGAACGAAGTCCCGTAAGGCTTAAAAGAGAACCAAACATTGAATATGCAAAAAGTGCACCGATGTAAGGAGCAAAGCCTGTCCATTTCTTCCCCATAACACCTTCAACAAGATTCATGAGCATGCTGTATATCTTTTCAGCCGCCAGCTGCCTCTTGCCTGGGTTTTTAGTAACCATGTTACGGGTTAAAAACCATGCCAGAAAACTTACCAGCAAAATAACAATCCAACCGTTGAAGATAGTCTCCGTTATTCTTATACCTCCGAGAATGGGTATCTCAAAAAGTATCCTCGGTCCGGTGATTTCAACACTCACTATCTATCACCTCTTCTTTTATATTTTCTTTGGAACGCAGCTTTCCCGCCAGCATAATCACAAATCTCTGATAAAAAAGCGGAATTACTGCCGCCACCCAGTTAAAAAAGGGAAGCTTTATTGCAACTATTATCATAGCCGCCGCCGCAAGCAAGCGGAAGGTATATGTCGCCGAAACTCTTGCCTGAGCA
>JAFYPR010000054.1 GCA_017547445.1 Clostridia bacterium
AAGTGCTGATTTTAGGGCTCCCGTAGGGAGTCTTGCACGAGAAATCGGCACTTTGTTCATTAGAAATTACAGACCTCAAAGTGCTGAAGGATGTAATCCGCCTTTGAGGTCGAGTGTCGATAATACTTTATCGACACTCTGCAAGGAGCAACCTCGGTTGCTCCTTAAAGTCCGAATTTTAGTTAAGTCCCTTAGGGTTGTTCTTTTGCCAGTTCCAGGAATCACGACACATGTCCTCAAGGTTCTTTTCAGCCTTCCAGCCAAGCTTTTCAAGAGCCTTGGTTGCATTTGCATAGCATTCTGCAACGTCACCGGGACGGCGTTCCTTAATTACATAGTTGATTGTTAAATCATTTGCCTTTTCAAAAGCCTTGACAACATCCATAACGCTGTAGCCGATACCTGTACCAAGATTGAAAATTTCTGTGCCTGTGTTCTTATCTGCATATTCAATAGCCTTAACATGACCCTTTGCAAGATCAACAACGTGAATATAGTCACGTACGCCTGTGCCGTCATGTGTGGGATAATCGTCACCGAAAACGGAAAGCTGAGGAAGCTTGCCTACTGCAACCTGTGTGATAAAGGGCATGAGGTTATTGGGAATACCGTTGGGGTCTTCACCGATTCTGCCGCTTTCATGGGCACCGATAGGGTTGAAGTAACGAAGAAGCACAACGCTGAGCTTATCGTTTGCCTGAGCTGCATCTGTAAGAATCTGTTCAATCATGTACTTAGTCCAGCCATAGGGGTTAGTACAGCCTGTATCCATGCCTTCAACAAGAGGTACCTGTTTGGGCACACCGTAAACTGTTGCCGAGGAAGAGAATACAATCTTATTGCAGTCAAATTCTTCCATAACCTCTAAAAGAGCAAGTGAAGAATCAATATTATTTCTGTAGTAGGAAATCGGAATTCTTACGCTTTCACCAACAGCCTTAAGACCTGCAAAATGAATAACAGCGTCAATCTTATTTTCCGAGAAAATCTTTCTGAGGGCGTCCTTGTCACAGCAGTCTGCTTCGTAGAAGGCAAAATCCTTACCGGAAATCTCCTTAATTCTGTTTAATGCCTCGGGCTTACTGTTGGAATAGTTGTCAACAATAACCGCTTCATGACCTGCAGCGAGAAGCTCGATACAAGTATGAGAACCTATGTAACCTGCGCCACCTGTAAGTAATACTTTCATGATCCAATCCCCTTTTCCTATATTATCTATTTAATTTTATCAAAACAAACACAAATTGTAAAGTGTTTTACAAAATAAAAGCTTTAATTTTTTCATTAAATATAGTACAATAAGGTCAGGAGTGATATTTTTTGAGTATATTAAGCATAATTTTTTCTTTATTTATATCGTCGGGCATCACTTTATCATCTTTTTACAGCTTTTATCCCCAATCTCCCGCCTTTTTGGTTTTTCTCTGCACCTTAAGTGCATTCATTACATTAATTCTTGTTATGCCCGTAAAAAATATGTGGCGGGTATTTTTATCCGTTACAGGCATCTTTATAACCATTAATCTTGCCTATAACTTTTTCGCGGCATTATTAAGTATAGCGTTAACCCTTCTTATATCCGCAATTATGCCTTATCCCAAAGCTAAAAGGCGCATACTTTTTACCTGCAGCACTTCTGTCACCGTAAAATATGCACCTTTAAAAAAATCAAAGGTTTTTTCACTCCGCATGAGTATAGCAAGCCTTTTTGTATCAATTGCGCTCACGGCATTAACCTTTGTTTTTTCATCTCCCGTGGGTTTTTGGGGTATACGTGCATTCCCCGTTGATATACGGGAAAAACCCATTTTTGCCCAACATGCCGTCCCCTCAGGTCTTGTTACCTGCTCTGTCGCCTATGATGAGGAGGCAATAATAGTTGACTCTGTCACCTTTTTTGAAGATAAAGACGGCTCAATCATATCCCCTGCCTTTCAAGCAGGTCTCAGAAAGGGCGACGTTATAACAAAAATCAACAATCAGAGAGCAAAAAAGTCTGACTTTTTGCAAAAAGGCTCCGACGGCACTATGGCAGTTTTTGAAGGCGTGCGCCTTGATGCAGATGGTGAAAAGGTTGACATAAAATTTGAAATCACACCTGCCTGCAGTAAAGCCGACGAAAAATATATGATAGGCATCACCTATTATCCGGATATTCTTCCCGGTCTTTATTCCACCGCGCAGACAATAAGCTTCACATACCCCGATACGCACTTTTTTGCCGCAACGGCACACTCGCAGGTTGTTGATTCCCCCTTTGAGGATTATACGCATATCCTCAAAAAAGCCCACCTTTCAGGCAGGGATGCAAACGGTCTTATTGCCACACCGGGGGAAATGCTGGGCAAAATTTTTTACATGAACCGCTTCGGTGCCTTCGGTGTATGGCAGGGGGATAAAAAGGACACACTCCCCATCGCAAAAAAGAGTGAAATCACTTTAGGCAAGGCCACAATCCTTTCGTCCTTTGCCGACGGAGAGGTTAAAGAATATGAAGCCGTGGTAACAGGTACATACCGCATTGACCAAAGGGACGTTATCTGCCTTAAGGTAGAAGATAAAAACCTTTTATCACAGGGCGGTATAGCAAAGGGTATGAGCGGCAGTCCCGTAATACAGAACGGCAAAATCATAGGCGCCCTTTCAAACACCGACAGTAAGGGCATTTGCGGATGGGCAACCTTTGCTTATGATATGGCGCACGAAATGCACCTTTTAAAGGATATTTTATCACAGGAGGCGATATTAAATGATACTTGAAAAAGAAAGAAAGCTGACCTCTTCCCGTAATTACGGGGTTGACCTTTTAAGGATTGTCGCTATGTTTATGGTGCTTTTTCTTCACATTTTAGGTAACGGCGGTATTTTGTTTGAGCTTGAGCCCTTAAGTGCAAGAGGTATAACCGCATGGTTTTTTGAAATGGCAACCTTCTCGGCAATCAACTGCTACGGCATTATATCAGGCTTTGTAGGTGTCAATTCAAAATATAAGTATACAAACCTTGTTCTTTTATGGCTGCAGGTTGCCGCCTACAGCACTCTGATAACACTTGTTTATCATTTCCGCTATCCTGCCCTTGTGGGATGGGATGCGGTAAAGATGGCACTTACCCCCATCTGCAATCAGCAGTACTGGTACGTAACCGCCTATGCAGGCATGTTCCTTTTCATCCCCATATTGTCAAAGGGTGCAAAGGCTCTTACAAAAAAACAGCTTGGCATAACTCTCATTTTTGCATTTGTTGCACTAAGCCTGCTCCCCGCAATCTATGATGCGGATATATTTGCCACCAAATGGGGTTATTCTCTCTTATGGCTTTCGTTTTTGTATCTTACGGGTGCATATATAAAGCTTTACGGCATTTTTAAAAACAACGTAAAAATTGCCCTTTTTGTCTATCTCGGCACAACAGTATTTTCATGGGTTTTCAAAATATGGGAGGAGGTTATATCCACCGAAGGCAAATATGCCGACCTGGCAACAGGCTTTATCGCACAGTATACATCACCACCCATGCTTTTATCCGGCATTGCCCTTTTTGTGGTTTTTGCAAACCTTGATATCCCCGCATTTTTAAAGAAGGCAGTTAAAATTATATCCCCCTGCGCATTCGGGGTTTATATAATCCACGCCCATCCCCTTTTATGGGACAGACTTATAACATACCGCTACGCACACTTTACATCCTATAACCCCTTCTTTATGATACTCGCCGTATTCTTTACAGCGCTTATAATGTTTACGGCATTTTCACTTGTTGATGCAATAAGGCTTAAGGTATTTAACCTTTTAAAAATACGTCCCCTTCTTTTAAAAGCAGAGGATAAAATAACAGGAGGCATGTGGGATTGTTAACTTATTTTTATATAGCCGTTCTTATTTTGAACAGTATTCTTTTTACAATGTACGGCACAGACAAATTCAAGGCAAGGCATAATATGTGGCGCATAAGCGAATTTATGCTTATTGCCCCCGCCTACATTTTCGCCTCCTTCGGCGCAATGCTCGGCATGATAGTCTTTAACCATAAAACAAGCAAGACAAAGTTCCGCATTCTTATTCCGCTTTCTTTTATATTTAACGTAATATGCGCAGTAGCAATCAAAAAATGGTTAGCAATGTAAAAAAGACAAGTCTCCGACTTGTCTCAGACTGTCGATAAACCTATTTTTCGCACAATTGCGAAGGGTTTGGGAAAGAAGGTTTCCCAAATAAAATAGGCGGGGTTAATTGCATTCACCCCGCCGAAAGTGCCGATTTTAGGGCTCCCATAGGGAGTCTTGCACGAGAAATCGGCACTTTGTTCATTAGAAAAACAACAGACCGCGAAGATTGCTTTGGCAAGATTTGCGGTCGCGTGTCGATAACACTTTATCGACACGCTCAAAGACAAGTCTCCGACTTGTCTTTTTCTTAATTCCTCATTCCTCATTCCTCATTCCTAATTATCTTACCTGTCCGTTTCCTTCAACAACAAATTTGTACGAAGTAATTTCCTTTAATCCCATAGGCCCGCGTGCGTGCAGCTTCTGTGTAGAAATGCCCATCTCTGCGCCAAAGCCGAACTCACCGCCGTCGGTAAAACGGGTGGATGCATTGTGATAAACTGCCGCCGAATTTACTTCACGGAGGAATTTTTTGGCGTTTTCTCCGTTTTCGGTTATAATCGCCTCGGAATGATGGGTAGAATACCTTTCAATATGCTCAATTGCCTCTTCAACGTTCTCCACAACCTTAACGGATATTATAAGGTCTAAAAATTCCGTTGCAAAATCCTTATCTGTTGCCTCTTCGCACTCTATAATCTCTCTTGTCCTTTCGCAGCCTAAAATACGGCATCCCTTTTCAGAAAGCGCCTCCTTTGCCACAGGCAGAAATACAGACGCAATATTTTTATTGACAAGAAGCGTTTCAGCCGCATTGCATACGCCTGTGCGCTGTGTTTTTGCATTTATAAGGATGTTTTTTGCCATCTCAATATCTGCGCTTTCATCAACGTAAATATGACAGTTGCCTGTGCCTGTTTCGATAACGGGCACTGTGGCATTTTCCACCACGCTTCTTATAAGTCCCGCACCGCCACGGGGTATAAGCACGTCAAGATACTCGTTCATTTTCATCATTTCAACTGCGCTTTCCCTTGCTGTATCCTCACAAAGCATAACCGCATCGGGGGAAATTTCTGTTTTTCCCAGAGCCTCTTTAATAACCTTAACAAGGCACTTGTTTGAATTTATGGCATCACTGCCACCGCGCAAAAGGGCACTGCTTCCTGCCTTAAGGCACAAAACTGCCGCATCAACCGTAACGTTGGGACGTGCCTCATAAATAATGCCGATAACACCCATGGGCACTCTTATCTTTTTAAGGGTTAAGCCGTTGGGTCTCTCCCATTCTTCCACCACTTCGCCAATAGGGTCCTCAAGACGGGTAATCTCTATAACGGATTCTGCCAGAGCCTTAATTCTTCCCCCGTTTAACATAAGGCGGTCTATAAGGGACTCCTTCATGCCTCTTTCACGGGCATTTTCAATATCCTTTTTATTCTCTTCAATAATTTCATCACTGTGGGCAAGAAGTGCATCTGCTATAAGACGGAGCGCCTCGTTTTTCTGCTCCTCATGGCAAAGCATAATGCTTCTTGATGCCATCTTTGCCCTTTTGCCTGCATCCTTTACATTTATCATTTTAATCCCCCATTAACCAAATATTGTTCCGAATTCCTCTTCTTCAAAAATGCGGTAAATGTCCTTTGGCTCGTCTGCAGAGCATACAATGGTCTTTACCCCTGCCTCGGATGCAATTGAAGCGGCATAAAGCTTTGTTATCATACCGCCTGTGCCACGGCTGGAGCCCGCTTCTCCGCCCAAAGCAAGAATTTCATCCGTTACCTTTTCAACCTGGCTTATAAGACGTGCATTCGGGTTTTCACGGGGATTGGCATCGTAAAGTCCGTCAATATCCGTAAGTATAACCAAAAGGTCGCTTTCGCAAAGAGCGGCAACATATGCCGACAAGGTATCGTTGTCACCAAACTCAATTTCCTCTGTAGAAACTGCGTCGTTTTCATTTACAACAGGCACAACGCCCATCTGCAGAAGCTTCATAAAGGTATTATGTGCATTTGTCCTTCTGTCAATGTGGTCAATGGCATCCTTTGTTAAAAGCACCTGACCTGTGATGTGTCCGTACTCGGAAAAAAGCTTGTCGTACAAATACATCAGCTCACACTGCCCCACTGCCGCAGCCGCCTGTTTGCCGGGCATATCCTTGGGCTTTTCACCCAAGCCAAGCTTTCCTACCCCTACACCGATAGCACCTGAAGATACCAGAACAACATCCATACCGCGGTTTTTTAAATCTGCAATAACTCTTACCAGAACGTCAATCTTATTTATATTAAGCCTTCCGTTAGGATATGTAAGCGACGATGTGCCAACCTTAAAAACAACTCTCTTTGTATTTTTTAACCCTTCACGTAAATTCATCCGTATCACCTTGTTCTTCGATATTTTTTATATAATACCACAAAAGAATACTAATTTCAACAATAAAAAGCGACCCGCCTTCTGGCCAATGTCATTAAGTTAATAAAAAGCCATTTGGGACAGTCCCCCTTTGGTTTGTCGGGGGACGACAAACCAAAGAAACCTTGCGAGGTTTTGTTGGGACAGTCCCGAAATGGCTAAAAATGAGAAATGCTAACTTAATGATATTGGCCTTTTGGCAGGTCGCTTCATTAATTCCTGATTATTTAACAAAATCTACAACCCAGTACATTGTTCCGTCAACTGCTGCAGCAACAGAAATACCAACCTTTGTAAATTCCTTGTTTAAGATGTTGGCATTGTGGCTTGCGCTCTTCATCCACGCATTTACAATAACAGCTGCAGTATATTTGCCCTGTGCAAGGTTTTCGCTTGCCTTTGTAAATGTAACCTTAGCGTCTGTCAATCTCTTTGCAACATCACTTCCTGCCTTGTTCTTCTGGTCAAGATACTTGTTTGTTGCCATGTCAACTGCATGTGCCTCTGTTACCTTTGCCACAAGGTTATCCCATACAAGTGCGGGAAGGTTAGCCTTTGCTCTTTCAGCATTTATAAGCTTCAATACTTCCTTTGCAAGCTTATCGTCAACAGTAACCTTCTTTTCTGTAGGCTTTTCTGTGGGGATTTCTGCAAGAATAGGACCGTCATCCTCAGTTGTATCTGCAGTAGGCGCTTCTGTAGCGGCTACTGTAGGACCTTCTGTAGGAGCCTCTGTTTCGCTTTCAGGCTCTGTAGGTGCCTGTGTGGGAGCTTCTGTAGGCTCTGTCACAGGCTCTGTAGGTGCCTGTG
>JAFYPR010000055.1 GCA_017547445.1 Clostridia bacterium
GCCCGGTGTTGTAAAGTGTGCTCTTGAAAAGGTAAAGGGTCAGGATTTTGGTGTTGTTGCAGACACAATTAAAAAGACCGCATTCAAGATAACAAGAATGGGTCAGATGGTTGCGGTTGAAGCATCAAAGAGACTTGGCGTACCTTTCGGTATTGTTGACCTTTCTCTTGCCCCCACGCCTGCAGTAGGTGACTCGGTTGCATATATCTTAGAGGAAATGGGTCTGGAGCAGTGTGGTACACACGGCACTACTGCGGCACTTGCTCTTTTAAACGATGCAGTTAAAAAAGGTGGCGTTATGGCATCAAGCTTTGTCGGCGGTCTTTCGGGTGCGTTTATCCCGGTGAGTGAAGATGCAGGCATGATTGCGGCTGCGGCAAACGGCACTCTGACACTTGAAAAGCTCGAAGCTATGACATGTGTATGCTCTGTTGGTCTTGATATGATTGCGGTGCCCGGTGATACATCGGCTGAAACCATTTCGGGCATTATTGCTGACGAAGCGGCAATAGGCATGGTTAACAGTAAGACGACTGCTGTACGTATTATCCCCGCAAAGGGTAAAAAGGTAGGCGATATGGTTGAGTTTGGCGGTCTTTTGGGTCAAGCTCCCATTATGCCTCTGAATACAAAGTCCTGCAGTGACTTTATTGCGCGCGGAGGCAGAATTCCTGCACCGTTGCAGAGCCTTAAGAATTAAGCAGCAATTAGCAATGAGAAATTAGCAATTATGGAAAGAGCCCGACAAAAATGGTCGGGCTCTTTGTGTTTTATTCTGATCGGGATTTAAATATTTTCATTGCGTTTTCTTCCCTCCATCTGGTGGGAGATATGCCATAGGTGCGGTGGAAGGCTTTTGTAAAGTCAAGCGGGTCGTCATAGCCTACGGATGCGGCAATGTCCTTTATGGAGAGGGTGGAATATGTAAGAAAGCTTCTGGCAATATCCATATGATAGTTATAGATATATTTCTTTATGGATATGCCCATACAGTCGTTGAATACCCTTGAAAGATAGCTTCTGTCAATTTTTAAATAATCTGCCACATCGGAAACTGTAGTTTTCTTTTCACTGTTGGATATAATATATTCCAGAGCAGGCTCAATATATTTTTCCCATACGCTCAGGGTTGTTTTGTCCTTTTTAGAAATAGCATCTGCAAGAAGCCAGCTGTAGCCGTTGATTTCCTTACCGCTCATTTTACCCTTATCTGTCATTTCCTTCAGAAGATTGCCTATACGGTTATCATTGAAATCGGAAAACACAGGTTTCTCAAGGGAAAAACCTGTTGATGCAATAAACTTCTCAAAATTATTGCCTGAAATGTCAATCCAGCGGTAGGTACAGGGGTTTTCGTGAGATGATGTATAGTTATATATATTGTCGGGTGCAATCACAAACATATGATTTGGACCTACCACATATGATTTGGAATTTGTTTCAAAAATACATTCGCCTTCATAGATATAATGAAGAACATAATTTTTACGTGAAACATAGCCGGGAGAAAAGCCCGGAGTACAAATTCTGTAGCCATAATTATTTATACGGACACTATAATCCCTCGGTTCATGGTTATAATAGGTTTTAAATGTTGGATGCATTGAAAAACCTCCTTGAATATGAGAAAAATACTATAAAATTAAAATAGCAAAAAATAAAAGACTTGTCAATAAAGGAAACAAAACTTTCACAATAAATATTGACCCTATAAAGTAAAAGTGATAGAATTACAGTAACAATTTGAAAGGATGTTGAGTTATGGAATTTAAAATACTTCAGAGTGATATGATTGCGGCTATGAAAGCACATGATAAAACCACAAAGGATGCTGTTTCGAGTCTTATTGCGGCTATCAAGAAGGTTGCAATTGACGAAGGCGTAAGAGAGAATATTACAGAGGAAATCTGTGACAGAGTTATTTTAAAGGAATTGAAGACTGTTAAGGAGCAGATTGATACATGCCCCGAAAACCGCACGGATTTGATTGATGCTTATAAGGCAACCTATGACATTATTGCAAAATATGCTCCTAAGATGCTCAGTGCCGATGAGGTTAAGGAAATTATCCTTCGCGATTTTGCTGAGGTTGCAGCAACTAAAAACAAGGGTATGATTATGAAAAATGTTATGGGCACATTGAAGGGCAAGGCAGAGGGCGTTGTTATTAATCAGGTTGTTGCAGATTTGTGCAAATAAGGAGTAGATTATGGCTATTAAGATAAACGGAGTATCGGGCGATAAGGTTAAAAGGTTCAATGTTATTATTGACGAGTCACAAAAATATATATTAGTACCTGTAGTGCCGGGTACTAATGCAGATTCAGTCGAGTTGGAATTTGATATGGAAGGCACATGGGAAAAGCTTACACATGCTGACAAGGATAATCATATAAAATACCTTCTCACACAAAATGGTGTAAGCGAGGAATGGATTGTTGCCATCCGTGAATGGGGCAATGCCATTACGGGCGAATTCGGATATTTTGCCGATGCAGAGGCAGACATATTTGACGGTAAGTATTATGTTTATCCCACAAGTGACGGTTTTAAAGGCTGGGGCGGATATTATTTCAAGGCATTTTCGTCTCCTGATTTAATCAACTGGACAGATGAGGGTGTTATCCTTGATTTGAAGGAGGATGTTTCCTGGTCTGACGGTAATGCCTGGGCGCCTTGTATCATCAAGAAAAACGGCAAGTATTATTACTATTACAGTGCAAATACCGATAAGTTTGTAAGAAATGTGGGCAAGGCTGTTGGTGTTGCAGTATGCGACAGTCCAACGGGCAGATTCAAGGAGCCTCTTGGACACCCCATTGTTTACAACACAATGGTAATAGAGGATGCCGAGGGTAATAAGAAAGAAATGCATTATCCCGGTCAGGTTATTGACCCGGCGGTATTTACAGACCCCGAAACAGGCAGAAGCTATCTTTACTGGGGCAACGGCTCTCTTTGGGTTTGCGAGCTTAACGAAGATATGATAAGCTTAAAGGGTGAACCAAAGTGCATAACACCGCCTAACTTCCGTGAAGGTGTACACATTTTTTACCGCAAGGGTGTTTATTACTTCACATGGGCGGAGGATGATACAAGAAGCAAAAACTACCATGTGAGATGGGGTTATTCGGATAATCCCATGGGACCTGTCGTAGGCAATGAGGTTATGATTGAGAAGGACGAAAGCCACGGCATTTATGCAACAGGGCATCATACAATCATAAATGCGCCCGATACGGATAAATGGTACATACTTTATCATAGATTTAATTTCCCTGCAAGATTTGAAGGCGAGTACAGCGACTGGCACGGTGTACACCGTGAGCTTTGTCTTGATAAATTCACCTTTGACAATAACGGCAGAATTGTTAAAGCAAAGCCTACCTTGGAGGGCGTAGTTGAGGGTGAAGAATTCAATACCCTTTCAAAAATCATAAAACATACTGACCTTGAAGAGATTGACGAGGGCGATATGATTGAAGGTGTGGTTGAAGTACAGTCGGGCGAATGTGAAACTGAAGTGGACGTTATAATGGAATTATATGACTATCAGTCAAACTTAGTGGGGACTGATGTCAAGAGGGTAAATGTGGGAATGTTTGAAACAGAGAGCGTTACTCTTAAAATTGAGGCACCCGAAAAAATGAGGGGACACTATCTTCAGTTCTTCACAGATGACGGAGACAAAGTAAGAAAGCTTACATATTAAAACAAAAAGCACGCAGGCTTGCGTGCTTTTTTAATGAGTGGGTTATCTGCCCATGTCAATGAATTTCTGCATTAATTCGTGACCGATTTCAACGTATTCACCGTTTGCATCGGCGCATTTTTCACTGTATGTATAGCCTGTAGAATTATTATCGCCCTTTCTGTACATTACACAGGGAACGTTTTCAGCAGAGTGTGTTTTGATAGCGATAGGTGTGAAATGGTCGGGGAGTATCATGAAGCAGTAGTCTTCTCCTGCTTTATCAAGCTCATTTTTTATGTAGCCTACAATCTTTTCGTCAATAAGCTCCAGACTCTTGATTTTGCCTTCCATATCGCCCTGGTGACCGCATTCGTCGGGAGCCTCAAGGTGAACATAAACCAAATCGTAATTATCCTTCAAAAGTGCATCGGCTGCCGCTTTTGCCTTGCCGTCAAAGTTAGTGTGCAGGTTACCTGTTACACCTTCAACATCAATGGATTTCATCTTTGCCAGAATGCCGATGCCCTTAATAAGGTCAACTGCGGAAACAACACTGCCTTTAACACCGAACTTTTCTTCAAAGCTTGTCAAAAGAGGCTTTTTACCTTCGCCCCATACCCATATACTTGTTGCGGGGTTTTTGCCTTCAGCAATTCTCTTAAGATTAACGGGGTGATTCTTTAAAACTGCCTCGCTCTTTTTCATAAGGTCAAGGATGCGTTCGTTATCGGGTAAATAGTCCTTAATCTTACGGTCAGAAATATCGTGAGGGGGAGTGAGGTTGAATTTTTCGGGTGCATTGTCCCATGTGAACAAATGACGGTAGCTTACGCCGGGAAAAAGGTCAATATCACCGCCGAAAAGCGCTTCTTTAACCGCTAAGATTAATTCTCTGCTTTCTTCGGTTGTAATTTCGCCTGCAGAATAGTCAAGCATTGTCTTGTCTTCATAATTTTCTTCATCGGATAATGTTACGGTGTTTGCGCGGAAGGCTGTCTGTGTTTCAGATAACTCAACACCGATAGAAGCTGCCTCCAAAGGAGAGCGGCCTGTATAATATTCATAGGGGTTGTAACCCATAACGGAAAGATTGGCAACGTCACTGCCGGGCTTTAAGCCATTGCCTACCGTTTTTACAAGCATTAATTTGCCCTCTGAGGCAAAGTGGTTGATGTTGGGCATATCAGCGACCTCTAAAGGTGTTTTGCCGTTTAAAGCATCAATAGGATAATCGCCTGCACCGTCGGTTAATACTATTACATATTTCATTAATAATGCTCCTTTCAATTTTAAACATTATACCACTAACAAGGCAAAAGAGCAAGATAAAAGTTGACAAAAAAAGCTTGTAATGATAGGATAAAATTAAATTAAGTGATGGGAAGATTTTGCATGAAAAAGATTATGACTTTGGTTATGTCTGCCCTTATGCTCGTGACAGGATGCACAGATACGGTTTTGGATGAGACGGACACAACAGAGCATGTGGAAATAGTTGATGAGGCTGAAGTTAAGGCAGATAATATCCTCAGAAATATGAGTATTGAGGAAAAGGTCTGTCAGATGATGTTTGTAACGCCTGAGAGTATAACGGGAGTCAGCGGTGTTACAATGGCGGGCGAGACAACAAGGCTTGCACTTGAAAAATACCCTGTTGGCGGTATTATATACTTTTCGCAGAATATAAAAAGCCGTGAACAGGTTATTTCCATGATTGAAAATTCGCAAAGCTATTCGTCCATTCCGCTTTTTATCGGCGTTGACGAGGAGGGCGGAAGAGTTGCGAGAATAGGCAGTAAAGCACATATGGGTACAACGAAAATTCCACCTATGAGAAATGTTAAAAGCACCGGGGAGGCATTCCGAATAGGGCAGACTTTGGGAAGAGATTTGTCAGCACTTTCCTTTAATGTGGATTTTGCGCCTGTTGCGGATGTGATTGTATACGAAAAAAACAGTGAGATAGGTGACAGAAGCTTCGGAAGTGACCCTTACGTTGTGGGAGAAATGGTAAAAAGTGTGGTTGAGGGAATGGAGGGAGAAAATGTTTCTTCCGTTTTAAAGCATTTCCCCGGACACGGAAGCACAAGGACAGATTCACACACAGGGTATTCACAAAGCGAGAGAACCTTGGAGGAATTGAGAAGCTGTGAATTGTTACCCTTTGAAAAGGGCATTGAAGCCGGTTGTGATTTTGTGATGGTATCGCATATGACCCTTATAAATGCAACGGAGGAAAAGGTGCCTGCATCACTCTCGGGTGAGATTATAACAAGGCTTTTGAAGGATGAGTTGGGCTTTTCGGGGATTGTTATAACGGATTCCCTATCAATGGGCGCAATAACAAAGGAGTATAAAAATTCTCTTTCTGCAGTTATGGCGGTTAAAGCGGGGGCAGATATGCTTTTGATGCCTCAGAATGTGGAAGAGGCAAAAAATGCAATATTAAATGCGGTTACTACAGGCGAAATAACGATTGAGCGCATTGACGAAAGTGTTAAAAAGATACTGAAGATAAAGATTGAAAAGGGGCTTTTATGATGTATATAGGAATAGATTTAGGCACATCAAGTGTAAAAATGATTCTTTGTGACAGTATGGGTAAAATTATAAACTCGGTAAATCGGGAATACCCTATATCATTTCCCAAAGAAGGCTACAGTGAGCAAAACCCTGAGGATTGGTACAACGAGACAATTGAAGGGTTAAAGGCTCTGACAGAGGGTTACGGGGATAAAATAAAGGGGCTCAGCATTGCAGGGCAGATGCATGGGCTGGTTATGCTTGATGAAAATGATGAACTGTTAAGAGAGTGCATTTTATGGAACGATTCAAGAAGCAGTAAGGAATGTGATTATCTTAATTGTGAAATAGGTGTAAAAAAGCTGACGGAATGGACTGCAAACATTGCATTCCCGGGCTTTACGGCACCGAAGATACTGTGGGTTAAGAATAACGAAAGAGATATATTTGACCGCTGCAAAAAGATTATGCTTCCTAAGGATTATCTTGTCTACCGCCTGACGGGAGAATTTGTAACCGAGCCAAGCGATGCATCGGGACTTTTGCTTTTTGATGTTAAAAACAAATGCTACAGTAAAGAAATGCTTGAATTATGCTCGATTACAGAGGATATGCTTCCAAAGGTTCATGAGTCCTATGATAAAATCGGTACAGTGAAAAAAGAGCTTTGTGAACTCTTTGGCTGGGGCAAGGTTATTGTTGCACCGGGAGCGGGTGATAATGCGGCTGCGGCAGTAGGTATGGGTGTTACAGGGGGAAACATGTGCAGTATTTCCTTAGGCACATCGGGTACTGTGTTTATTACAAGCGATAAATTCACCGTTGACGAAAAAAATGCTCTGCATTCCTTTGCCCATGCAGACGGAGGCTACCACCTTATGGGTTGCATCTTAAGTGCGGCAAGCTGTAATAAGTGGTTTTTAGAGGATATATTAAATTCAAAGGATTACAGTGAATGCGAAAAGGGAATTGCTGACGGAGAAAATAATGTTATTTTCCTGCCTTATCTTATGGGCGAAAGGTCGCCGCATAATGACCCTTATGCAAGAGGCGCTTTTGTGGGCATGAGCATGGACACAGAAAGAGGGGATATGATAAAGGCGGTTATGGAGGGTGTTTGCTACGCTCTTCGTGACTCTGTTGAAGTGGCAAGAGGTCAGGGCATTGTGATAGATGAGGTGAGGGTGTGCGGAGGCGGTGCAAAGAGCAGTCTCTGGTGCAAGATACTTGCTAATGTGTTAAGGGTAAAGGTTTTAAAAACAAATTGTCAGGAGGGACCTTCCTTCGGTGCGTGCATCCTTGCATCTGTTGCCTCGGGAGAATATGAAAGCGTTAAGGCGGCAACGGATAATACCGTGAAGGTTGTATCGGAGCTTATGTATGATGAAGAAGCGGCAAAAAAGTATGATAAGGGATATGAAAAATTTACTCTGTTATACAAGAGCTTGAAGGACTGGTACAGATATGAAAAATAATCCGTTAAAGAATGCTTTCCGTGATAGTTTGCCTGTATTGAGCGGATATATAGTTTTGGGCATAGGGTTTGGAATTGTGCTGGAAAAAAACGGATACGGCGTTTTATATTCTTTTCTGATGAGTCTTTTAATATATGCAGGAAGTATGCAGTATGCCTCGGTGGAGCTTATAGCGGCTGCGGCAAGTCTGCCTCTGGTGGCATTGACCACTCTTATGGTGAACGCAAGACACCTTTTTTACGGGATATCAATGATTGACAAATACAAAGGGGCAGGGATTAAAAAGCCGTACATGATATTTGCACTTACGGATGAAACATATTCTCTTACCTGTTATACAAAGTATGAGGACGAAAAAGAAAGGCATTTATACTGCTTTTTAGTATCCCTTTTTAACCATTGCTACTGGGTGACAGGATGCGTGGCAGGCTCATTGATAGGCTCTGCGCTGCCTTTTGATACAAGAGGGATTGAGTTTTCAATGACGGCACTTTTTGTGACGGTATTTGCGGAGCAATGGCTTGGTACAAAGAAGCATCTGCCTGCAATAGCGGGACTTGCGGCATCTTTTGTGTGTCTTGTGGTTTTCGGGAAGGATAATTTTCTTATCCCTGCCATGGTGATTATACTTGTTGCTCTTGGCTTTATGAAAGACAGGGTGAAAAATGATGAATAGTACATATGCACTTTCTGCAATTCTTATCATGGCTGCAGTTACAGCACTTCTGAGGTTTATACCATTTCTTGTAATGGGTAACAGAAAAACTCCCGCATATGTGGAATACCTGGGAAAGGTGCTTCCTTATGCGGTAATGGCAATGCTTGTTGTTTATTGTTTAAAAGGTGTGGATTTTACTGTAGCGCCCTTCGGCGTATGTGAATTTATAAGCGTGGGCGTTGTTGTGGGGATTCATGTATGGAAAAGAAATACCCTTTTAAGCATTGTCCTGGGTACGTTATGCTATATGCTGCTCATAAGAATTATGTAGTTGAAATATGTCGGAAATGGTATTATAATTAAGGCGAGGGGAGTTGATTGATATGAAAAAACTTTATAAGTCAAAAACAGATAAAAAAATATGTGGTGTATGCGGAGGTCTGGCAGATTATCTTCAGGTTGACCCCACAATAGTACGGTTACTTATGTTTTTATTTGTATGGTGTGTGGGCATAGGTCTTGCCGTATATATAGCGGCGGCACTTATAATGCCCTTTAAGGATGAAGTAGAATAATACGAAAAACCTCTGAGATAATTCTCGGAGGTTTTTGCTTTCAAAAATACACTCTTTTATTTTTGTACAGGGCATGGTATAATTTATATAAAATGATGAGGGAAGTGAGAAGATGAGGCAGAGAGGGCAGGGGATATTGTCCCAATCGGAAATTTACTTTTCATCGCCGTCGATGAGGGCGGAAAAGCTTTTATATCATGTTCTTTGTACAGGTCACTTTTATTGCGATGATACCTATACCTTGACGAGGGATTGTTACGACAGCTTTCTGGTGCTTCACGTAATAAAAGGAAGCTTCAGTTTTATAAATACCCTTGGCAAGGAGTCTGTTGCTCTGCCCGGAGAGACGGTTATACTTGATTGTTATAAACCACATACTTATTGTACACATGATAATCTTGAATCGGTGTGGTTCCATGTTGCAGGTGCAAATTCGCGGCAGCTTTGCGATGATATAGTGCACACTGAGGGGAATATAATAAGATCGGGCAATGCTGACGGAATAAGAAAAGGGATGTTTGAAATTTTTGAGGCCGTTGGCAGAAAAAGCATGTCCGAGAATGATATATCACTTGCGGTGTATCGTCTTATGCTTAAATTGTCCGAGTCTTACGAAGTGAAGGAAGCTTCTTTCGGACTGCATGAGGATAATATTCAGAAAATCAGGGAATATATACATTCTAACCTTAACGAGGATATTACTGTTAAGAGCCTGGCGGATATGGCGCATATGAGTGTTACACATTTTTCGCGCGTGTTTAAAAAAAGGTGCGGCTTTTCGCCTTATGATTATGTTCTCGAAGCAAGGCTTAACAGAGCAAAGGAGCTTTTGCTCAGAAGCGATATGACGGTTACTGATATTACCTACGAGACGGGATTTAACAGCGAAGCAAATTTTGTGTATTGTTTTACGAAAAACGTGGGTATATCGCCGGGGAAATTCAGAAAAACGGGATTTTGATTTTCATGGTATGATTTCTAAAGTTTTAAATATGATTTTGAAATACTGTGCAGACATAAGATGTTATTCTTAAAGTGAAAGGATGTGCGGATATGGAACTTAAGGACAGAGAGAGGCTGAGATTTCTTGCCTCAAAGCAGATGGAAATCGCTTCATCGGACAAAAACCTTGAAAGAGTTGAATTATGGAAGAGACACAATATGTACAAGGGTGAAAGACCTCTGATACATATTGAGGTGGATACCTTTGCCCATGAGGCAATTAATCCTCTTATGCAGTGCGAGGACGGCTTTGCAAGGCATCTTGAATACTGGCTTTTGCATACGTCAATAAATCTTGATACCTTTGACGATGACAGGGTTGTACCGCCTTATTTCCCAATGGGATATCACGCATGGTTTTCGCTTTTCGGACATAACATTAAACAGAATGTTATAAGAAAAGAAGACGGCACTGAAATGGGGCACACCTTTGAGCACATCATAAGCGATTTGGGTGATGATTTTGATAAGATTTTATCGCCTTCAAATTTTGGCGTTAACAAGGACGGTACAAAAGAGCATTTTGAAAGAATAAGTGATGTGTTTGGTGACATTCTGCCTGTTAAGATGGTAAGTAACTGCCTTTATTCCGTGCCTACTCAGCATGTGGTGCATATGATGGGTATGGAAAACATGCTTTATGCAATGTATGACTACCCTGATGAATTCAAGGAAATGATGGACAGGATAGCAAATGATTATATTGCTTATTTCAAGCATCTTGAAAACGAGGGAGTACTGTTGCAGAATCATTCCTTTGAATCGGTGGGACAGGGAACCATGGCATTTTACGATGAAGAAGAGAAGAAGGGTCTTATAAAAACCACTGACCTTTGGGGATTTATGGACAGTCAGGAAACTGTGGGTATTTCGCCTGAGATGTTCAGAGAATTTATTTTCCCTTGCTACAAGAGAATAGCTGAAAACTTCGGCAGATTGAGTTACGGCTGCTGTGAGCCTGTGAGCGCTTTCTGGGATGATATAAAAACACTTCCCAATCTTAAAAAGGTTTCTATTTCGCCCTGGTGTGACGAGGAGTTTATGGCAAACGAATTGAAAAATTCGGGCATTATTTATCACAGAAAGCCAAGTCCCAATTTCTTAGGTGTGGGCGAAAAATTAGATGAGGATGCTTTCAGGGCGCATATTGAAAAGACACTTAAAACGGCAAAGGGCTGCAAGGTTGAAATCACACAGAGAGATGTGTACACCGTAAACAGGGATATCAACAAGGTGAAGAGATATGTTGAGATTATCCGTGAGAGTATCGAAAACTGTTGGGAATAGAAATGAGATAAAGAATGCGGCCTGTTTTCAAAAAGGTATGGTCAGGATATTGAAAAAGCCATGCAGAAGGTGTATGATGATTGAAGGAGATTTGACAATGCTATTCAGCATGGAAAATTATCGACGTATATTTTGAAAAGGTGACAGAGCTTTATGTATAAGATTATTATTGAAAACAGCGGCGCAGTATACGAGGCAAATGACGGAGAGTTGTTGTCGGAGTTGCTTATAAGATACGGCGAAATGTTTGAGCATCCATGCTCGGGGAAGGGCATTTGTAAAAAGTGTACCCTTACAGTTGACGGAGAGAGCGTGCTCTCCTGCCAATATAAGATTAAAAGCGATATTGTGGTGGAGCTGCCGGAAAAAGAGGCTATAGCAACGGCAGATGCAGGCAAAGAGACGGGCAGAGTAACAAAAAATATGTGCCTTTGTCTTGATATAGGTACCACAACTCTTCATCTGGCACTTGTGTCGGCAGATGAGGGGGCAATTGTTAAAAGCCTGGTGCATAATAACCCTCAGAGAGCTTTGGGCGCAGATGTAATGAGCCGGATTGAATATGCTTCAAGAAACGGTGTGTACAAGCTGCAGAGAGTATTGATTGATGAGGTCAATCAGATGATTGACGAGACAGGAGAAAAGGTGACAACTCTTTATGTGGCAGGTAATACAACCATGCTCCATACCTTTTTCGGCATTGACCCCTCTGATATGGGTCAGGCACCGTATACTCCTGTGTTTTTGGATAAAAAAAGGATGTCCGGTGAGGATGCGGGCATCAGAAATGTAAGAGAGGTTATATCGCTTCCGAATATTTCTGCCTTTGTAGGGGCGGATATTACAGCAGGTCTTAATTTTGCAGAAATGCCATGTAAGGGAAAGTATAATTTTTTAATTGACCTTGGTACAAATGCAGAGGTGGTGCTTTATGGCAATGATAAGCTATACTGTACTGCAGCTGCGGCAGGACCGTGTTTTGAAGGTGTTAATATTTCCTCGGGAATGAGTGCAACAGAAGGTGCTATATATTCTTATACGGGGAATATGTGCCTTATAATAGGCGGCGGAAGGGCTAAAGGGATTTGTGCAACGGGTCTTATTGATGCAATAGCCGTAATGCTTGAGGAAGAAATAATTGACGAGACAGGATTTATGGAAGAGGATTTTGAAATTAAAGATTCTGTTAAACTGACACAAGGAGATATCAGACAGTTTCAGCTGGCAAAATCGTCAATATATTCAGCTGTGATTGCTCTTTTGAAAAAGGCCGGGATTGATTTTTGTGATATTGATAAGGTTTTTGTATCGGGCGGTTTTTCTTCTGAAATGAACCTTGGTAATGCGATAAGAGCAGGCCTTTTGCCCGAAGAGGTGAGAGGACGGTTTTACAGTGTAAATAACAGCTGTCTCGGAGGGCTTGTAAAGTACGCCTGTGAGAAAAACGATTTGGATATGTTTTTGAAAAATGCCGAATATGTTGATCTGGCAAGTGATAAAAATTTTCAGGAACTGTTTATTGAAAATATGATGTTCTGATAAAAACGTGCGAAAGTGTAC
>JAFYPR010000003.1 GCA_017547445.1 Clostridia bacterium
ATAAGGGCATATGCCCTTATTTTTTTAGCTTTCTGTGCTTGAGCTTACAAATAAGCATCAATATGTAAGTAGGTATGTTTACAAATAACAGCGTGCCTGCCATTTTAACAAGTGAAAAATAATCCATCCACACGAAGGTTAAAACAACTGATGTAATAAATGTGAGAATGGGAAGGATATAGCCTAAGTGCTTATTCTTCTGCTCGGAAAGTATGGTCTGAAAATAGAAAAGAGCCAGAAGGACAATTAAAAATATAATACCGTATTCCATAAAAATGCCTCCTAATAATTGAGCACAGGGATATCGCCCGTATAGGGTTCAAGTGTGTCTTTCTTCCATAAATAGAATGTAGAATTTAAAAAATCATGAGTGCCTGAGGATTTGATATCTGTAAGGCAACCGTCTGTATAGCGGGCGAAATATGACTTATAGCCTGCAGGGGGTGAAAAGTAGGCGTAATCGGAGCTATCCGATGTTGAATAGACAAGAGTACCTTTATTCTTCATTGCCTGCACATAAGTTAAAAGCGCCTGAATGTTTAAGCTTCCGTGACCTGAGTAGCGGTCTGTCATGCTGTTACAGCTTTCGTAAAGAGCCATAGTAAGCTCTTTGACAGACAAATCGGGGTTAAGACTTTTTGCCAATGCGGCAGCTGCAACAACGTGAGGTGTTGCAAAGCTTGTACCTGATCCCTTTTCGTAACCGCCTATACGGATTGAATAAATATCCTCGCCCGGTGCCATCATGTCAACATAATCATTGCGCTGGGAATGGTTTGCACGGTGACCGTCCGCTTTGATGCTTCCCACACCGATTACATTGTCATAGCTTGCGGGGTAATATATGGTGTTTCCGCTCTGTGCTCCGCTATTGCCTACGGCTGAGACTAAAAGAACATCCTTTTCTTCCGCGTAATCGGCAAGTTCTTTGAAAACCGTGGCATTTTTAGTACCTGAGGACATATTTATAATATCCACATCATACTTGTCAATAGCCGCATATGCCGCTGCAAGAAGGTCAGAGTTTTTTGCGGTCTGTCTGCCCTGAGAGTCAAGATAAAAGCATTTGAAAATATAAACCTCGGCATTGGGTGCAATACCTGCTACACCTCTGGTATTGT
Source organism: Clostridia bacterium (assembly GCA_017547445.1). GTDB lineage: Bacteria > Bacillota > Clostridia > UMGS1883 > UMGS1883 > RGIG1927. Next base: position 1,122 of record JAFYPR010000003.1, read on the forward strand.
GGGCGGCGGATATAATGCCCGTTACCATTGTACCATGGCCGATTTCATCTTCGCAGAAGGAAATGGGGGATGAGGCAGTTGAAGTATAATCTTCAACCTTATGGATGCTTTTAAAGTTAAAGTCGCTTGCCGCACCGTAAAGCCCTGAGTCGATAACGGCGATTTTAACTGTATCACCGAAAACGCCTTTGTTCCATGCAAATTGCGATGAAATCTGCGAAAGATTAATTTGTTCTGCATAGTAGAGGTCTTCTGTCGTATAGTCGAAAAGCTCACTATAGCTCATAGGCTCACAATAGGAAACCAATCCTGCATCTATAAGATGCTGTATAGAATCTAAATTATCGGTCGTATAAATACCGTGGTCTGCGTTTACCATTTCAATTGCTCCGGAATAGGGCATAGGAAAATCACCCTCTACGGTAAAGATATATTCTTCAGCGCAAACAGGCAGCGATATAAAGCATAATATAATTAAAATATGAAATAAAGCCTTTTTCATATACATCACCTTTGAAAAAAGAGCCGGAAAACCCGACTCTTTAAATTTAACCGTTTGCTAAAGCATCTGCAAGCCAGAACTCTGCAATGTCGAGCGCTTCGAAAAGACCCGGACGGACAGCCTTCTTATAAACCTTCTCCTTTTCTTTACCGGAATTGGTCATAAGCTCAATCGTTACTTTATCGGCAACCTTCAAATCTTCAACCTGCTTTGAAGATTCAACCGTAAATAAAATAATGTAACGGTCAGTAGGATTGCCGTAATAAATTTTGTTGCCGCTTCTCATAAGAGGCTTATCCTTATATGTGAGGCATTCTTTAGCCTTTACTGTTTTAGCCATGTTGTAAACCCTCCTTAAACATTTATATTAAGAGTATAACATATTTTACAAAGAGAGTAAAGTATTTTTTGCGTTTTACATAGATTTTACACAAAAATTATAATTTTCACAAAAATGGTTGACAAAATGTGATATAGTCGCTATAATTTGTAAGGATTTAAAAAATCACAAAATTTGAAGGGAGAAAGTAATAATGAAGAAGTTCATGGCTCTTGCGTGTGCAGTTGTTCTTGCTGTTGCAGCTCTCGCTGCTTGCACAGGTAACAGTGTTGAAGAAGCTACAGAAGCTGCTACAGATGTTACAGAAGCAACAATCGCTGAATAATTATTTTACATACATGACAGCCGTTATTTTAACGGCTGTTTTTTCGTTTGTATGAGAATTTGTGTGGATGTGTCAAATAATTTGTGAAAGATATTGACAAAGTTCGAAATATAGAGTAAAATAGCAAGAAAAAACAAATGTATTTGTGAGGTGGACACATTTTGGCTGAAGACAGAGAGATTATTCTTGTGGATGCAAAGGTATTGCCGGAGGTCTTTTTAAAGGTTCTTACGTCTAAACGCCTGATTGAATCGGGGGCGGTTAAGACAGTACATGAAGCCGTTGAAAAAACAGGTATAAGCCGAAGCGCATATTATAAGTATAAGGACCATGTGTTTGATTTTAATCAGATGCAGGGAGTTCTTACCCTTATGGCTGTGGTGGTTGACCTTAAGGGTATTCTGTCGGAAATACTTAAGATTATTTCTTCGGTAAACTGCTCTGTTCTTACAATTAACCAGAGTGTGCCTACCGACGGCATTGCCAACATTCATCTTACGGTCAAGACAGATTTTATGAAGGTGAGTGTTGATAAGCTTATAACAGAGCTTACTAAGGTTGCCGGTGTCAGAAGTGTAAAGATTCTGGCAAAACAATAACAGAGGAGAGTTGAACCAATGACAAAAATGGCTATTATGGGTTACGGCGTTGTAGGCGGCGGTGTACATGACATCGTTAAGAAAAATGCCGATACCATAAGGGAAAAAATCGGTGAGGAATTAGAAGTTAAATATATTCTTGATATACGCGATTTTGATAATCATCCCGATAAGCATTTGTTTGTAAAGGATGCGGACATCATTGCGAATGACAGCGAGGTTACACTTGTGACGGAAGCAATGGGTGGTGCTACCTTTGCTTACGAATATACAAAGAAGATGCTTATGGCGGGAAAGAGTGTTGTTACAAGCAATAAGGAGCTTGTTTCCAAAAAGGGTACAGAGCTTTTTCGTCTGGCAGAGGAAAATGGCGTAAGCTATATGTTTGAAGCAAGCGTTGGCGGCGGTATCCCGATTATACGCCCCCTCGTAAATTGCCTTGCGGCAAATCATATACAGTCGATATACGGCATTATGAACGGTACTACAAATTACATCTTAACAAAGATGTTCAAGGAAAATCAGTCCTTCGAGGATGCCTTAAGTGATGCCCAGAAGCTTGGTTATGCGGAAGCTGACCCCACTGCAGACGTTGAAGGCTATGACACAATGAGAAAAATATCTATACTCACTTCTCTTGCTTCCGGCAACGAGCTTGATGACGATAAAATTCCCCGCGAGGGTATAACCAAAATAACTGCTGAGGATGTGGCTTGTGCCGAAAGCATGAATTCGGGTGTAAAGCTTATAGGCTACAGCAAGGTTGAAGATGGGAAGATTACCGCAAGAGTATGCCCGATGATTATACCCGAGGACTGTCCGCTTTACTCTGTTGAGGATGTATTCAATGCAATACTGGTAAATGGCGACATGGTGGGCGATGTTATGATGTACGGCAGAGGTGCCGGCAAGGAAGCAACCGCAAGTGCAATTGTGGGCGATCTGATGGATGTTGTACGCCACAAGGGTAAGTTTGATAAGAACTTCTCATGGGAAGGCGAAAAGAATAACGTTTTCTTTAATCCCGAGGATGAAGAAAATGTGTTCTTTGTAAGGTGTGACGCATCAAAGGATGAAGTGATAAAGGTTTTCGGTAATGTAGAGTTTACAGAAGGCTTTGAAGGTGCTTTTGTAACAGAGAAGATGACCGAAAAGGCTTTTTCAGAAAAGGTTGAAGCTTTAGGCGGAGTACTGTCTAAAATCAGAGTATATAAGTAAAGGAATGAAAAAATTATGGGTCTTATAGTGCAGAAATTCGGCGGCTCATCAGTAGCTGATGCCGAAAGAATATTCAATGTTGCATCCCGTATTGTTGAAACATACGATAACGGTAATGACGTTGTTGTTGTAGTAAGCGCACAGGGTGATACTACAGACGATCTTATTGCAAAGGCAAAGGAAATCAATGACCGTGCATCAAGAAGAGAAATGGATTCACTGCTTTGTGCCGGTGAACAGATTTCAATGAGCCTTCTTGCTATGGCTATCCAGAAATTGGGAAGACCTGCAATCAGCCTTACAGGCTGGCAGGCAGGTATGATTACTGACAGTAATTATTCCAAGGCAAGAGTAAGAAGAGTTACAGGTGAAAGAATACGCCGTGAGCTTGATAACCGCAATATTGTTATTGTGGCAGGCTTCCAGGGTATTAATAAGTATGATGATATTACAACTTTAGGCAGAGGCGGCTCTGACACAAGTGCCGTTGCAATCGCAGCTGCATTGGGTGCCGACCTTTGTCAGATATATACAGATGTTACAGGTGTTTTCACATCTGACCCCAGAATCGTAAAGGATGCTAAAAAGCTTTCAACAATCAGCTATGATGAAATGCTTGAACTGGCTTCTCTGGGCGCAAATGTTCTTCACAACCGCTCTGTTGAGCTTGCAAAGAAATTTAACGTAAGTCTTGAAGTGTTGTCGAGTCTTGTTAAGGAACCCGGCACAATTGTTAAGGAGGAAACAAATATGGAAAAAATGTTGGTGCGTGGTGTAGCACGCGATAATGATGTAGCGAGAATTTCACTTTGTAATGTGGCAGATACTCCCGGAAAGGCATTCCAGGTATTCAGCCTTCTTGCAAAGAATAAGATAAGTGTTGATATTATTCTTCAGTCCATCGGTCACGACGGAAAAAAGGATATCAGCTTTACTGTTGATTCTGATTCCCTTGATAATGCTCTTAAGGTTCTGGAAGAAAACAATGGTCTTATCGGCGCTGAAAGCATTGTTCACTATGATAATGTTTCCAAGGTTTCCATCGTAGGTGCAGGTATGGTTTCCAACCCCGGTGTTGCGGCTACTATGTTTGAAGCTCTTTACAATGCAGGCATCAACATCCAGATGATTTCCACATCCGAAATAAAAATCAGCGTTCTTATTGAGCAGGAATATGCCGAGAAGGCTGTAAAGGCTATTCATGATAAGTTCCACCTTGGCGAATAATCAGGAGAGGCTTATGAATTATTCAGCAATGACCGAGCGAGAGGTCGAGATTGAACTTTCTACAAGTGTGAGCGAGGGACTGGTGTCCCTCGTTGCACACGATAAGCTGATAGATAACGGAAGAAATACTCCTGAGAAGATGTATACAAAGAGTGTGGCTACTGTTATATTGATGCAGTTGACAAATTTATATACCGTAGCGTTTATCGTTATGGGCATTATCAGTGCCCTGTGCGACTTTAAAGGAAGCATGGCGGCATGGATAATTCTGTTTGCCGTTGCCGTGTTAAATATGGTAAGCGGCTTTTTGCGTGATTACAGGGAAAGACAGGTTGCAGTTGATTTTGACCGTCAGCGTACCTGTTCTGTTAAGATTATCCGTGACGGCATAGGAATGGTAACTGACCCAACACTTCTTGTAAAGGGTGATATAGTTGTTCTTGAGGTGGGAGATTTTGTGCCTGCGGATATACGTGTTCTTGAGTGCGAAAACTTAACAAGTGACGAATCAATTTTTAAGGGCAGAAATGTGCCCATGGCTAAAGTGAGCGAAAAGTGCGATGAAGAAGTGGACCAGGCTGAGTGCAACAATATTTTATACTCGGGAAGCCGTATAGCCTCGGGCAGCTGCAGAGGTGCTGTAATTGCAACAGGTAAGGAAACGGTGCTTGCAAGAGTAAGACGGAGTAAATCAAGAAAGCTCGATATGCACGATAAGTTCGGACAAAATGCAAAAAGCGAGAAGCTTCTTGTTGTGCTTGCTGTTATAGTGGCAGCTTTTGTTATGGTTGTTACGGCTTTTAAAACAAAGAGCTTTTCTTTGGCGATGCTTCAATCATGTACCGTAGCCATGTGTCTTTTGCCGGCACCCGTATGCATCGTAAGGATGATTGGCGTGTATGCAGGCGGAAAAAGGCTTGAAAAAGACGGTGTTTATACTGAGGAAGCTGATTTCGTATATGACATAGGCATGGGAGAATACTTCCTTTTTGATAAGGGCGGACTTCTTACTGACAGTGAGACAAAGCTTGAAGAGAGAGTTGTATCAGATGAGGATAAAATCAAAATGGCAGTTATATGCAGTGACTGCGAGATAGAAGGCGGACTTCTTACGGGCAATGACCTTGACAAGGCAACTGCAAGAGCTCTTATGGAAGAGGGAAAGGATGTTGCCGCCATTTTAAAGGAAAACGAAAAAATTCTTTTCATGCCTTTTGACGAAAAGAGAATGCTTATGGCATCTCTTACAAAGGCTGATACAGGATACAGACTAATTGTAAAGGGCTCTGTTGAAGCTGTTCCCACTTTGTGCAGTAAGCTTTGTGACGGCGACGGGGAAGTGGAAATGACGGGTGAGATTTTACACAGACTGGAAAATATCTCATCTTCAATGGC